>CAVFKS010000006.1:0-13972 GCA_963623015.1 Clostridia bacterium
CGCCTGGACATCCTCATTCGCGCCTTCATCCTGCACCACCCGGTCTCCCCGGCCGAGCTCGAGCGCGCCACCGGCCAGGCCTTAGCTCTCAAGCTTGTCGATGCCGCCGTGGCCATCCCCGCCGGGGCCGCGGGTGCCGACGCAGACGGTGGGGCCCTGCGCATCGCGCTGGATATTCGCCCCGTGGAATTCGGCGGGCGCGACTTCTGGGTCTTCTCCGATGTCGACGCCGCGCTGGTGGCCCACACCCCCGGACCAGACCACGTGTTGGGGGTCGGAGCTGCCTCGCTGTCGCTCATGCAGTCCATTCCCCCGACCCCCACCGGCGAGGTACTGGATCTGGGCACGGGATCGGGCGTGCAGATTCTCGGCCAGCTGGCCCAAGCAGACTCAATTACGGCCACCGATGTCCACCCGCGCGCCATCGATCTGGCCCGCGCCACCGTGGCCGCGGCGGGTACGGCAGACCGCGTCGAGTTGCTGACCGGGTCCTGGTTTGAGCCAGTGGCCGGGCGGCGCTTCGACCGGATCGTGGCCAACCCGCCCTTTGTGGTTGGCCTACCGGAGGTCGGCCACGTCTACCGGGACTCCGGGCTCAACCTGGATGCCGCCTCCGAGCTGGTGGTCTCCCAGGCAGTCGACCACCTCACCCCGGGCGGCAGCGCCCACCTTCTAGCCGCGTGGGTTCACCAGGGCGATATCCCCTGGCAGCAGCGCGTGGCCGCGTGGCTGCCGGAGAAGGGCGTGGCCGCCTGGGTCATCCAGCGCGACGTGGCCGACCCGGCGCTCTATGTCGCCACCTGGCTCAAGGACGAATCCGTGGATCTGCGCTCGGAGGCCGGCCGCGCCCGCGCGCACGGCTGGCTGCAGCATTTTGACGACCATGACGTCCATGGCATCGGGTTTGGGTTCGTGGCCATCCAGCGCATCGGCGACGATGAGCCTTCGGACATCCTGGCCGAGTACCTGCCCCAGCCCATCGATGAGCCGCTGGGCCCCGAGGTCGCGGAGTATTTCGAGCGCATCGCCTGGTTGCGCGGCCGCGACGCCGATGACATTGCCGCGTCCCGCTTTAGCGTGCGCGAGGGCCTGGCCCGCGAAGACGTGGCCCTCTATAGCGACCATGTCAGCGGCACAGGCGAGCCATCCGAGCCGGGCTTTGAGCGCGCGGTTCTGCGCCTGACCCGAACCGAGGGGCCACGGTGGCAGCACGAGGTTGACGAGCACCTAGCCGCCATCGTGGCCGGCCTGCGCCCGGATGGGCTACCCCTGGGCGAGGTTGTCTCGCTCTATGCCGCCTTCAACGACTTTGACGAAGACGAGCTGCTCGCCGCCGCCGTCCCGGCGGTGGTAGACCTCATCCGCCACGGCCTGGTCCTGCCCGCAGACCTCGCCTAAAGTTTCGGCTCTGATTCCTGCCCACATCCTTTGGCGCCGGGGATAGGATGAAGGCAGAGGCTGTAGTAAAAGCCACGAAAATAAGAGCCACGAAAGGACCCTCACATGCGCGCAGTATTGACCCGGGTATCGCAGGCCGCAGTTCGCGTTGACGGCGAGATCATCGGCGCCATCGACTGCCCTGACACCGGCGGCCTGCTGGCCCTGGTGGGGGTCACGCATGAGGACGGGGCGGGCGAGGTCAAGAAGATGGCCGAGAAGATCGCCAACCTGCGCCTGCTCGACGGCGAGCTTAGCGTCCTCGACGCCGGCGGGCCGGTACTGGTGGTCAGCCAGTTCACCCTCTATGGCCGCACTGCCAAGGGCCGGCGGCCCTCCTGGTCCGATGCCGCGCCGGGCCCGGTAGCCGAGCCGCTCATCGAGAAGCTGGTAGCCCACCTGCGGGACATGGGTCTGGAGGTGGCCACCGGCCGCTTTGGCGCAGACATGCAGGTCTCCTCGGTCAACGAAGGCCCCTTTACCGTGCTGGTTGAGATCTAGTCCTGTCCCTGCGCAGCGCCGAGCCCGCGCCGCTGTGCTCCACCACGGCGTCGGATACCCCCGAAAGGCGGGGGCGGTGACCAGCCGGAACCTCAGCTGATGGCAGCGGGAACTATTTAGGCCCACCTTTCGTTGTATGGGGTGTTAGAGGTTACCGGCGATGCCCTTTTAGGAGGCCTTGAATGACCACATCCTCCCCCGCTGCTCACAAGAGCGCGAACTCCTCCTCGGAGGAGAAGGTTGACCGCGGCTCACGCCGCAACCAGACCAATGACAACCCCTCGGCGGATCTTGTCCGCGTCTATCTCAACGGCATCGGCAAGACCGCCCTGCTGACGGCGGAGGACGAAGTTGACCTCGCACAGCGTATCGAGGTCGGCCTGTATTCGGAGTACAAGCTCAAGAACGCCGAGAAGCTCACCCGCGCTGAAAAGCGCGATCTGAAGATCCTGGCCCGCGACGGCAAGAAGGCCCGCTCCCACCTGCTGGAGGCCAACCTGCGCCTGGTCGTCTCCTTGGCCAAGCGCTACACCGGCCGCGGCATGCCCCTGCTGGATCTCATCCAGGAAGGGAACCTGGGCCTCATCCGCGCCATGGAGAAGTTCGATTACTCCAAGGGCTTTAAGTTCTCCACCTATGCCACCTGGTGGATCCGCCAGGCCATTACCCGCGGCACCGCGGACCAGTCCCGCACCATCCGCCTGCCAGTGCACTTGGTGGAGCAGGTCAACAAGCTCTCGCGTATCAAACGCGAGATGTACCAGTCCTTGGGGCGCGAGGCCACGAACGAGGAGCTGTCGGAGGAGTCGGGCATCGAGGAGTCCAAGATCGAGATGCTGCTGCGCCAGTCGCGCGACCCGGTCTCGCTGGATATGCCGGTTGGCGCGGACGAGGAGGCCCCGCTGGGTGACTTCATCGAGGACGCCGAGGCTGCCGATGCCGAGTCGGCGGTCATCGCCGCCATGCGCCACTCCGACATCCGAGACGTCATTGGCACCCTGGAGCAGCGCGAGCAGGACGTCATCATCCTGCGTTATGGCCTCGACGACGGCGTGCCGCGCACACTCGACCAGATCGGCCGCAAGTTCGGCCTCTCCCGCGAGCGCGTGCGCCAGATTGAGCGCGAGGTCATGGCCAAGCTGCGCGATGGCCAGCGCGCCGACCGCCTGCGCGAATACGCCCTGTAGCCTCCCCTGGTCCCCCGGCCCCGAGCGGGGCTGGCGGATTATCCACGCCACATATTTAGAATTAGCCTATTAAAAGTTTTCTGGGATTAGGATCTGCCTAACGCATCTGCCGCTCAAATGCGCTAATGTATTGGGTGCACTTTCCCGCCTATCGCGGTGGGGGCTTGGCCGCAGGCACGGGCACCAACGAATGAGTTTTAGTTTTTAGAAAGGTCGGCACATGAGGGATCTTGTCGATACCACCGAGATGTATCTGCGCACCATCTACGAGCTAGAGGAGGAAGGAATCACTCCGCTGCGCGCCCGCATCGCCGAGCGCCTCGAGCAGTCCGGCCCCACCGTCTCGCAGACCGTCGCCCGCATGGAGCGCGACGGCCTGTTGCACGTGCGCAACGACCGCAGCCTCGATCTCACCTCCGCCGGCCGCGAGCTGGCCACCGCCGTCATGCGCAAGCACCGCCTGGCCGAGCGCCTGCTGACCGACATCATCGGCCTTGACATCAACCAGGTCCACGACGAGGCCTGCCGCTGGGAGCACGTCATGAGCGAGGACGTCGAGAAGCGCTTGGTGCAGATTCTGGACGATCCGTCCCGCTCCCCCTTCGGCAACCCCATCCCCGCCCTGGATGATCTGGGCGTTGATCAGCCGCAGCTGGATCCGGGCACGCGCGCCATTGATCTGACCGAAGGTGAGGCCGTCGAGGCCACCCTGGTCCAGGTCAACGAGATCCTGCAGGTCGATACCGATCAGTTCCGCCAGCTGGGCCAGGCCGGCATGGTCATCGGCTCCCGCGTCACCGTGGTCAACAACGGTGGCGTCATCACCCTGACCAACCCAGAGGGCCAAACGGTCGAACTCGCCGACGATCTCGCCCACGCCATCCGCATCGCCCGCGTCTAGCCCCGCCGCCAGCAGCTGTTGCTAGTTGCACGCAACTGCCGCTAGCGCCCGCGGGCCTTGCCACCAGATACCGCCGCGTCCCCACTGCATCTTTGCCGGGGCCGCGGCGGTATGGTTTTCCTATAAGCATTGTCCAGAAATCCCCCGCGGAAATACCGCCTCAGAGATAAAAAGCAAGTAAGGGACCACGATGAAAATTCTCGTCACCGGCGGCGCCGGATACGTAGGCAGCGTCTGCTCCGCAGTCCTGATGGAGGCAGGCCACGACGTCACCATCATTGACAATTTCTCCACCGGCAACCGCGAGGCCATCCCCGCGGGCGCACGCCTGGTAGAAGGCGACGTCAAGGACCAGGCCGGGGTGGTGCTCGGTGAAGGCGGCTTCGACGGCGTCATCCACTTCGCGGCGCGCTCCCTAGTCGGTGAGTCCATGGAGGTCCCCGCCGAGTACTGGCAGGACAACCTCGTGACCACGCTGGCCCTGCTGGAGGCCATGCGCGCCAATGAGGTAAAGAACCTGGTCTTCTCGTCCACGGCCGCCACCTACGGCGAGCCGAAGCAGGTCCCCATCACCGAGGACATGCCCACGCGCCCCACCAACCCCTACGGGGCAACTAAGCTGTCCATCGACTACGCCATCGAGTCCTATGCCAACGCCTATGGGTTGGGGGCTACCTCCCTGCGCTACTTCAACGTGGCGGGCGCCTATGGCGCAATTGGTGAAAACCGCGAGATTGAGACCCACCTCATCCCCCTGGTGTTGCAGGTCGCGTTGGGCCACCGGGACAAGATCTTCATCTTCGGCGATGACTACCCCACCCCGGACGGCACCGCAGTGCGTGACTACATCCACATCCGGGATCTGGCTGACGCCCACGTTTTGGCGCTGGAGTCCAATAAGCCCGGCACCCACCGGATCTACAACCTGGGCTCCGGCGACGGCTACTCGGTCCAGCAGGTCGTTGCCGCCTGCCGCGAGGTCACCGGCCACCCCATCCCCGCGGAGCTAGCGCCCCGGCGCGCCGGCGACCCGGCAACGCTCGTGGCCTCCTCCGACAAAATCAAGGAAGAGCTCGGCTGGAACCCGTCCCGCACGGATCTCCATACCATCGTCGCGGACGCCTGGGAGTTCACCCGCAACCTGGGCGAGCGCGCTCACTCTGCCCGCCGCGTCTAATAGTCGCGCTTGACAGTTCGAGCCCGGCGAGGATTTAGGCCGCAGCGGTGGAGCTGCCCGAGCCGCGCCGGCGGGCGCGTTCGACGTCGGCGCGCCAGGCCTTCCGGGCGGCGACGCAGCCATTGTCGAGGATTTCCCGCACGCGGTGCTGCAGCCCCCGGCGGTAAGTCTCCAACATCAGCGACGAGAGGCGGTGCGTGGGGCATTCCATAAGGGCTGTGCTCAGCGCCGCCGCGGCGAGCATCGGCAGGCCCAGCGTCGACTGCGCCGCCGCATAGAGCGCCAGCGCATTGACGCGCACCCCGCCGTCGAAGGTACGCGCCACCGCCGCCATCAAGGCCGCACCCTCCTCCGGGGCATCGAGCACCGCGGCGAGTGCGACATCGCGCAGCTGGGTGCGGCTGAGCCACTCGGCGGCCTGGCTCAGGAGGTCAGAATCCTGTAGCAGGCCCGGCGTGGGCCCGGCCGCCTGGCGCCCCGCCGCGGCAAGGGCCGCGCGCAGCGAGTCCTCCAGCCCGGCTGCACGGTCGAGCGCTTCCGCGTCCGCCGGGGTGGCATCGCCCCAGACTGCATCCAGCATCACCTGGGCGCTCTCCTGCGCGCGGGCCTGCGCTTCGGCGGCCTCGTGGGCCGTGATGTGCGGGTTGGGGGCTGACCAGAGGGCGTGGGCATCGTCGCGCGTAGGCTCCGGGAGCCGGCCTTGGTTTATCCACGGGCGCATGGACTCCGCCGAGATAATCGAAGGGATTGTCCCCTGCACCCAGCCATCCCCGTGAATGCTATCTAAGTTGGCAGGCCCGAAGCACAGCTCGTAGGGCTCGCCCAAAGTCACGGCAGGCGTGCGCCAGCAGGCGTCGATGCCGCGGTCAAAGATGGATTCAAAGAAGAAGAGCTCGTCGATGAGATAGTCAATTTCCGCTGGCTCGCGCGACGTGATGAGGAAGGCGAAGACGACGTCGTGGTCTTCGGAGACGACATCGAACGCCGCCTCCAGCTCGTATTCGAGGTCGTCGGTGTCGAGGCGGGCCACCGGGCCCAAGCTAAGCTGCGAGTCTTGGCGTTGGAAGCCCATGAGGACCACCGAGTCTTGAGGGTAGAACCCGAACATGCCGGGCAGAAGCGAGTAAAGATAACCTGGTGTCATTGTTGTGTTGTGTGTCATGGCGCCTACAGTGGCAGCCCGCGCAACCCCACGCTAGTGGAGGCTCGCCGCGCCTGTGAGTTTTCGCGCTCCTACCCCACCGTTGCCCAATGAAGTGTGCAAAACGGCCCGAGGTTGTCCACAGGCCAGCGCGAAATAGATCGTTTCTTACTCATTTCTAAATCGCGGGCCCCGCAGACTACCCCCCCACTCACTCCCCGTGCACGCCCCACCGACATGCCCGCGCCCAGAGTTGCCCCATAGCTTTTCGATGCCGCACCCGCGCCCCAATCTTCTGCGCCGCGTGGTTAGACTGGCGTAGCATTGCTACCCTTGGCCGCGCGCGAGCGGGCGCCGGACAGGCGGCGCGGAGGGAATATTTGGCCCCTTTGCCCCGTTGAAGGTGGTAGTTTGGACTTCTTTGAGGAGGATCACATGCATGAACAATCCAGCGGCCAGCGCATGTATGAGCTGGAGTATCCTGCCCCAGCCATCTGCGACCAGGAGACGGCGGCGGGCGCAGAAGGCGCCCGCGCCCAGGACAAGGGCCCTACGCTAGTCGTTGCCCTGCACGGGTACGCCGACGCGGGCCAGGCGGTAGAGGCCAGCGCGGATCACCTCAAGGCGGCCCTAGAAAACCGCGTGATCGCCTCGTTTAACACCGATGAGCTCATTGACTACCGCTCGCGCCGGCCCGCCACCACCCTGGCAGAAGACCGCCCGGTGGAAATCGAGAGCCTCGATCTAGACATGCGGGTGCTGCGCGATAGCGCCGGCAAGTCCTTCCTGCTGCTATCTGGCCCCGAGCCGGATCTGCGCTGGCAGGCCTTTACCAAGGCAGTGACTGATTTGGCGGAGAAGTTCCACGTCCAGGACACCCTGGTGGTCTACGCCGCGCCGACGCCCTCGCCGCATACGCGCCCGCTCGTCATCTCCGCCCACGGCAACAGCCCACGGTTGGTCGAGCGCATGTTCCGCTTCGATTCCACCATGATTGTCCCCGGTTCCGCGCAGCTTTTCGTCGAGCGCGCCCTAGCCAAGAAGGGCCGCAACGTGGCCGGTTATACCGCACACGTGCCGCACTACTTAGCCGCGAGCTCCTACCCGGAGGCCACCTATGGGCTGCTGGACTCCGTGGCCAACACCGCGGGCCTCAAGCTGCCGCTGGGCGCCCTGGAGGCCGACATCGAGCGCTTCAACCAGCAGGTTTCCCACCAGCTGGAGGACTCCGGCGAAATCGTGGAGGTGGTCCGCCAGCTCGAGCAGCAGTACGACGCCTTCCTGGAGCGCTACCGCGAGGAGCACCCCACTGCCGTGGCCCCGGGCGAGCGCCCGCTGCCCTCCGCCGAGGAACTATCCCAGGAGTTTGAACGCTTCCTCAACGCCGTCGAGGAGGAAGGCGCTTGGCGCGATCAGATTCTCCACGAAGACATCGACGACTGGGAAGAAAGCGTCGGCCAGGACCAGCTGCCTCCCGCCCGCCAGCAGGACCCGGAGGCAGAACACGGGCCCGAGGGCGAGGGCGGTAGTACCTCCCAGCCGCCTGCCCCCGGCCAGCCCTAGGCCCAGCACCGGTGGGGCGGCTAGGATGGTTACCCGTGAAGAACCTTTCCCAGCTGCTGCCTGAGCTCGACGATGTCCCTGCTTCCCTCCTCCCCGAGGTCGTGTGGGATAGCTTCACCGCGTGGACACGGGAGCGTGGCATCACGCTCTATCCGGCCCAGGAGGAGGCGGGCTTAAGCATCCTCGCCGGCGACAACGTCATCCTTGCCACCCCCACCGGGTCTGGCAAGTCCATGGTGGCCAACGCCGCCCACTTCATCGCCCTAGCCCAGGGCCAGCGCACCTTCTACACCGCGCCCATCAAGGCCCTGGTCAGCGAGAAATTCTTCGCGCTGTGTGACATCTTCGGCGCCGAGAACGTCGGCATGATGACCGGCGATGCCACCGTCAATGGCCAGGCCCCCATTATCGCGGCCACCGCGGAGATCGTGGCCAATATCGCGCTGCGCGACGGCGCAGATGCCAACATTGACCAGGTGGTCATGGACGAGTTCCACTACTACTCCGAGCCCGATCGCGGCTGGGCCTGGCAGGTGCCCCTGTTGGAGCTGCCCAAGGCGCAATTCCTCCTCATGTCCGCCACGCTGGGCGATACTTCTTGGCTGGAAAAGGATCTGACTGAGCGCACCGGGCGCCGCACCACCCTAGTAGCCGGCACCACCCGCCCGGTGCCGCTGGACTTTTCCTACACCTTCTCCGCGGTCCACGAGACCATCGAGGAGCTCTTGCAATCCGGCAAGGCCCCCATCTACGTGGTGCACTTCTCGCAGCGCGAGGCCTCCGAGCGCGCCCAAGCGCTGACCTCCCTGTCCAAGATCATCACGCCAGAGGAAAAAGAGTCCATCGCCGCCGAGCTCGCCGGGTTCCGTTTCACCACGGCCTTCGGCAAGGATCTCTCCAAGCTGCTGCGCCGCGGCATCGGCGTGCACCACGCGGGCATGCTGCCCAAGTACCGCCGCCTGGTGGAGCGCCTGGCGCAAAAGGGCCTGCTCAAGGTCATCTGCGGCACCGACACTTTGGGCGTGGGTATTAACGTGCCCATCCGCACCGTGCTGATGACGGGCCTGGCCAAGTTTGATGGACAGCGCCAGCGCATCCTCAAGTCCCGCGAGTTCCACCAGATCGCCGGCCGCGCCGGCCGCGCGGGCTACGACACCGAGGGCACCGTGGTGGTAGAAGCCCCAGAGCACGAGATTGAAAACGCCAAGCTGCGCCGCCGCGCCGGCGATGACCCGAAGGCGCTGAAGAAGATCCGCAAGAAGTCCCCGCGCGACGGCGAGGTCTCCTGGTCGGAGAAGACTTACCTGCGCCTCATCAATGCCGAACCCGAGCAACTGACCAGCCAGTTCCGGGTGTCGAACTCCATGTTGCTCAACCTACTAGCCCGCCACGGCGATACCTATGAGCACCTGCGGCACCTGCTGCGCACCAACCACGACACCCGCACCAAGCAGAACCAGGACATCCTCACCGCCCTGGATCTCTTCCGCGGGCTGGTGCGCACCGGCGTGGTGCAAAAGTCCACGAAGGGCACTGACATCTACGGGCGCCCCTATCACGTGGTGCGCGAGATGCCCCGAGACTTTGCCCTCAACCAGCCGCTCGCCCCCTTCGCCCTGGCCGCGTTGAGTCTGCTAGACCCCGAGTCGGAGACTTTTACGCTCGACATCATCTCGGTCTTTGAGTCCATCCTGGATGATCCCCGCCAGGTGCTCATCGCCCAGCAAAAAGAGCGCCGCGGAGAAGAAATCGCGGCCCTTAAGGCCGAGGGCGTGGACTATACCGATCGCATGAACATCGTCGAGGACATCACCTGGCCCAAGCCCTTGGAGGAGCTACTCGAGCAGGCCTATGACACCTTCGCGCAGACCAACGCCTGGGTCAAGGAGTTTGAGCTGCGCCCCAAGTCCGTGGTGCGCGACATGTTGGAAAAGGCCATGACCTTCTCTGATCTGGTGGCGACCTATGGCTTGGCCCGCTCGGAGGGCGTAGTGCTGCGCTACCTCACCGACGCCTGGCGTACCCTGCGCCAGTCCGTGCCGGATGAGTACTACACGGACCAGCTTGCCGATGTCGTCGAGTGGTTAGGCGAGCTCATCCGCCAGGTTGACTCTTCCCTGGTGGACGAGTGGGCGCAGATGGCCGGCGAGTCCAACCCGATTAGCCAGGCGGACCTAGACCGCGAGCTCGCCTTCGGCGTGGAAGACCCAACGGCCTTGACCTCCAACCGCCGCGCATTCCAGATCATGGTGCGCAACTACTTCTTCCGGCTGGTCCAGCTCTTTGCCCTGGAGAAAGAGGACCGGCTGGCGCAGCTTTTGGACTACCTAGACGAGGTGCCGGACTTCGGTGCCGCCCTCGACGCCTACTTCGACGAGTACGACGACATCGACTTCGGGCCTTCCGCCCGCGGACCCGAGTATTTCCGAGTCGAGACTAAGGCCTTGGAGGAGCGCCGCTGGCAGGTCCGCCAGATCTTGAAGGATCCGCTAGGCGATAACTCCTTCCAGGTGGTGGGCACCGTCGACCTCGATGCCTCCGATGAGGCCGGCGAGGTCCGCCTCTTAGAGCTCCGCGTCGAATATTAGCCCCACTCCCGCAAGGCCCGCGACGCTGTAGGATTGAAGTCATGAATACTTCCGCTTTCCTCATCGACCTGGCCGACCGCGCCGAGGTCTCCGTCAAGTCCCTGCCCACCCTGACCTCGGAGCAGCTCAACGGACACCCGGGCGGCCACCCGAATTCCATCGCGTGGCTGCTGTGGCACACCGGCCGCGTGCTCGACGGGCTGACCACGGCCCTGTCGGAGAAGCCGCAGCAGTGGGAGGAGTTCGGCCCGAAGCTTGGCTTAGGCGAGCTGGGCGATGGCCTGGGCGTGGGCCAGAGCGCCGAGGAGGCCGCGCAGATCCGCATCGATGATGCCGACGCCCTGGTGGAGTATGTCGCCGCCACGCTGGCCGCCTTCCGCGATTACGTGGCTCCCCTGGCCAATCAGGAGGGCGCCTTCGAGGAAGTCATCGGCGAGTTCCAGGGCGCCCCGCAGACGCGCTATGGCCAGCTGACCCTGGCCATCGTCGACGCCCTGCGCCACATCGACCAGGCGCTCTACGCCGCCGGCATGCCGCAGCTCTAGGCAACTGCGCGCATTTAAGCCCGCCCCGCCGGGGACTGGAATCTAACCAGTACTCCCCCGCGGGGCGGGCTTTGTAGTGCGCGCTAGTACCGAGGCTTTCTACCTAACGGTTAAAGCTCCGGCTCAGCGCTTTAAGGCACGCGCTGTGCTTAGCGTGCGGCCTCGATCTGGATGGTCTGGGCCACGGCCTGAACCACGGCGCCGATCTTGACGGCCTCCCAGACCTGCTCCTTGGTGAAGCCGGACTCGGTGAGCTCGTGAGCGTGGGCGCCCAGGCAGTGCTCGCAGCCGTTGATGGCAGAAACCACGGTGTTCCACAGCTCGAAGGTGGCCTTGTCGACACCCGGCTTGGAGATGATGTTCATGCGCAGGCCGAACTTGACCTGAGCGTAGTCGTCGCCCAGCCAGCCCTTGGCACGGTAGGCAACGTTGTTCATGGCCATGACGGTGGCAGCGCCGAAGGCGGCCTCGACTGCCTCGTCGGAGAGGTGCTCCTTGGCCTCCTCCGCGATCTCAGAGATCACGGTGTCGTTGCGGGTGGCGGCGGCAGCGGCCAGCAGGGAGCCCCACAGCTGCTCCTCGTTGAGCTCGGTGGAGCGAACCAGGGTGCCCAGGTTGAGCTTCTGGTCCTTGGCGTACTCCGGCAGGGAAGACTTAAGGTTATCGATAGACACTACTTTTCTCCTGTATTTTTCTGTTTATCCCCCAGCTGCGGCCGCGTACTGCGGCCGGGCCGGGTGCGGTTATGCGTGCAGGTCAAAGAATATGGGCGAGGCCCCGTCGGTTTCTCCGGCGGGACCCCAAAGGCTTCCTCTTAGAGGGAGGACTGCACGACCTCGAGCTTGTCGATGTTCTTGGTCGGGTCATTGGCCTGCCAGTTGCAAGCGCAGACCTCTTCGGACTGCAGGGCGTCGAGCACGCGCAGGACCTCGTCAACGTTGCGGCCAACGGCGTCCGGGGTCACGGACACGAACTGGATGATGCCGTCCGGGTCGATGATGAAGGTGGCACGGTCAGCAACGCCGGCGGCGTTTTCTACGCCCAGGGCGCGGATGAGGTCGTGGCGGACGTCCGCGAACATCGGGAACGGAACTTCCTTCAGGTCCGGGTGGGTGGCGCGCCAGTTGAAGTGAGCGAACTCGTTGTCGGTGGAGCCGCCGAGGACCTGGGTGTCGCGGTCCTGGAACTCTTCATCGAGCTTGCCGAAAGCGGCGATCTCGGTCGGGCAAACGAAGGTGAAGTCCTTCGGGTAGAAGAACACGATCTTCCACTTGCCCTCGTACTTATCCAGGGAGACCTGCTCGAAGTAATCCTCCGGCTGCTGCGCGTTAACGTCATGCAGATCGCCACCCTTGAGTGCGGTCAGCTCGAACTCCGGGAACTTTTCTCCAACAGTCAAAATTGGCATTTCTTGATAACTCCTTTGATGCTAGACGGGCCCGGATGCTAATTCATCCGCGGCTGTGGCCGCCGAGGAAGTGGCCAACAGGTTCCATTATGCCAATTGAAAGCACCGCCGTCAATAGCTATAGGCGTTGAAACGTGCTAGAGTTATAGGCATGCACAATAAGGAGTACCGCCCCACACTCGCTCAGCTGCGCACATTCGTCACCATCGCCGAGAATAAGCACTTCGGCACCGCGGCGACGAAACTGCAGATCTCCCAGCCCTCACTCTCCCAGGCACTCGTCGCCCTCGAACAGGGCCTGGGGGTTCAGCTCATCGAGAGGTCTACCCGGCGCGTCATCGTGACCGCTGCGGGCGAGACCCTCCTGCCCTACGCCAAAGCTACCCTCGAGGCTGCCGATGCCTTCCTGGCCCACGCCCGCGGAGCGCACGGCACCCTCGCCGGCCCGCTGACCATTGGCATCATCCCCACGGTCGCGCCCTATATCCTCACTGATTTCCTCAAGTCCATCGAGCACGAGTACCCGGATCTCGAGCCACGCATCGTGGAGGAACAGACCGAGATCCTGATGCAGAAGCTACGCGACGGCCGCTTAGACCTGGCCATCGTGGCCCTTCCCTCGGAGGGCGCCAGCATGGTAGACATCCCGCTCTACACGGAGAACTTCTACGTCGTCACCAACACCGACCATCCGCTGGCCGGGCGCACCGATCTGCAGTTGAGCCAGCTCCAGGAGCTCAACTTGTTGCTGCTCGATGACGGCCACTGCCTGCGCGACCAGATACTGGACCTCTGCCGCTCGGCCCACGTCAACCCCTCCGAGGCCACTAACTCGGTGACCCGAGCTTCCTCGCTGACCACCATCATGCAGCTAGTCATCGGCGGCATGGGCTCGACCCTAGTCCCGGCCTCCGCGGTAGCCACCGAATGCCGCGATGACTCCGTGGTGGTGGGCTCTTTTGCCCCGGACGTCACCGCCGAGCGCCGCATCGGGCTGGTGTACCGCTCTTCGGCCGCCCGCGCCACCGAGTTCCGCCAGCTAGGCAAGCTGGTGACCGCCGCCTACGAGAAGGCCATTGCCCGCTCCGAGCGGCAGTAGCCCCCTCTAAACACGCAGAAGCCGGACGGGGAAACCCCGCCCGGCTTCTGCGTCTTAAGCTACAACGAGCTAGCGCCGTACCAGCGCGGCCCCCTTAAGGGGTTCCTATCGCGCCGGCATCGGCAGGCTAGTTGGCCGGAATTCGCCCGCCGGTGGCCTGCCGGTAGACGCACGTGGCGGCTAGCAGATTGACCGGCAAGAGGACGATAAACCCGATGGTCAACGTCACCAGACCACCAACCACAAGCATCACGGTGGTCAAGATAATAAAGCCCAACAGCGGCAGGTAATTGCGGGCACCAGCCTTAAAGCCCAAGACGAAGGCACCCCCGAAACCAGTACGCCCCTCAACGGCCGGGTAGGTAATCAGGCAGTAAAGCGGGTAGGCCAGCAGGGCCACCACCATGAGGATGCCCACGCCCTGC
>CAVFKS010000006.1:14029-43049 GCA_963623015.1 Clostridia bacterium
GCCCTGCACCGCCTGGGTCATCTGCTCCAGCAACTGCTGCTCAGACATGGCTTCGACCTCGGCGGCCGTGGGATTCTGGCTCGGGACGACGGCCGCGCCAAAGATGGTGGAGATCACCAGGGACACTGCGGACACCACCAGGCCCACGCCGAAGGCCGGCAGGAAGTGCACGTCCTTGCCAAAGTGCCCCCAACCAGTAGTGGGGTCATCGATCTGGTGCAGCGCCAGACGGATCAGGAACGGGCTGATAGCCGCGCCGACAAGAACGGAAATGGCCTGGATAGAGTACTCCGCGGCCGGGGACAATGTGCCCGCGACATCGCCGGACGCGGCGGCGCCTAGGCCCACCACGATGCCGAAGATGATGGCCGCTACGAAAGCTATAACCGTAACCGCAAGGGTGCCCAATAGCCACAGCTTCGCATTGCGAAAGACCGTCTTGAAGGCCCACGCGATGGCCTCGAGCGGGCGGACCTTACCGTCGGATTCCACGGTGGGTGCCGCGACTGGGGGCTCATAGTGGCCCTCATAGCCCGCACCGTAACCCGCGCCGTAGCCCGCACCGTAGCCCGCGCCACTGGGCTGGCCGTAGCCGGCGGCTCCAGGCTGCCCGTAGTCGGCACGATCCTCGGGGTGATCGGTGGCGTCGTAGCGTGGCAGGTTGCCAAAGCTGCCGTTTGGCGAGCCTGGCTGATTGCCGGATTCGTTGCCGGGGTAGCGCGAATCCTCCGGGCGGGAGGGGTCATTCGGTGAAGTCAACGGGAAACCGCCTTTCTCATAAACTAACTCTTAGGCAGGCCTAGGGTAACAGGTAGGCGCTCCTCTAACTAGGGCCTGCGGGCGTTAAGGGTAAGATTGTTACCCAACTATGACTAATGAAACTGCCTCCCGTGCCGAGGAATCCACGTCCGTCGAAACAGCTCCTTCGCGCGACGAACTCTACGCCGCGCTCGACGGCGTCTCGCTAGCCGAAGCCCGCTCTTTCCGCCGCCGGCTGCACAAGGCCCGCTCCCCCAAGGCCCGCGCCGCCATCGGGCGCGACATCGCCGCCGCCACCGAGCGTGTGCGCCGGATTGCCGATGTCGTGCCCGAAATTGATTACCCGGACGCGCTGCCGGTCAGCGCCCGCAAGGACGACATCGCCGAGGCCATCCGCGACAACCAGGTGGTCATCATCGCCGGCGAGACCGGCTCCGGCAAGACCACCCAGATCCCGAAGATCTGTCTCGAGCTAGGCCGCGGACGCCGCGGGCTCATCGGGCACACCCAGCCGCGCCGCCTGGCCGCGCGCACCGTGGCAGAGCGCATCGCCGACGAGCTAGGCCAAAAGATCGGGCAGACCGTCGGCTACGCCATCCGCTTCGACGACCGGGTATCCGACACCACGGCCGTCAAGTTGATGACGGACGGCATCCTGCTCGCGGAGATGCAGCGCGATAGGTTCCTCAACGCCTACGACACCATCATCATCGACGAGGCCCACGAACGCTCCCTCAACATTGACTTCCTGCTGGGCTATCTAAAGCGCCTGCTGCCGCGGCGCCCAGAGCTCAAGGTCATCATCACCTCAGCCACCATCGACCCGGAACGATTTGCCAACCACTTTGCCGACAGCGACGGCAACCCCGCCCCCATCATCGAGGTCTCTGGGCGCACCTACCCGGTGGAAATTCGCTACCGGCCCCTGGAATTTGAGGCCGGCGGCAAAGTCGTCAACCAAGATCCCCTGGACGGGCTGTGCGAAGCCATCGAAGAGCTCATGGCCGAAGGCGACGGCGACATCCTGTGCTTCTTCCCCGGCGAGCGCGATATCCGCGATGCCATGGAGGCTATCGAGGGCCGCAAGTGGCGCGGGGTGGAGGTCACTCCCCTCTACGGGCGGCTGTCGAATGCCGAACAGCACCGCGTCTTTAGCCCCCACCGCGGCCGGCGCATCGTGTTGTCGACCAATATCGCGGAGACCTCCCTGACCGTGCCGGGAATCCGCTACGTCGTGGACACCGGCACCGCGCGCATCTCGCGCTACTCCACCCGCACCAAGGTCCAACGCCTGCCCATCGAGCCCATCTCCCAGGCCTCGGCCAACCAGCGCTCGGGCCGCTGTGGCCGCGTGACCGACGGCATCGCCATCCGCCTCTACAGTGAGGAGGACTTTGCCTCCCGTCCGGAATTTACCGACCCGGAGATCCTGCGCACCAACCTAGCCAGCGTCATCTTGCAGATGATCTCGCTGCGGCTCGGCGACATCGCCGAGTTCCCCTTCGTGCAACCCCCGGAGCCCAAGGCGGTGCGCGACGGCCTGCTGCTCCTCCACGAGTTGGGCGCACTGGAACCGGAGAAAGAAAAGGATGGCCTGCCCGTGCTCACCGGCACCGGCCGCCACCTGGCGCGCATTCCCGTGGATCCGCGCATGGCCCGCATGCTGGTTGAGGCCCATACCTCCGGTTGCCTCGACGATGTCATCGTCATTGTTGCCGCCATGACCATCCAGGACGTGCGCGAGCGCCCCCTGGAGGCCAAGGCTCAGGCCGACCAGGCACACGCGCGTTTCAAGGACAAGGAGTCCGACTTCCTGGCCATGCTCAAGCTGTGGGACTACATCCAAGAGGTCCGTGACGACCTCTCGGGTAACAAGTTCCGCAAGCGCATGAAGAACGAGTACCTGCACTACATGCGCATCCGGGAGTGGTTCGATCTCGTGCGCCAGCTGCGCGACGTGGCCAAGCAGTTGGGCTGGCTCGAGCGCGGCGACGTGGCCACCCAGCGCCGGTCGGCGGATCTCCACCAGGCGCTGCTGGCCGGGCTGCTGTCGAATATTGGCGCGCGCGACGGCAACTCCAAGGAGTTTATCGGCGCCCGCAACACCCGTTTCTTAGTCTTCCCGGGCTCAGCCCTGGCCAAGAAGCCGCCAGAGTTCCTCATGGCCGCCCAGCTGGTGGAGACCTCCCGCCTCTGGGCGCGCGATGTGGCCAAGATTGAGCCGCAGTGGGTGGAAAAGCTCGCCGCCCCGTTGCTCAAGCACCAGTACTCGGAGCCGGTGTGGTCGCGCAAGCGGGCTGCGGCGATGGCCCACCAGCGCTCCACGCTCTATGGGGTACCGATCGTGGCCGACCGCCTGGTGCCCTACCACCGCGTTGATCCGGTGGCCGCGCGCGACATGTTCATCCGCGAAGGCCTCATCGGGGGCGACTGGAACGCCCACCACGACTTCCTAGCACGCAACGCTGCCATGCTTGACGATGCCGCGGCAGTCGAGGACAAGGCCCGCCGCCGCGGCCTCGTGGCCGACGAGGACACGCTCTTTGCCTTCTACGACGAGCACGTGCCGGAGAGCGTCACCACGGGCGCGCGTTTTGACTCCTGGTGGAAGAAGGCCCGGCGCACCACCCCTGATCTGCTGGATTTCGACCCGGCGAAGCTGCTCGATGACGCCCACGAGGTAACGGAGGAGGCCTTCCCCGACCGGTGGATGAAGGGCAGCATCGATTATGACTTGGAGTACCACTTTGAGCCGGGCGATCCGATGGATGGCGTCTCCATCTTGGTTCCGGTGCCGCTGCTGGCGGGCATGGATACCGAGGGATTCGACTGGCTGGTGCCGGGCCTGCGCCTGGAGCTTGTTACTGAGCTCATCCGCTCACTGCCGAAGGCGCTGCGGCGGACCGTGGTGCCCGCACCTGAGTTCGCAGAGCGCGCCCTGGGCCGGCTCATTCCCTACGAGGGCCCGCTAACCCAGCAGCTGGCGGATGTGCTGCGCACGCTGGGCGGCCAGGGAATTAACGCCACTGATTTCCGGGAGGACCAACTGCCCAACCACCTGCGGATGAATTACGCGGCGGTGGACAAGCGCGGCAAGGTCATTGACTCCGACCGCAACTTGAGCGACTTGGTGGCCAGGCAGGCCGGCCATATCAAGTCTTCTGTCTCCCGCGTGGGCCGCAAGGCCGAATCCAAGGCGGTCAAGGAATGGACCGCTGAGAACCTGGGCACCATCGATGACACCGTCTCCACGGTGGTGGACGGCCATGAGGTCGAGGCCTACCCGGCCCTCGTCGCCACCAAGGATGGCGTGGCGCTGCGGGTGCACCCCACTAAGGCGGCTGCCGATGCCGCCATGCTCACCACGTCCCTGACACTCCTGCTGCGCGAGATCAAGGTGGCCGCTGGCCCCATGGTCAAGGGCATGCCCTTGCAGCAGCGCGTGGCGATTGACAACTACCCGCACGGCGGGGCCCAAGGCCTCGTCGATGACGCACGGGTCGCGGCCATCCGGGATCTATTGATGTCCCATGGCGGCCCGGTGCGCTCCCCGGAGGCATTTGCCACGCTACGCGATGCCATCAAGCCAGAAGTTCCCGGCGCCGTACGCCGCACGGTCGTGGCCCTGGGCCCGGCGCTGGTGGAATACGCCCACGTTTCAGGCGAGCTAGCCCAGTGGGAAGGCCCGGCCATCGACGATATGCGCGCCCAATTAGACTTCCTGTTGCCTCAGCAGGCGGTGACTGTCCACGGGCTGGTGCACCTGCAGCATCTGCCGCGCTACCTGCAGGCCATGCGCATCCGGTTAAAGGAGATGAACCTTGACCCGGACAAGGACGCCGACCGCCAGGCAGAGGTCGACGAGGCCAAGGCCTATATACGAAACCGGTTGCGCTCCCTGCCCGCCGGGCGCGAGAAGACCCGCGAGGTCAAGGAGATCTACTGGATGGTAGAAGAACTGCGCGTCTCCCTCTTTGCCCAGCGCCTAGGCACCGCCCGCCCCATCTCGCTGCGCCGGATTCAAAAGGCCGTGGACAAGCTGCGCTAAGGCCCAACCGCCAAACCCACCCCGGTGGGGGCTTGCCCCCCACCGGGGTGGGTTATTCATAAACTCCCTGCTTAGGTCTGCCTCTAGGCCGCGGTTTAGAAATCACCCCGGTCGCGGCGGCGCATCAGACGAATCTCGGACTCGAAGTCGTTGGCACTCTCGAAGGACTTATAGACCGACGCAAAACGCAGATAGGCTACCTCATCCAAGTCGCGTAGGGGCTCGAGGATGGCGAGGCCAATGTCGTTGGCGTTGACCTGGGAGCTGCCGTGGCTGCGAACGATTTCCTCGACCTCTTGGGCCAGACGCTTAAGTGAGTCATCAGAAACGTCGCGCCCCTGGCAGGCTCGGCGCACGCCGCGGATGAGCTTGTCGCGGCTAAACGGCTCGGTCACGCCGTTGCGTTTGACCACCAGGAGGACGGCCTTTTCAACCGTGGTAAAGCGGCCCTGACAGGCGGTGCACTCGCGGCGGCGCCTAATGGCTGTGCCGCCATCGACCACGCGGGAGTCGATCACGCGAGATTGTTCGTTATGGCAAAAGGGACAGTACACCGGGAAAGTTCACTTCCTACTTGCAGGTTGCGGGCCGCGGCCGAGCGGGGCGGCCCAGCCACGAGGCTTGAAGAGCCTTCATTGTACGTCGCCACCGCAACCGCCATGCACCTTCCCGTGGCGGTCAGGCCAGGAGGACCCGCGCGGCTAGAAGCCGGAGACCTCCGCGACTACCTGGGTGGGTTCTGCCGCCGGCTGCGATTCCCCGAGATCTCCTGCAATGATGCCCCCGAACATGGCCAGCCCGAAGAGAGCCCCTAACAAATACGTTCCCACGTTGCTCCCCTTTCCCGCATCGGCCGCTAAGGCCTGGTCCCCGCTGACGACCGGAAAATTTGCCGGGGCGTAGGAGGGGCCGGAGTGTTCGACCCGCAGCGTTCGAACGGCAGCACGGGCACCCGGCCGAGCGTCCCGCGCCAGGGGTGCAGACTCGGCGTCCCACACCGCGGCGGCGGGGACTACCCTGGACAGATGATCGAGGCGCTGGGCTGTGCTTTTGGTGGAGCCAAGAGTTAGAGTCATAGCATTTCCTTTCACCGATGCCCCACAGGGTAATCACCGGCTGGGACGGCACCGCACAAATCTCGCACGGCTGTTCGATTTAGTTACTATGTTCGATTTATAGCAGACCTGTTCGAATTTGTCTAGCGTTCGGCCGAGTTTCTCGAACATCCGTGCTTAACGTGGTACAACTATAGGCAACGCATACCTAGATATTTTTCGAGATAACCGCATTGGAGCTACACCATGCCCCGCAAGTCCCCCAAGGCCACCGGCAAGCCGGATCCGTCCACGCTCAGCGCCCGACAGCGCCGAATCCTCGAAGTGATAAGCGACGCCGTGCTCCTGCGCGGCTACCCGCCCAGCATCCGCGAAATTGGAGATGCCGCAGGCCTGCAGTCCACGTCCTCTGTGGCCTACCAGCTCAAGCAGCTGGAAGAGAAGGGCTTTTTGCGCCGCGACCCCAACAAGCCGCGCGCGGTGGACGTTCGCCACTTCCGCGACGCCAATGACAAGCCCGGCCCGAAGGAAACCAAAGCCAAGCCCCAAGGGGCCGTGCCCGAGGAGGCATCGGGCGTTAGCTACATCCCCGTCGTCGGCCAGATCGCCGCCGGCGCCCCCATCACGGCGGAAGAAAACGTTTCCACCTACTTCCCCATGCCGGATGAAGTCGTGGGCTCCGGCGAGCTCTACATGCTCAAGGTCGTGGGTGATTCCATGATCGACGCCGGCATTTTGCACGGTGACTGGGTCATCGTGCGTTCCCAGAACACCGCCGAGGAGGGTGACTTCGTCGCGGCCCTCCTAGATAACTCGGATGCCACCGTCAAGGAATTCCACAAGGACGCCACCGGCGTATGGCTGCTGCCACACAACGATAGCTTCGATCCCATCCCGGGCAATGACGCCACCATCATGGGCAAGGTCGTCTCCGTATTCCGCAAGCTATAGCCACACACCTCCACCCGGCCAGTGGGCACCGGTCCTAAGGCCGGGGCCAGTGGGCACAGGTCCTAAGGCCGGGGCCAATGCACCAACGCCCGAGATATCCCCCAACCCCAGCCGCAAATCACGCGCGGCTGGGGTTCTCCTTTCCCTGAGCCCGCATACTTCCGCGGGCGGGCCTCTCAGAGCTACTTCCAGGGCTATAAGCGGGCATAAACGGAAACGGCTAAGCCCGGGTGGCGGCACAAGGGCATGAACTTCGCCTACATCGATCAGGGCTTATCGCACCCCTAAAAGGGTGGGTACTCACGGTGGTACGCCCCACTCGGGCATTTCAAGAAAGTGTGGGTTTTGCAGCTCGCGGGCAATTTCGCATATTTCCCGCCCGGTGGGGTGGTGAGTTCTGCTTTGGTTGCGCCCGCATGGGCCATCTTTTTGAAACAATAGGGGTAGAACATAACCGGCGCCTGCGCTACGGGGACTTGCACCCCCGGGGTGGGTTGCCGCGCACGTCTCTTACTCCAATCCCCTAAAGACTCCTACTCGATTCTTCCGAAGTGAGGCCCCCATGTACGCCGAGGAACGCCGTCGACAAATCGCCTCTTTGACCGCCGTCGAAGGGCGCGTGAACGTCACCGAGCTGTCCGAAAAGTTTGAAGTTACCGCCGAGACCATCCGCCGCGATCTGGCGGTGCTGGACAGAGAGGGCATCGTCCACCGCGTCCACGGCGGCGCGGTGGCCTCACAGTCTTTCCAGACCGCGGAGCTTAGCCTTGACGCACGCTTCCGATCTGCCTCGGGTGCCAAATCCGCCATCGCCAAGGCAGCGGTGACCTTCCTACCGCAGGACAACGGCTCCATCTTCCTCGACGCTGGCACCACCATTAATGCGCTGGCCGACCTCATCGCCGTGGCGCCGAACGCAGGCAGCCTGTCTATCGTGTCCAATAGCCTGCCCATTGCGCTCTCGTTGGCCAGCAGCGGGCTGCCCGATGTCCAGCTACTTGGTGGCACCGTCCGCGCCATCACGCAGGCCGTCGTCGGTGATACCGCACTGCGCACGATGGCGCTGATGCGCGCCGATGTTGCCTTCATCGGCACCAACGCGCTGACCCTGGACCATGGTCTGTCCACAGCTGACTCCCAGGAGGCGGCCATCAAGTCCGCCTTCGTCACGCACGCCCGCAAGGTTGTCGTGTTGTGCGACTCCACCAAGCTGGGCACTGATTACCTGGTCAGCTTTGCTCCAATTGGTTCCGTGGACGTGGTCATCACCGACAGCGGCGCCCCGGAAAGCTTCGTCGAGCAGCTGCGCGAGCACGATATCGAGGTAGTAATCGCCGGCGACCCGGCGCACTAGTTCGCCCCGGCTTGGGGCCGCAAGCCCCGCGCGCAGCCGCATCTGCGGGGCCAACTCCCCTGCACAAAAGGCCGCGCCGCCACCAGTAATCGTTTCCAGGTGGCGGCGCGGCCTTATCAGAGCTATAGACCCTTAGAGGGCGTCGATGTAGTCGCGCACGGCAGCGCGGGCCTCAGAGGCACCGCGGGCTTGAATGGCAAGTTCAGCGAGCTTCTGGCAATCATCCAGGCTCAGCTCGGCTACCTGCGCGCCCACGCCGGCAATGGCGGAGCTAGCGCACGACAGCGAGTTAACTCCCAGGCCGATGAGGACAGCCGCTAGCTGGGGATCTGCGGCGGCCTCGCCGCACACGCCGACGGGCACGTTGTGATCGCGGCCGACCACGCAGGTGTGACGGATGAGGCGCAGCACCGCTGGCTGCCACGGGTCGGTCAGGTAAGCCAACTGCGGGGAGAGCCGGTCAGCGGCCATGGTGTACTGGGTCAGGTCGTTGGTGCCGATGGAGACAAAGTCCAGGTAGGGCATGATGGTGTCGGCCATCAGGGCCGCGGCGGGGACCTCAATCATGGCGCCGGCCGTAAGATTGCGATCTCGGCACAGGCCCGCGAACCATTCGGCCTCCGAGGGGGTGGCCACCATCGGGGCCATGACCCAGGTCGCAGCCTCCGGGCCGCGCTCGCGAGCGGCCTGAGCGATGGCGTCTAGCTGGCGGGTCAGCAGGGCCTCGTTGTCGCGAGCGATGCGAAGACCGCGCACGCCCAGCGCCGGGTTCTCCTCAGCTTCCATGGTGGCAAAGGAAATGGGCTTATCGGAGCCGGCGTCCAGGGTGCGAATGACCACCTTGGACTCCGGGAAGGCGGAAAAGACCTTGCCGTAGATGCGAGCTTGCTCGTCCACCGTAGGCTCCTCGGTGGCTGACAGGAAGGACATCTCCGTACGGTAGAGGCCAATGCCCTCGGCCTCGGTGTCGGCGGCCACGCGGGCGGCGTTGCCATCGGCGACGTTTGCCAGCAGCTGGAAGCGGTGGCCGTCCTTGGTCTGGGCTGGGCCGCGCCATTGCGCTACCTTGGCCGCGCGCTCGCGGAAGGCTTCCACTGCCGCGCGGGCGGCCTCCGGATCAGCGCCAGTGGTCACCGTGCCCATCGCGCCATCGACGTAGACCACGGTGCCTGGCTCGATGTCACGCACGGCCGGGCCGGTGGCCACGATGCAGGGGATGTCTAGCTGGCGGGCGATGATCGCGGTATGCGAGGTCGGCCCGCCCAACTCTGTGACGAGGGCCTTGATGTGGGCGCTATCCAGCGTGGCGGTATCCGCCGGGGCCAGGTCGTCGGCGAAGAGGACGGCTTCGCCTTCCACGGCGGGCAGGCCCGGCTCAGGCTCGCCGCGCAGCTGGGCGATGACGCGGTCGCGCACGTCCTTGAGATCGGTGGTGCGCTCTGCCATCAACCCACCGGCGGCCTCGAACATTGCCACAAATTTGTCAGTGGCTCCGACCACTGCAAATTCGGCATTCTGGCCGGAATTGATGTTCTTGCGCACGGCTTTGTGCCACCCGCGGTCTTTGACCATGCCGGCGGTGGCGACAAGCACCTCCGCGGCGTTGCCCTCAGCCCCCGCTGCGCGGGTCTCCAGCCGGCCGGCGACGGTCAGCGCGGCCTCGTGGAAGCGGTCGAATTCGTCCGCTGCCTGATCCTCGGAGATGGGCTGGCCGGCCGAGGGCAGTTCCGGGCGGGGCCGCACCCAAACGGCCTCGGCAAAGGCGTAGCCAGAGACGACGCCGGTGCCCTTGACGGTGGTGTTGGCTTCGGCAGAGCTGGCGGGGCTAGCCGAGTTAGCTGGGGTTACAGGGCTCATAGTGTTATATCTCCCTCGAAGGTTCATGCTCGTTGGCACGGTGGGCGGTGGTTGATGGGTCACGCGAGCTGTTGTTTCGCTGTGTCAAGATCATCACATTTCGGGCAATTTGGCAATGAAACCACACTGGATCATTGACAAACCGGGCGTAAACGGGTGAAAATCAACATTTACGGGCGCTTTTCCGCCGACGGGGTCTCATCCCCGCCCAGCCTACCGCGCCTAGGCACCGGCCTGCAGGCCCCACTGCCCCCCCCTATAACTCAATGAGCCCCTACCCGCCCATCCCCGCAACGGAACCCACCGGAAGGCAACTGCCCACTCATGATTGTCACCGTCACCCCCAACCCCAGCATCGATGCCACCCTAGAGCTGACCCAAACCCTTGAGCCGGGCGCGGTCCACCGCGCCCACTCCACCACTCGGGTAGCCGGCGGCAAGGGTATCAACGTCGCCCACGCGCTCCACTTGGCCGGCGCGGAGACCGTCGCCCTATTCCCCGCCGATGCCGCTGATCCCTTCACCTCCCTCGTACGCGAGGCGGACCTGCCATACGTGGGCATTGCCATGGGGGCCCAGGTGCGCACCAACACCACCCTGACCGAACCGGATGGGCGCACCACCAAGGCCAACGGCCCGGGCCCGGTGCTCACCGCGGAAGTCCAGGAGACCCTGCTGCGCGAGATTTCAGCCCACTGCGCCTCCGCCGAATGGCTCGTGCTGGCAGGTTCCCTGCCCGGCGGGGTGGCCGATGACTGGTACGCCGCGGCCATCGAGTCGGCCCGCGCAGCCAACCCGGCGCTGCGCATCGCCCTAGACACCTCCGACAAGCCCATGCGCGCCCTAGGCCAGCACCTGCCCCACGCCGCGCCCAACCTCATCAAGCCCAACGGCATGGAGCTGGGCCAGCTCGTCGGCGTCGACGGGCTCGAGCTCGAGCGCCAGGCCGCCACCGGCGACTTTGACGGAGTGGTTAAAGCTGGCCGCCAGGTCATCGCGCGCGGGATCGACCAGGTCCTGGTCACCCTCGGCGGCTCGGGAGCGGTGCTGGTCACCGCCGAGGAGGCGTGGCTTGCCACCCCGCCGCCAGTCCAGGTTCACTCCACCGTCGGCGCGGGCGACTGCTCGCTCGCCGGGTTCCTACTGGGCCGCACGCGCGGCGAGGACCTAGCCGCCAGCCTGCGCCGCGCGGTGGCCTACGGCACCGCCGCAGCCGGCCTGCCCGGGACCACCATTCCCGGCCCGGAGCTCATCAACCTGGACGACACCCGCGTCGCGGCACTGTAGTGGCGTGGCCTTTATTCCCCGGCTCCGGGGCTAGAAGCACCAGAATCAGAGCAGGCTTGCCTACAACTTTTGGCCTAGGCCAGACGTAGAATTTCATTACAGAATCCCCTCACCGATAAGGACTACCAACACCGTGGCTTCCGATATCATCACTCCCCCTCTGGTCGCGCTCGACGTCGATTTCGGCGACAGCGTCGACTCGGTCATCACCGCGCTGGCCTCTCTCGTCGTCGAGGAGGGCCGCGCCACCGACGTTGCAGGCCTGGCCCAGCCGGCCATCGAC
Source organism: Clostridia bacterium (assembly GCA_963623015.1). Taxonomy (GTDB): domain Bacteria; phylum Actinomycetota; class Actinomycetes; order Mycobacteriales; family Mycobacteriaceae; genus Corynebacterium. The sequence goes on from CAVFKS010000006.1 coordinate 25,624, forward strand.
CGCGAGGCCCAGGCCGGCACCGGCGTGCCCGGCGGCGTGGCCATCCCGCACTGCCGCTCCGAGGCCGTCACCGAGCCCACCCTGGCCTTTGCCCGGCTTCGCCGCGGCGTGGACTTCTCCGGCCCCGACGGCGACGCCCAGCTCGTCTTCCTTATTGCCGCCCCGGCCGGCGGCGGCAAGATCCACTTGAAGATCCTCTCCAAGCTGGCCCGCGCGCTGGTGCGCAAGGATTTCCTCGAGGCCCTGCGCCAGGCCGCCACCCCGGAAGAGGTCGTGCGCCTGGTCACTGACGTGGTCAACGCCGAAAAGCCCAAGAAGGCGGCAAAGCCCGCGGCAGCAGGCGAAGCCGCGAGCACCGCAGGCACCGCCGCTGGCGCGGCATCGGCAGGCTCAGCCACAGAATCCCAGGCCGCGCAGGTGACCAATCTGGTAGCCATCACCGCCTGCCCCACCGGGATTGCGCACACCTACATGGCCGCCGATGCCCTAGCGCAGGTGGCCAGCTCGCGCGAGGACATCAACCTGGTCGTGGAAACCCAGGGATCGTCGAATAACGAGCCGGTGCCGCAGGCGACCATCGACGCTGCCGATGCCGTCATCTTCGCCACCGATGTAGGGGTGCGCGACCGCGAGCGCTTTGCGGGCAAGCCCGTCATCGAATCCGGCGTGAAGCGCGCCATCAACGAGCCGGCAGTCATGCTCGACGAGGCCGTCGCCGCGGCAGCTAACCCCAACGCCCGCCGGGTCGAGGGCGCAGGCTCCGGCAAGCCAGCCGGGGACTCCGCGGATGCCACTGGCGGCTCTGGCGGCCAGCTCGGCTGGGGCAAGCGCATCCAACAGGCCATCATGACCGGCGTGTCCTACATGGTGCCCTTCGTCGCCGCCGGCGGTCTGCTGCTGGCCCTAGGCTTCCTCTTCGGCGGCGCCGACATGGCCAATGGCTGGTCGGCCATTGCTACCAACTACTCGCTGGGCAACCTGCCCGGCCATGAGGTCGACGTCAACGGCACGATGATGACCTTCGAGCGCTCCGGCATGCTGCTGTACATCGGCGCGGTGCTCTTCGCCATTGGCCAGGCGGCCATGAACTTCATCGTGGCCGTGCTCTCGGGCTACATTGCCTTCGCCCTGGCCGGGCGCCCTGGCATCGCCCCCGGTTTTGTGGGCGGGGCCATCGCCGTCACCCTCGGCGCCGGATTCATCGGCGGCCTGGTCACCGGCCTCATCGCCGGCCTGGTAGCCATGTGGATCGGCCGCTGGCGCGTGCCGCGCTGGCTGGCCTCGCTCATGCCCGTGGTCATCATCCCACTGCTGGCCTCCCTCATCGTGGGCCTAGTCATGTACCTGGTCCTCGGCGCGCCGCTGGCCGCCGTCATGGAGGGCCTGCAGAACTGGCTGTCGTCCATGTCCGGGTCTTCCGCCGTGCTGCTGGGCATCATCCTGGGCCTGATGATGTGCTTCGACCTGGGCGGCCCTGTGAACAAGGCGGCCTACCTCTTTGCCACCGCGGGCCTGTCCACCGGTGACGAGGCCTCCATGCAGATCATGGCCGCCGTCATGGCCGCCGGCATGGTCCCGCCGATTGCCCTGTCCGTAGCCACCTTCCTGCGCCGCACGCTGTTTACCCCGGCGGAGCAGGAAAACGGCAAGTCTGCGTGGCTGCTGGGCCTGTCCTTCGTCTCCGAGGGCGCCATCCCGTTCGCTGCGGCTGACCCCTTCCGCGTCATCCCGTCGATGATGGCCGGCGGCGCCGTGACCGGTGCACTGACCATGGCGCTCGGCGTGGGCTCGCGTGCCCCGCACGGCGGCATCTTCGTCCTCTTCGCCATCGACCCCTTCTGGGGCTACCTGGTCGCAATTGCCGCCGGCGTGGTCGTCTCCGCCGTGGCAGTCATCGCGCTCAAGCAGTTCTGGCCGAATAAGGTAGCCGAGGAGGCCGCAGCTCGCGCGGAGCAGGCCGGCCAGGCCGCCGCGGCCTAATCCCCCGCCGGCGGGGGTTGCGGGGCTGCGCCCTCCCCGCCCCGCCGCGTACACTCGTGGGTGCGAAATTACTTCAAACTACCGAAAGGACTCATCACCATGGCTTCCAAGACCGTCAAGGTTGGTTCCTCCGTTGGCCTGCACGCCCGCCCCGCTTCCGTCATCGCTGATGCCGCCGGCGAATACGATGAGGACATCTTCCTGACCCTCGTGGGCAGCGAGGACGACGAGGACGAGACCGACGCCGCCTCCTCCCTGATGATCATGGCGCTGGGCGCCGAGCAGGGCGACGAGGTCACCGTCACCTCCGAGAACGAAGAGGCCGTCGAGAAGATCGCCGCCCTCATCGAGTCCGACCTGGACGCCTAAACTTCGGCGCCAACGCTTGCGGCCCCGGTCCTAGAGGAAATCTAGGGCCGGGGCCTTCAGCGTCGATGTGCGCTATAAGGCTAGAACTTTGCGTCGCGGCCCTCACCAAGGCGCTGGTAGAGCCACTTGGCCACCGGGTAGACCACGATGACCCCCACCGAGCCCCAGGCAATGCCCTCGAGCGTGACCGGGCCGATCTCCAAAGTCAGGTTGCCGATGCCGGCGATGAGGGCGACGGCCGCACAGGTGAGGTTGACCGGGTTATTGAAGTTGACGTTGTTGTCCATCCAGATGCGGATGCCCAGCATGCCGATGAGGCCGTAGAGGACCATGCAGGCGCCGCCGAGCACGCCGGAGGGGATGGTGAAGATGAGCGCGCCGAACTTCGGCACGAACGCCAGGCAGATGGCGAAAATCGCGGCTACCCAGTACGCCGCCGTGGAGTAGACGCGCGTGGCGGCCATAACGCCGATGTTTTCCGCGTAGGTGGTAGTACCCGAGCCGCCGAAGCCGCCAGCGATGGCGGTGCCCAGGCCGTCGGCGATGAGGGCATCGCCAGCCAAGTCATCGAGCTGGCGCTTGGTCATCTCGGACACGGCCTTGACGTGGCCGACGTTTTCGGCGATGAGCACCACCAGGACCGGCAAGGCCACCACGATGGCCGAGAGATGGAACTCGGGCGCGTGGAACTGCGGCAGGCCCACCCACTGCGCGTCCGCGATGGTCTGCGCGGTGCCCTCGGCCAGGTTGCCGGTCAGCGCGGCAAAGACCCAGCCCACGACGACGCCGATGAGCACGCCGAGGCGGGCAACCATGCCGCGCCCGCCCACGGTGGCCGCCACGATGGCCACCAAGGTAACCAGCGCGACCAGCGGCTGCGACTGGAAGTTAGCCGTCGCGCTCGGCGCGAGGTTGAGCCCGATGAGCGCCACGATGGCGCCGGTCACGGCCGGGGGCATCACGGCATCGAGCACGCGGCGCCCGGCCGCCTTGACGCCAAAGCCAATGAGCATGAGGACCAGGCCGGTGACCAGGATGGAGCCGGCCTGCGCGCCGATGCCGTACTGCTGCGACGCCGACAGCGGCGCGATGAAGGCAAAGGAAGAGCCCAGGTAGGACGGCAGGCGGTTGCGCGTGATCAGCAGGAAGAGGATGGTGCCAATGCCCGAAAACAACAGCGTAGTGTTGACGGGAAAACCCGTCAGGGTGGGGACCAGGAGCGTGGCGCCGAACATGGCCACCACGTGCTGCATGCCGATGCCGATGGTGCGGCCCCAGCTCAAGCGTTCTTCGGGGGCGACGACGGCGCCCGGTGCAATTTTCTTACCGTCGCCGTGGACGGTCCAGCCTATTAATTTGCTCACGAACCTCAAGTATGGCACGTGTCCTGCATTTTCAGGAAAAGCGCCCTACTGGCCCTCCCCCGCGGCCGGCTCCACGATGAACTCTTCGAGTTCCCGGGCCAGTGCCTGCGGCAGGCGCACGTCTAAGACGGTGCCCTCCGGAGCGTAGGTTTCTTCCAACACGGTGCCCAGGTTGTGCACGCGCGAGACCACCTCACCCCGGGTGAAGGGCACCACCAGCTGGACGTGGCGGTCCCGGGAATTGAGGTGGAGCTCAATGCGGGCCATGAGCTCGTCGATGCCCTCCCCCGTGTGCGCCGAGACATACACGACGTCCTCTCGGTCGAGCGTGTGGCGCAGCTCCGCCAGCACGAGCGGATCGGCCTGGTCGAGCTTGTTGACCACGATGATCTCGGGCGGGGCCTGCTCGCCGGTCTCCTTGACGATGTCATAGATGACGGTGTTGACTGCCTCGATCTGCTTGAGCGGGAAGGGATCGGACCCGTCGACGACGTGCAACATGAGGTCGGCGGCGAGCACCTCCTCCAGCGTGGACTTAAACGCCTCCACCAGCTGGGTGGGCAGGTGGCGGACGAACCCGACGGTGTCGCTGAAGATGACCTGGCGGCCATCGCCCAGCTCTGCGCGCCGGGTGGTCGGATCCAGCGTGGCAAAGAGGGCGTCTTCGACCAGCACGCCCGCGCCGGTCATGGCGTTAATCAAGCTGGACTTGCCGGCGTTGGTGTAGCCGGCGATAGCAATCTGCGGGATGCCGGAAGAGTCCCGGCGGGAGCGCTTGATGTCGCGGGCGGTCTTCATGCCGCGCAGCTCGCGGCGCAGCTGGGCCATCTGCGTGCGGATGCGGCGCCTATCGGACTCAATCTTGGTCTCGCCCGGGCCGCGCAGGCCCACGCCGCCATTGGACCCGGCGCGCCCGCCCGCCTGGCGGGAGAGGTTGCCGCCCCAGCCACGGGTGTGGGTATAGAGGTACTCCAACTGGGCCAGGGAGACCTGCGCCTTGCCCTCCTTAGACTTGGCGTGTTGGGCGAAGATGTCGAGGATGAGCATCGTGCGGTCGATGACCTTGGTGTTGAGCTCGCGCTCGAGCGCTGAGAGCTGGCCGGGCTGGAGCTCGCCGTCGCAGATGACGGTATCTGCCCCGGTGGCCTGGACGATGTCTTTGAGCTCGGCTACTTTGCCGCGCCCGATATAAGTGCCGGGGTCTGGCTTATCTCGCTTCTGGTAGATGGCCTCTACCACCTCGGCGCCGGCGGTTTCGGTCAGCCGGGCTAGCTCGTCCATGGTGGCCTCGACCTCGGCGACGGTGCCCTCGGTCCACACGCCCACGAGGACGACCTGCTCCAGGCGGAGCTTGCGGTATTCGACCTCGTAGCCGTCGGTGGTGTCCTCGGCACGGATGGTGGTGGCCCTGGTTACGCGGCGGAAGGAGTTGCGCTCCGCCAGGTCGAGCTGGCCGGTGGTGGGCACGTCTTCTGCTTCGCGGCTAGCTGCGGCGGGGTCTTCGTCGAAGCCTTCCTGCTGCGCGGGTGCTTCCTGCGGGAGGTTGTCCCGGAAGGCCTGCGCGAGGAGCTCGTCTACATGGGGTGTGTTCTGTTTTGTCATACGCCTGCCCATTCTTCCACGTCTGCCCGCCCACCTGCCACTTCGCGGCCACCGGGGCGCCGGCGTGGCACCATCAAGCCCCCGGGGGCAGGGTGGCATCGGCAGGCTCTGGCCCGGCGGGGAGTTGAGAGTTTAACCTCGCCGGGCCCACCGGCTAGGATGGGCGCTTATGAGCAACGATGTAGATCAGCCGGCCCCGGCCTCCCAGAACGGCACTGCCCACCCCAACCCGGAGATGGCCGCCTTGGGCTTCCACTTCGACCGTTGGCAGGACGCGGTAGAAGCCGCCATTGCCACGCCCAACCTGGCCGTAACCGGCGAGGTCCGCGGCGGCCAGCTCATCCAGTTCGCCGATCCTTCCGGCGCCCAGCTCAACATCCTGGCCGTCGAGCCCTTTGCCACCTTCATCGGTTTCGAGGCCGTCACCCAGTGCTACGCCCACGTAGACATGGTCAACGACGTCCTGGCCTACATGGACGTCATCGACCCCTTAGGCACCTCGCAGGCGCACGTGACCGCCAACCTGGCCCAGGGCCCGTTGCTTGCCGATGAGCCCCGCCAGGAGTGGCAGCAGGTCAACCTCGCCGCCCTAGGCCTGGCCGTGGAGTCCTATGCCTCCGCGCAGGCCTATGAGGAAGCCACCGGGATCTACCCGGCCGCCATCGAGTCCGCCGGCGCCGAGGTCGTCGACCACAACTCTGCAGAGACCCCCACCGCGGCGGCCACCTTCGCTGCTCGCGTGATGGAGTCCGAATGGCGTCACAACCAGCTGACTGGGGAGCGCTTCATGCACCTCATCATGGACGGCGCCTTCCCCTTCGACCTGTGCCTGCCGGCCACTCACGACGGCGGCCAGCTGCCCGCCAAGGACACCGTGCTGGCTGGTTCGGCACTGCTGGTGGCATCCGTGGCCCTGCCCACCGGCGGCTGCGGGGGTGGCGGTTGCGGCAGCGGCGGGTGCGGCTGCGGCGGCCACTAGCGCCCGCACCTCCCCGCTCTCCTCGCCGCCAGCCTGGTAGCGCTACCCCGCCCATTTTCCGGATGAGGCGAAGTAGCCGGGGCCGCAACGGCCAACTAGGATGGAGGCGACAAAACCGGGACGAACGAGCAGTGACAGCAGAAATGATGAAGGGAGCGTGACCTTAAATGGGTTCTTTGCAAACGCGCCGCACCATTGCGATGTGTCTGACCATCATCGCCTGCGTCGCGCTCATTGCCCTGCTCAAGGTAGCCGGGCTGGTCATCTCCATTTTGCTCGCGGCCGCGGCCTGGCTGATGTCGAAGTCCCAGCCGCAGTCTAGCGAGCTCGCCGCGCTGCGCAGTTCCATCACGCTCTCGGCCGAGGACATCAAGGATGTCATGGAGGAATTCGAGGACTTCGAGACCTCCACCGACCCCACCCAGCTGGCTGACCGCACGCTCCATCGCCCCGCCCTCCTTGACCTGGACGTTAGCGACGAGGCCATCGAGTCTTTCCACTACCAGTACGCCTCCGCGGCCCGCTACCTCAAGCGCCTACCCGCGCGCCTGGCCAACCCCATGCTGAGCACCAGCCAACTCGAGCACCTGCTGTCGATTACCGATCAGCGCGCGCTCGCGCTCAAGGAATCCTGGCTGGCCGCCCGCCGCGCGGCGGTGCAGTTGGGCACCAACTACTCCCGCGGTGCTGATTCCGGCTCCGACGCAGATTCTGGCTCCGACTGGCAGGAACGCGACTCCGCTTAGCCGCGCAGTATTTCCAGCGCCTGGGCGGTGGTATCGCCCGCCGCATCAAGCCACTGAATGCGCGGATCCCGGTTAAACCAGGAGCGTTGCCGGCGCACATAGCGGCGGGTTCCCGTAATCGTGCGTTCTACGGCCTCTTCCCAGTCAAGCTCCCCCGCCTCGGCTTGGAGAACCTGGGCATACCCAATTGCCCGGCCCGCCGTGGAATCGGCCACCAGGCCCAGCTTACGCAGCCCTCGGACCTCTTCGACTAGGCCGGCATCGAACATCAGGCGCGTGCGCTTGTCAATGCGCGGGTTGAGCCATTCCGGCTGTGTGCGCAGGCCGAGAATCTGCATGCCCCACCGCGGCGGACCGTCCTTCGGCGGCTGGCTAGCCTTAAAGGGACGCCCGGTCAGCTCGATGACCTCCAGCGCCCGCACCGTGCGCCGGGGGTCCTTGTCTTCAATGATTGCCGCGGCGGCCGGGTCCACCTCGGCCAGCTCGGCATGAAGCTTGTCGATGCCCACCTCGACCCGGCGAGCCTCATACTTGGCCCGCACCGCCGGATCGGTGGGCGGGAACTGCCAGTCGTCGACTAGGGACTGCACGTAGAGCATGGACCCGCCCACCAGGATGGGCCGCTTGCCACGCGCCATGATGTCCTCGACATCCGCGATGGCGTCGGCTTGGTAGCGGGCCACGGAGGCCGCCTCGGTGACCTCCCAGACGTCGAGTTGGTGGTGCGGGATGCCCTCGCGCTCAGCGGGGGTCAGCTTGGCGGTGCCGATGTCCATGCCCTTATACAGCTGCATGGAGTCGACGTTGACCACCTCGCCGCCGAGTTCATGGGCCAGGGCAATACCAAGGGCCGACTTCCCCGAGGCGGTGGGGCCGACCACGGCCACCGGGGTGATATCCCGGCTCGTGCTAGCTGGCTGCTGAGCCATGACGTCCTCCTTTGGCTGTGTCGACTTGGTCCATCTTATCTACCGGCTATGGGTCCCGAAACCGCCTGGTCAAGTTGCCAGCACGCCACATAGCGCCCCACGCCCAAAGACTCGTCGGCTGCTACCAGCTGCGCCCGCGCGGGCTCAAGGCGTGCGAGCTCCATCCAAAGCTCGGGCTCTAGCACCCCGGCGGCATCAAGCTCCGCGGCACTCATGGGGGCCGGATCCGCGCCCCGCAGCAGCTCCTGGCACCACTCGTGGGCACGGTCGGCCCCGGCCCTTAAGGCCAGCGGCGCGCGGTCAGTCAGGCCCGCCGAGCCATCGATCACCACTACCGTGGTGCGCTGCAGCACGCCCACGCGGGCGCGGGAATCACGGACCCGCGCGCCCGGGTATAGGTAGCGCGCTATGAGTTCAGGCAGGAAGTTGCCCTCGCCCACGTCGACGCCAGGGGCGCCCCACGCGGCCAGGCTGCCATCGCGCGCGGTGTGCCAGCGCTGCGCGCGCGAGCCCACGATGTCGATCTCGGCGCCAGCGCCGACGGGCAAGAGCGCGCGGGCGGCGGCGCGCAGGCGCGCAGACGGGGCATCGGCAGGCGAGAGCTCAGCAATTAAGGCGGGCGAGCCGGGCACAATGAGAAGTTCAATCATTATCAGGCCATTTTAAGCAGCTTCGGCAGGCTATTACGAGACAAGGCGCCACCCCGGCGGTAAAGTGTCGATGGACGTTTCATTTCTGGCAGCCCGCTCGCGGTGCACGCAATAAGCAAGGACGGTGTGTTCTATGACCTCTTCTATCCCAACCCCTGGCAACATGCCCAAGCCCGGGCCGCGCCCTGGGGCCCACCGCCCCGCTGCCCCCACCCCGGTGGCAGCGCCGCCGCACACCGATCCCGCCAAGTTCGGCCGCATCGACGCCGACGGCACCGTTTATGTCAAGACCTCCGACGGTGAGCGCGCCATTGGCCAGTGGCAGGCCGGCACCCCGGAGGAGGGCCTGGCCCACTACGGCGCCCGCTTTGATGACCTGGCCACCGAGGTCGAGCTGCTCGAGACCCGCCTGAACGCTCACCCGGGCGAGGCCGAGCACATCAAGGACACCGCCGCGCAGCTGCGCGCGACCCTGCCGACCGCGGCCGTCATTGGCGACTTAGATGCCCTCGATGCCCGGCTGGGAGCGATTATCGAGCACTCCGTCGAGGCCGGCCACAAGGCCCAGGAGGACAAGGCCCGCCGCCGCGCGGAGGCGATCGCCGCCAAGGAAAAACTCGCCGCCGAGGCCGAGGACATCGCCGCCAACTCCACCGAATGGAAGCAGGCGGGCGACCGCATCCGGGAAATCCTGGAGGAGTGGAAGAAGATCCGCGGCATCGACCGCAAGACGGATGACGCCCTGTGGAAGCGCTACTCCCGCGCCCGCGACTCCTTCAACCGCCGCCGCGGCTCCCATTTCGCCGAGCTCGACCGCGGCCGCGCCGCCGCCCGCCGCAAGAAGGAGGAGCTGGTAGAGCGCGCCCAAGCCTTGCAGGAGTCCACCGACTGGGGCGCGACGGCCCGCGCCTACCGCGACCTGATGCAGGAGTGGAAGGCCGCCGGGCGTGCCCCGCGCGAGGTCGACGATAAGCTGTGGGCGCAGTTCCGTGCCGCCCAGGATCACTTTTTCGACGCCCGCAACGCGGTCAACGCGGAAAAGGACCGCGAATTTGTCCACAACGCACAGGCCAAGGACGCGCTGCTGGCCGAATATGACCCCCAGATCGATCCGGACAAGTCCATTGATCAGGCCAAGGCCAAGCTGCGCGAGCTGCAGGAAAAGTGGGAAGAGGTAGGCTTCGTGCCGCGCGGACAGGTCCGCGAGTACGAGTCCAAGATTGAGGCCCTCGAGCAGCGCGTGGCCCAGGCCGAGGAGGCCGCCTGGCGCCGCAGCGATCCGGAGGCCCAGGCCCGCGCCTCGCAGTTCCAGGTTAAGGCCGACGAGTACAAGGCCCAGGCCGAGGCCGCGCAGGCCGCCGGCAAGACCGCGCAGGCCGAAAAGCTTGGCGCCCAGGCCGCGCAGTGGCAGGAGTTCGCCGACGCCGCCGCCCGCGCCGTCAACGACAAATAGATGACACCGGCCATGCCGGGGGCAGGGCATTTCTTCCAGATCGCCTTGCCCGCAGGTGTTTCGCCGCATGAATCGGAGCCTGCCGATGCCGTCCGCAGCTTCGTCTTCAGCGCCAACCTCGCAGCTCAGGAGGCCTGCGGCGACGCCGCCGCCTCGACCTCGCCACAGCGGGTGCTCAACCGCCTGCAGGGCTCGACCGAGTCTGCGACTTACCTTTTTGGACTCTCCCCCAACCCGGTCCTAGCCCCGGCCGGGCGCCTTGGCCTGCCCGTGGTTTCGGCCTGCGAGCCCAGCCCCGAGGTAGACTGCGACGGCTTTATCCACCTCACTCTCCCGCTGCTGGAGGAGGTGGACCATGCCGAGTTAGACTGCGTGCTCTCTCCCGATTTCCTGCCGCTGCCGGGCCAGCCCCTCGACCCGGAAGGTGTGGGGCTTACCCGCCGCCTGGCCAGCCAAGCGCTCGAGCTGAGCGCGGCGCTGGGCCGCCACGTGGTCCAGACCGGGCTGTTGCACCCGCCCGGGGCGCCGGCCGGCTACGACCCGATGGAGCAGGCCTATGGGGAGCTGGGATTTGTCCACAAGCACTCCCAGCGCCAGCTCATGGTGGCCGTGCCCGATAACCCGCCGGTGCCTTATTTACAGGCCGGGGTCGATGTCCACGTCTGGCCGGACTATGACATCCCCGAGGTCTTTATAGACCAGGTTCTCCGGTTGCTCACGGTGGCCTCCACCGACGCCCACCACGGGGATCTGGCTACCGAGCCCATCCAGTGGACCCGGCAGCGGCTGCGCGAGGCACACGCCCGGCTGCGCGACCGCCGGGCACATACCCTCTTGGTCGCACTCGAGGACTCCGGGACCCTGGTGGCGTTGTCAGAGCTCTCCCGCCTCGAGCACGCCGACCCGGAGGTCGCGGAGTGGACTCTCACGGTCACCCACAGGGACCGGCGCCGGGAAGGCCTGGCCTTATCCGCCAAGCGGGCGGCCTTGCTAGCTTGCGCGCGGCACTGGCCGGACGTAGCGCGCACCTATACCAGTGTCGCGGCTGACGATGCCGCCATGACCGCCCTCGGCCAGCGGCTCGGCGCCCGCACCCTCTCCGTCTCTGAGGACCTGGAGCTACGCCTGCCCGGCGCCGGTGAGCCTGCCTAGTTCTCCCCCGGCTTTTCCTCGGAGCCAGTGGCACCGCGCTGGTGGCGCCGGGCCGCGCGGGCGCGGCGGTCATCGACAAGCAAGGGGTTGTCGTCCGCTGCCGGCGGGCGGTTGATCTCTGCCTGGAGTGTGCCGACCTCATCGAGCTGCGTGGCCACTTTCCGGGTATGGGCCTCGGCCTCGCGCTGGGCGGCGGACTTGCGCATGGTCACGCGGCTAAAGCCCACCAAGGCCAGGAGGTTGCCCAGCTCGCCTACCCAGAACCCCAGGCCCGCGCCATCGCGGGCCCCGAGTGTCCAGAAGGCCCACAGGGCCACGAAGGTGGCCACGCCCACCAGCATCCAGGCAATCCACGCCGCCGTGGTGCGCCGAGTGGCCAAGGCGAGGATGGTCATCACCATGCCGGCGGCGCTGAGCACCGCGAAGACTAGCTCCACGATGGTCACCCCGGGCCCGCCGGCGAAGACCTCAAAGCCGCGGGTGCCGGCAGTCTGCTCTAGGAATAGGCTCAGCACCCAGGCGATGACGGCTGCCACCAGGGTGCCGATGGATCCACGTAAGTCCAGAAATCGCGCGGCCTGCTTCTCCGCGGCGATGGCACGCTCTAATTCGCTCATAACTGCCCTACCTTACTCGCCTTGCCCCTGGGGGTGCGAGCATCGCCGCGGGCAGTGCTTGCTAGCAGCCGCAGGCATCGCCGGCCCCGGCGGGTGCCGGAGCAGGGCGGCCGATGCGGGGCAGGCCCAGGCCCACGCCCACTGGCTCGGTGGTGGGGGTCTGGCCCAGCTGCGCCATGTCGCCGGCTTTGGTGCGACGGTGCGAGCGCACGCCGGCATCGGCAAGCAGGAAGAAGGAGCCGGAGTCGGTCACGGTCGTGTGCACGACATCGCCCGGGCGAATCTCGTCGGTGAGGTCCTTACCATCCGGGCCCACGGGCGCGAAGTGGACCAGGCGGCCGTCGCGGGCGCGGCCGGAGAGGCGGTGGGTCTCATCGGCCTTGCGCCCGCCGGTGGCCTGCACCAGTAGCTCGACGTCCGTGCCGACCAGGGCCGCGTTGAGCTCGGCCGAGACCTCGTCTTGGAGTGCGACGAGCCGCTCGAAGCGCTCCTGGACCACGGCCTTGGGGATCTGGTCCTCGCGCGCGCCTGCGGGCGTGCCCGGGCGGGGCGAGTATTGGAAGGTAAATGCGCTGGTAAAACGGGCGCGGCGCACCACGTCCAGGGTGTCCTCGAAATCCTGATCGGTCTCGCCGGGAAAGCCCACGATGAGATCGGTGGTGATGGAGGCGTGCGGGATCTTCTCGCGCACCTCATCCAGGATGGCCAGGAACTTCTTGGTGCGATAAGACCGGCGCATCTCCTTGAGCACCTTGTCCGAGCCAGACTGCAGCGGCATGTGCAGCTGCGGGCAGATGACCGGGTTCTCCGCCATGGCGTCGATGACGTCCGACGTAAACTCCGCCGGGTGCGGCGAGGTAAAGCGCAGGCGCTCCAGGCCGTCGATCTTGGCCACCTCGCGCAGGAGCTTGGAGAAGGCAAAGCGGTCCCGCGGCAGGTCGGGATCGGCGAAGTTGACCCCGTAGGCGTTGACGTTTTGACCCAGCAGGGTCACCTCGGAGACGCCCTGATCCACCAGCGCCTGGACCTCGGCCAGAATGTCGCCGGGGCGGCGGTCTTCTTCCTTGCCGCGCAAGGAAGGCACGATGCAGAAAGTACACGTGTTATTGCACCCCACGGACACCGATACCCAGCCCGAGTAGGCGGACTCGCGCTTAGCGGGCAGGACGGAGGGGAACTCCTCGAGGGAGTCGACAATCTCAATCTGGGCCTTGTGATTGTGGCGGGCGCGCTCGAGCAGCGCCGGCAGGGCGCCCATGTTGTGCGTGCCGAAGACGGCGTCGACCCACGGGGCCTGTTTCAAGACGGTGTCCTTGTCCTTCTGTGCCAGGCACCCGCCCACCGCGATCTGCATGCCGGGGTGGTCTTCCTTGGTCTTCTTCAGCGCGCCCAGCGAGCCGTAGAGGCGCTTGTCCGCGTTCTCGCGCACCGCGCAGGTGTTGAACACCACCAGGTCCGGCTCCTGCCCTTCGCCGGCCGCGCGATAGCCCGCGTCCTCGAGGAGGCCCGAGATTCGCTCAGAGTCATGCACGTTCATCTGGCAGCCGAAGGTGCGCACCTCGTACGTGCGCAGCTGGGAAGAGTCAGTTGGATTAGTCACGGGGAATCATTCTAACCCCCTCCGCGGGGGTGACCTAAACCTGCGCGAAATTTTGAGCTAGCAGGCCGTCCCACCATCAACCGGGGGTAGCCAAAAGACAGAAAACAAACATTTTTTCTCAAAATAGGTTCCCAAGAATAGGGGCAGATTCTAGTATTTCCGCTATGAGCCAGGACACAGTTAATACCCAGGGTGCCAGCAGGCACATTCTTGAGATCACCGGAGTGAACAAATACTTCGACGATTTCCACGCACTCAAAGACATCAACCTCAGCGTGAACAAAGGCGAAGTCATCGTCATCCTGGGGCCGTCGGGGTCCGGCAAATCTACCCTGTGCCGCACCATCAACCGCCTCGAAACCATCGACTCCGGCACCATCACCATCGACGGCACCGAACTTCCAGAAGAAGGCAAAGCCCTAGCCAGCCTTCGAGCGGAGGTAGGAATGGTCTTCCAGCAGTTCAACCTCTTTCCCCACATGCGGATCAAAGACAACGTCACCCTAGGACCGCGCAAGGTCCGTGGCGTCGACAAGAAGTCGGCGGACGCGGAAGCGCTGCGCCTGCTGGAGCGCGTGGGCATCGCCACGCAGGCCGACAAATATCCCGCGCAGCTCTCCGGCGGTCAGCAGCAGCGCGTCGCTATTGCCCGTGCGCTGGCGATGCACCCCAAGATCATGCTTTTCGACGAACCCACCTCCGCTCTCGATCCGGAAATGGTCAACGAAGTCCTCGACGTCATGGCCGAACTGGCACGAGAGGGCATGACCATGCTGGTCGTGACACACGAGATGGGCTTCGCTCGCAGAGCAGCCGATCGAATCCTGTTCATGGCCGACGGGGCGGTGATTGAAGACAGCACTCCCGATGAGTTCTTTACCAATCCCCGCACCGACCGCGCCCGGGAGTTTCTGGGCAAGATCCTCAGCCACTAAACCCCTATCCACCCAATCTACAAGGAGAAAAACAATGTCTCTTAAGAACTCTGCCATCGCGTCCATCACCGTCCTGGCAAGCAGCATTGCCCTGGCATCCTGTGCCGGTGGAAACGCCAGCGCTGGCCTGCTAGCCAACATTGAGGCCGGCAACGTCACCCTCGGCACCAAATACGACCAGCCTGGTCTGGGACTTCGTGGCTCCGACGGCGCAATGACCGGCCTCGACGTGGACGTCGCGACCTATGTGGTCAATTCCATCGCTGACGACAACGGCTGGGAGCACCCGGAAATCACCTGGCGCGAAACCCCATCTGCCCAGCGCGAGACTCTCATCCACAACGGTGAAGTGGACATGATTACCGCCACCTATTCCATCAACGCTTCCCGTGCGGAATCGGTCAATTTCGGCGGCCCGTACCTGCTGACCCATCAGGCGTTGCTGGTGCGCGAGGACGACGACAGCATCAAGAGCTTGGAAGACCTGGACGGCAAGATCTTGTGCTCGGTTACCGGCTCTACTCCCGCGCAAAAGGTCAAAGAGGCCCTGCCGGGAGTGCAGCTGCAGGAATACGACACCTACAGCTCCTGCACCGAGGCGCTGCGCCAAGGCAACGTGGACGCCATGACCACCGACGCGACGATTCTCAACGGCTACTCCGCGCAGGCTCCGGGAACCTTCCAGGTGGTTGACATGACCAAGGATGGCAAGCCATTTACCAATGAGTACTACGGAATCGGCTTGGCCAAGGACGATACGGCGGCTACTGAAGCCATCAATAAGGCCTTGGAGGAAATGTACGCCGACGGTTCCTTCGACAAGTTCCTCAGCGACAACCTTGGCGAAGGCGAGGCGGTCTCCCCCGGCACCCCGGGCGATCTCAGTTTCCTTGAGAAGTAAAGCGAAGGACCTCACGCAACCATGAATTCCATGCTCGCAGATCTATGGCCAGCAATTGTGCCCGCGTTTTGGACCACGATTAAGCTGACCATCTATTCTGCTATCGGCGCGCTGATCTTAGGTATCATCCTGACCGCCATGCGAGTCTCGCCAGTGCGAGTATTGCGCAGCCTGTCGGCAACCTACATCAACACGGTGCGCAATACTCCCTTGACGCTCATCATCCTGTTTTGTTCCTTCGGGCTCTACCAAAACCTAGGACTCCAGCTGGCCAGCAGGGATTCAAGTACCTTCCTGATGGATCAGAACTTCCGCCTAGCAGTCCTGGGCTTCGTACTGTACACGTCCACCTTCGTGGCGGAATCGCTGCGCTCGGGTATCAACACCGTGGACTTTGGCCAAGCCGAAGCTGCGCGAAGCCTAGGGCTGAGCTTTGGCCAGCTGTTTAGCATCATCGTATTCCCACAAGCATTTCGGGCAGCAATCGTTCCCCTCGGAAATACGCTCATCGCGTTAATCAAGAACACCACCATTGCCTCTGCCATCGGCGTGACGGAAGCCTCGTTGCTAATGAAGAGCCTGGTGGAGATCCACGCAAACCAGCTATTTATTATTTTTGCCGCGTTTGCCTGTGGTTTTATGGTCTTGACCTTGCCCCTGGGGATGCTGCTTGGAAACCTATCTACGCGACTGGCGGTGAAGAAATAATGACTACCCGTGCCACAGTGCTCTATGACGCTCCCGGCCCCAAAGCCCGACGCACCAACACCGTGCTCAGCGCCATCAGTCTTCTGTTCCTGCTGGCCATCGCCGCCTGGGTGCTGCTTACACTGCACGACAATGGTCAGTTGACGCAAGATAAATGGTTGCCGTTTGTCAGCGCTAATACCTGGACCACCTATCTACTCCCCGGTCTCATCGGCACCTTACAGGCGGCATTCGCGTCGATTGTCCTAGCCATCGTGGTCGGTATCGCCTTAGGCCTGGGGCGGTTGTCTCCCAACCGGATAGTCCGCGTTGGTTGCGGTGTGATCGTCGAATTTTTCCGAGCCATCCCTGTGCTACTGCTGATGATCTTTAGCTACCAGCTTTTCGCACTCTACGGAGCGGTGCCGCCGAAATACTTGGCGTTCAGCGCAGTAGTAGTGTCATTGACCCTGTACAACGGCTCCGTCATCGCGGAGGTGCTTCGTGCCGGAATCAACGCTATCCCCAAGGGCCAGCGCGAGGCCGCCGATGCCTTGGGACTCACGCACCGCGCCACCATGGTCAACGTACTGCTACCGCAGGCGATTGCATCCATGCTGCCGGCTTTGATCGCACAGATGGTCATTGCGCTTAAGGACTCTGCGCTTGGCTACCAGATTGGTTACGTAGAGGTTGTTCGCTCCGGTATTCAGTCCTCGTCCGTCAATCAGAACTACTTGGCTTCGCTCATTGTGGTGGCCGTCATCATGATCGCAATCAATTGGCTGCTCACGTTGCTGGCTGAAAGAGTTCAGCGCCAACTGCGTGCCGGCCGCGCCCGCCGCAACATTTTCGCTCACGTCCCAGAGGAAACCGATCAGGGCATCGATACAAAGGACAACGCGAACGTGGACTGGAAAGCACCCGGTTACAAGGAAATCCGCAACCCCGCTGAGTAGCTCAGTCTAGTTCAGCGAGGCGGGCTTCTATTGCTTGTTTAGCGATGGGCATAGCCAGCTCATTGCTAAACCCACGACGAGCCAGAACTCCCAATACCCGGCGCAACACCTTGTTGTATTCGTCGCGATCTCCGATCGGGCGTTTAATACTGCGTGCCTTCTTCTCCGCCAAGGCGGCTGCAACCTCACGCTCGTCTTCCTGCGTTATCTGACTGAGCGCCTGGTCGCGTAGCCCAGCGGACACCCCCTTGTCTTGCAGCTCGCGTTCGAGGACCTTCCGCGACTTCCCTCGCCGCTGGTGGCGCTGGCGCACCCATTCAAAAGCAAAATGGGCATCGTTGACCAACCCTGTTCTTTCCAGGTCATCAAGGACGTCCTCGACGACGTCGGGATCAAAGTCCGCGTCTAAAAGGCGCGTGCGCAATTCATGACGGGAACGGTCACGCTGATCCAACAGTCCCAGAGCGCGCTTACGCACCGAGGCTTTGGCTAGTTCTGCCTCC
>CAVFKS010000007.1:0-39307 GCA_963623015.1 Clostridia bacterium
CCGGCACGCGAGAACCAGAATGGAAACTCGCCGCCTAAACACCCGCCCCGGCGGGTAATTCGGTGTGCCATCAGGAGGGCATCGGCAGGCAAAGCTACTCGTAGCGCAGGGCCTCGATGGGATCCAGGCGCGCGGCCTTGCCGGCGGGGTAGTAGCCGAAGAAGAGGCCAATGCTCAGGGAGAAGAGCACCGACACCACGATGGCATAGAGCGGTGGTGCGACCATAAAGCCCATCAACGCCGAGCCGATTACCCCGGCGATGGAACCTAAAACAATGCCGACCGCGCCGCCAATGAGACAGACAATGACGGCCTCCGTGACGAATTGGACGCGGATGTCGCGGCGGCGGGCCCCGAGCGCCTTGCGCACGCCAATCTCGCGGGTGCGCTCCGTGACGGTAATCAGCATAATGTTCATCACGCCAATGCCGCCGACCAGCAGGGAGATGCCGCCAATCGCCGCCACGGCCACGCTCATCGTGGTGATGATCTGGTTCAGGGAGGCTAGATCCTCCGAGAAATCCTTCACCTTGACGTGATAATCGGGATTATCGGCGTAGAAGGCATCGAAGGCGCGCTGCAGGCTCGCCCCGATGGCCGCCTTGTCCGCGTCGGCGGCGGCGCGGATGGACAGCTCGGTGAAGGCCTCGCCGGCGCCGGGGGCATCGGAAACCTCGGCCTCCAGAGAGTAGGGGATCAGCGCGTTCTGGGTCGCGGTGTCCCCGGTCAGCACGCCCGACTTCGGTTCCTTATAAACCCCGATGACCTGCAGCTCCAACGGGGAACGGCCCTCGGGCTCGACCGTGACGTACTGGCCCGGCGCGGCGGCCGCGGACCCGAAGAGGGCCTGAGCGGTAGGCTCCGAGACCATGACCACGGTGCGCGCGGACTCGATGTCATCCTCGGTCAGGGACCGCCCGGCGGTGATGGAGTACTGGGACATCGTCACATAATCCGGGTTGGTGGGGCGCACGAACACCGGCTCGGAGGTCGCCTCCCCGGCGTTTTCGGCCTGCACCTGCGCGTTGGTGGTGGAGTATTCGCCGATGATGATCCCGGTGATGTCATCGCCCATGCCCTCGCGGACTTGTTGGAGCATCTCCGGAGAAATCATGTCTGAGGGGTCGGTGGGCGCGGCCCCGCCCCCGAAGGCGTCCTCCTCCTTGGCGCCTTCCTCCGGGCGCTGCTCCACCGTGACGGAGAAGTTATTCGCCCCGAACTTATCCAGGTCCGCCTGCAGGGAGGACTGCAGCGACTTGCCTAGGGTCAAGATGGCAATGACCGCGGCGATGCCGATGATAACCCCCAGCAGCGTCAGGAAGGATCGCATCTTATTGGTGCGCAGGCTGCCTACCGCCATGGACAGCGACTCGGTCAGATTCATGACAGCCTCCCGTCCACCATGGTCACGGTGCGGCTGCACTCGGCGGCCAGCTCCGGGTTGTGGGTAATAAACAAGATGGTCTTGCCGTGCTCGGCGTGCAGCTGGTGGAATAGGTCCATGACCATGCGCCCGGTCTGGGAGTCCAGGGCGCCGGTGGGCTCGTCGGCCAGCAGGATGTCGGGCTCGTTGGCCAGAGCACGGGCGATGGCCACGCGTTGCTTCTGCCCGCCGGAGAGCTCGTTGGGCAGGTGCCCGGCGCGGTCGCCCATGCCTACGATGTCCAGCAGCTCCGCGGCCCGGGCCTGCCTCTGGGCGCGTGAGTAACCGCCGTAGACCATGGGCATCTCCACGTTCTTGAGCGCGGAGATGCGCCCGATGAGGTTGAAGTTCTGGAAGACGAAGCCGATCTTGCGGGAGCGGAATCCCGCCAGGGTGTCGTCGTCCATGGCCAGCACGTCCTCGCCGGCCAGGTGGTAGGTGCCCTCGGTGGGGCGGTCGAGCAGCCCGATGATGTTCATCAGGGTGGATTTGCCGGAGCCGGACTGGCCCACCACGGCCACGAACTCTCCCTCCTCGGCGGTGAAGTCACACCCGGGCAGCACGGTCAGCTCGCTGTCTAGCCCCACGTTGAAGCGCTTGACGATGCCGCGCATGTCAATCAGGCTCATGCCTCGCCGTCCTCCCCGCTGACGGAGGCGGAGCGGCCGGCATCGCCAGCGTGCAGATCTGCCTGGTTGATGACCTGGTCACCCTCCTTGAGGCCGGAGGTGATGGTGGCGGAAAAGCCGTTATTGTCCCCGACCTGGACGGTGCGGCGCTCGATGATGCCGTCGTTGATGACGAGTACCTCGCGGCCGTCGAGGAGGGCGGACAGCGGCACGGAGATGACGTCGCGCTGCTCGTCGGTGATGATTTTGACCTTGGCGGTCGAGCCCAGGCGCAGGCCGTCACGCGCGCCGGTGACCTCGATGGTCACGGGGAACTCCGCCTTCGGGCGGGACTCGGTCGCGGCTTCGGCGTCAGTTGTCCCGGCAGCTGCGGCGACGGGGGAGACGGCCGTGACCTTGCCGGTGAACTCCTTGCCGGGGGCGGACTGGGAGGTGAAGGTGGCCTTGTCGCCGACGGTGATCTTGGAGACGTCGGCCTCTTTGACGTTGACGGTCAGCTTGAGGGTGGAGTCATCGGCGACGGTGAATACTGGGCCTTCGGCGGCCTGGCCGGGCTTGCCATTGACGGCGGTGACGATGCCGGCCAGCGGGGCGCGCAGCTCGGTGCGGCCGAGATCGAGGATGAGCTTTTCGTTGCTCTTTTCCGCGGCCACGGAGTTGCGGGCGGCGGCCTGGAGGGCGTGGTCGACGGCCTGGGACTGGGTCTCGATCTGGTGGCGGGCGCTCAGTTCGGCGGCGGCCCGGGTGGCGGCGAGGGAGAGCTCGGCATCGTTGACGGCGGCATACGCGTCGGCGGCGGCGCGCTGCTTGGCGGCGGCGTCTCGGTGGGTGGCATCGAGGGTGCGGGCGTAGGCCTCCTCGGCGTCGCGCACGTGGCGTTTGGCATCGGCCACGGCGGCGTCGGCGTCGGCCCAGTTGATGAAGGCGCCGGCCTGGGCGGTGCCCTCGGCCTCCCCGGAGTTGGCGGTGGCAAAGGAGTTCAGCGCGGCCTGCACGGAGGCGGAGTTGGCGTCGCGCAGGGCGGCTCGGGCATCGGCGATGCCCGCCTGGGCCGCGGCTACCTCCGGGTTTTCGGCGGCGCCTCCCTGGCCTGCCCCGGCGGCGCGGTCGGCCTCAGCCTGGGCGTTGTCGTATTCGGTGCGGGCCCCCCGCAGCGCGGCCTCGGCGCTGGTGACCTCCTGGTTGGGGCCTGCCCCCAGGCTTTCTTGGAGGTGGCCCAGCTCGAGCTGGGCGGCCTCGACCTGGTCGAGCGCGGCTTCCTGCTCGGCCGCCTGGGAGGCGCGCTGGGAGTCGAGCTCGCGCTGGGTGTCGGAGGCATCGATGGTGCCGAGCAGCTGGCGGGCGGCGACGCGCTGGCCTACCTCGGCGTCCAGCGTGGCGATGGGCCCGGTCAGCGAGGTGGCCAGCGATACCTCCCGCGCGGGTGCGATGGAACCGGTGGCGGGCACGGTGCTGGTGACATCCTGCTTGGCTACCACCGTGACGTCCGTGGCGGCGAGCTCGATGTCGGATCCGCCCCCGATGAGGGCGGAGACCCCGCCGCCAACGACGGCGAGGGCAACGAGGGAGGCGGCGGTGATGCCGATGATTTTCTTCGTGGGGGCCATGGCTGAGGGCATACTCCTTGTGGGGACGTGAACAGCTAAACACTATCAGCTAAATTACCGGGTAATCAATGCCTTGAGCAGTGACTTAAGCAATTAACTAAGCGCTGCCTTGGTTGGCATGCGTGGCATGCGGGGCGGGGTCCGCCCGCTCCACGAGCAGGCTGCCCACCCGCTGCTGAATGTCCACGGTCAGCAGCGCCTGGGGGTCCGTGTGCTCGGCGCAGTCGCGCTCGCCCACCTGCACCGAGCAGCGCACGGTGACCGGGGTGTCGGCGGGCAGTATCACGTGCAGATCGCCTATCTGGTGAGTGATGCGCAGCTCGCGGGGCTCGTCGAGCTTATCTATGTCGCTTACCTGGGATAAATCGATGGTGGTATCCCCCACGCCGGTGGCATAGCTTTCCGGCAGGTCCGCCAGGCGGGTCGGGGCGGCCGTGAAATCGCCCACCGCGTGGGAGTTCGCGGGGGTCACCTGGACGGCGAAGAGAGTCAGGAAGGCTGCGGCGGCTACGGCGACTGCCCCGCAGGTCACCGCAGCGGCGGTCAGCCAGTTGAAGCGGCGCCGCGGCCGCGCCTTCGCACTGGGTTCCTGCGGGTCGCCCAAGTCCCACAAGTCCGGCGCCGCCCCCAGCGGGTCCCAGGACGGCGGGGTAGTCCGCCCCGGCGGGTAGTCCGCCCCCGGGGCCGGGGCGTAGTCGGATAAGTCTGGGCTGGGGGCAGGGGCGGCATCGGCAGGCTGGGCAAGCAGGCCTAGGGGTGCGTGCGGGGTGCGCCGGTGCAGGCCGTACCACGCGCCGCCTAAAAGGGCCAGAACCAGCAGGCTAGAGCCGGTGGAGCTAAGCCCCACATTGCCGCCTAACAGGGGGCCGGTTCCCCAGGCTATGGGGGTGGCAATCAGCAGGCAAAGGCCCAAGTTGCGCTCCTTCTTTGCCTCCGGCGCGCCGCGGCTGAGGAGATCCTCGAAGGGGGAATTGGCGCGCCCATAGGCAGGCATGAGCCCCCACGCCAGGAGGTAGGCCACCGCGCCGCCGCCAAAGGCCAGGGCGGCCACGCAAAAAGCCGCGCGCACCAGGGCGACATCCACCTGGTAGCGCACCGCGATGCCTTCGCACACGCCGGCGATGCGCGCCTTCGAGTTCGTCTGGCGCGGAAAGCGCGGCGGGCGCGTGGCCCACATGGCATCCCACGTCGTGCGGATGTCCGGGGTTTCATAGGGGTTTTGCGTCATGGCTTTAGTATCGCGCGGCTGGACACCCGGGCGCATCGGGGGATGCCCTGATCTTTGGCACTGGTGGTAAACCCTGATGCGTCGCGGCCGCGCGCTCTGCCACTATAGAGGCATGCCCAATTCCTCTAGCCCCTATGCGCCCGCGGAGCGGCCGCGGGCCTATCCCACCTTGTCGCGGCCGCAGTCCGGGCGGGCCATCGCCGGCGTGGCAGCCGGCCTGGCGGCCCACCTCGGGGTGGATATCTTGCTCGTCCGCCTGGTCTTTGTGGCCCTGTGCCTGCTGGGCGGGCCGGGCGTGGTGGCGTACGCGGCGGTGTGGATGGTCACCAGCGCGGATAAGTCCACCCCCGCCCCGGTCTCGCGCTGGGCGGTGCCCGCCGGGGCCTACTGGGCGCTGGCGGTCGCGGGCGCGGCGGCGGCGCTGGCCTCGGTGAGCCTGACCTCCCGGCTGGGGCTGCCGGCGCTGGTGCCGGCGGTCATCGTCGCGGTGGGCGCCGTGCTGGCCTGGCTGGCCTATGACCGGGGCATGGACTCCCTGCTGGGCGGGGTGAGCGTGGTTGTAGGCTCCCTGTTGGTGCTCGGCGGGGTCATCTTCGCGCTGTGGCAGTGGAATGGCGGCGCGGCGTTCGGGCCGGCGCTGGTGGCGGTGGCGGTGACCATGCTGGGCTTTGGCGCCCTGGTGGTGCCGCTGGTCATCAAGCTGTGGCGTTCGCTGGGCGAGCAGCGGGCGCTGCAGGCGGTGGCGAATGAGCGTGCCACTATCGCCGCGCGCCTGCACGATTCGGTGCTGCAGACCTTAGCGCTCATCCAAAAACGCGCCGACGACCCCCAGGAGGTCACTCGGCTGGCCCGGTCGCAGGAGCGCCAGCTGCGCTCCTGGCTTTTCGATGCCGACACCGCCGCCCGCGACCAGACCGTCTTCGGCGCCCTGGCTGCCGCCTGCGGCGAGGTGGAGGATCTATGCGGGGTGCGCATCGCCCCGGTGACGGTGGGCGAAGACGCCGCCTTGAGTGTCAACACCAAGCTGGCCGTCCAGGCCGCGCGGGAGGCGATGGTCAACGCGGGCAAGCATGCGGGCGTCGACTCGGTGGACGTCTACGCGGAGGCCCTGGCCGGGCAGCTGAGCATTTTCGTGCGCGATCGCGGCGTGGGATTCGTGCCGGAGGAGGTCCCGCAGGATCGCCATGGGATTCGCGATTCCATCCAGGCGCGCATGGCC
This sequence comes from Clostridia bacterium, assembly GCA_963623015.1. Classification (GTDB taxonomy): domain Bacteria; phylum Actinomycetota; class Actinomycetes; order Mycobacteriales; family Mycobacteriaceae; genus Corynebacterium. The sequence goes on from CAVFKS010000007.1 coordinate 6,107, forward strand.
TCCGCTGGGGGCCGGGCCCGCATTAAGTCCGCCCCCGGCCAGGGCACCGAGGTGGAAGTCACGGTCGCGCTGGAAGGGTAGCGTTGAGGCATGGTCTCTGTATTTCTCGTCGATGATCACTCGGTCTTTCGCGCCGGGGTGCGCTCCGAGCTGGCCGCGGACATCCATGTGGTGGGGGAGGCGGGCTCGGTTGCCGATGCCATCGCCGGCATCGTCAGCACCGGCCCCGACGTGGTCTTGCTGGACGTCCACATGCCCGCCGGCGGTGGGTTGGCCGTGGTGCGCGGGGTGCAGGCTGCTGGGGCGAACCCGACGTTTCTGGCGCTGAGTGTCTCCGATGCCGCTGAGGATGTCATCGCGCTGATTCGGGCTGGGGCGCGCGGCTATGTGACGAAGAATATCGCCGGCCCGGAGCTGGCTGAGGCCGTGCGCCGCGTCCACGGCGGGGATGCTTATTTCTCGCCGCGGCTGGCGGGGTTTGTGCTCGATGCTTTCGCCGCCGGTGAGCCCGCCCCGGAGCCGGCCGCCGGCCCGGATGGGCAGCCGGTGGTAGACAACGACCCGGCTGTCGATGCCCTGACCCGCCGCGAGCTGGAGGTCCTGCGCCTTTTGGCGCGCGGCTATACCTATAAAGAGATCGGCGCAGAGCTGTTCATTTCGGTCAAGACGGTGGAAACGCACGCGTCGAATATCTTGCGCAAGACTCAGCTGTCCAACCGCTATCAGCTCACGCGCTGGGCGGCGGACCGGGACCTGGACTAGCGCTGGCCTGGGGGGTTTGCCGCGCGGCGCGGGGAATAATCGAACATAGGTTTGCTGATGTCCAGGCGGGGGTTCATAATGTACCCGTGAATCAAACGAGCGTTCGAATACCTTCCGGGGAGAGGTCTGCCCGCATCGCGGCCCTGCGCGCGCAGGTGGCGAAGCTGGAGGGCGCTCCTAGTCCCACGGGTACCCCTGCGGCTGCGGGCGCGGAGCTTATCGCGGTGCCCGGGGCCTTAGGCCGCGTGCTGCCGGGCGGGGGACTGGCGCGCCGGCAGGTCGCCGAGGTCAATGACTGCCCGGCGCTGGTCGCGGAGCTTATCGCGGCGGTCTCCGCCGCCGGCGGGTTCGTGGCGGTGGTCGGCTGGCCGCAGCTCTCACTCGCGCAGGTCACAGAGGCCGCGCAGCTCGAGCGCATTGTTACCGTCCCGGATCCGGGGGCAGATCCCTGGCAGGCCACCACCGTGCTGCTGGAGGGCATGGACTTGGTCATCCACCGGGCCGGGAAAACCCAGGTGCCGCCCTCGCGGGCGCGGCCGGTACTGGCCAAGCTCAAGCAGGGCCGCGCCGCGCTTTTAACCTGTGGCCCCCACCTGCCAGGGGCCGGGCTGGACCTGCGCGGCCAGGTCACCACGTACCGGGGCATTGGCCGGGGCACCGGGCGCATCCGGGGCCTAGACATCGAGGTCGAGGCCCGCACCAAGCAGGCCACCTCCCGCGGGGTCGTCGCGGTGGGCCAGGCCCGGCGGCTGGAGCTGGCATGAGGGTCGCGGCCCTGTGGTTTCCGGACTGGCCGGTCCAGGCCGCGCGCTTGGAGCAGCCCTGCCCCGGCCCGCTGGTCCTCGCGCGCGCCGGGCAGGTATGGGTGTGCGACGCCGCCGCGCGGGCGGCCGGGGTGCGCCGCGGGCTGCGCGTGCGCCAGGCCCAGGCCCTGTGCCCGGAGCTGGAGGTGCGTGCCGCCGCCCCGGAGCGCGACGGCGCGCTCTTTGCCGCCCTGTCGGACTCGCTCGATGACGTGGCCTCCTCCGTGGAGGTCATCCGGCCGGGCTTAGCGGTGGTCGACGCCGCTGCGGCCGGGCGCTTCCACGGTGGGGAGGACCGCGCGGTGGAAATGCTCATCGATGCCGTGGCCCGCGCCGGGGTGGATACCGCGGTAGGGGTGGCCGATGAGCTGGCCACGGCCCTGCTGGCCGCGCGACGGGGCGGCGGCACGGTGGTGCCGGCGGGCAGATCGCGGGAATTTTTGGCCGGTCAGCCGGTGAGCCTTTTGGCCGCGGAGGTGGCCCTGGGCGTGGAACCGGAACTGGTGCAACAGCTGGGCCGGCTGGGCCTGCGCCGGCTCGGGGAGCTGGCGCAACTGCCGGTGGGGCACGTGGCCACGCGGTTTGGCAACCCGGGGCGGCGGGCGCACCGCATCGCCAGTGCCGCCCCCGATAGGCGGGTGGCGCCGGAGCTGCCCGCGGACTCCCTGCGGGTCTCCCTGGCGCCGGAGGACCCGATCGTGCGCGTCGATGCCGCCGCCTTCGCCGCCCGTCAGCTGGCCGCCCGGCTACACGACAAGCTCGCCGCGGCGGGGCTGGTGTGCCTGCGTCTCCAGGTTGCCGCGGAGCTGGCCGGGGGCGCGCGCGTCGAGCGCGTCTGGCGCACCCGGGAGGCGCTTAGCCAAGCCGCGATGGCCGATCGCGTGCGCTGGCAGCTCGACGGCTGGCTCACCGCGGCGCGGGCGGGGCAGGAGGAGGCGGGGGCGGGCGGCATCGTCAGCCTGGAGCTGGCCCCGCTGGAGGTCGAGCGCCCTGGGACCGCGGGGCTTTTCGGCCAGGAAACCTCTGGGCAGGAGGCCCGGCAGTGCATCGCGCGCGTCCAGTCGCAGCTGGGCGTGGATAAGGTGCTCGCCCCGCAGCTAGCCGGCGGGCGCGGGGTGGCTGAGCGTATCCGCTTTGTGCCTTATGGGGAAAAGCGCGACCCAGCCCCGCAGGGTACCTGGCCCGGGCGCATCCCCCTGCCGCTGCCGGCGCGTCTGGGCGGCGGGCTCAATCACCCCACGGCCCGCCTTCAGCTTGTCGATGCCACCGGAGAACCAGTCCGCGTCACCGCCGAGGCCCAGCTTTCGGCCGAGCCCTACGCGGCGCGCTGGGGCAAGCGCACCTTCGTGGTGGCTGGCTGGGCGGGGCCTTGGCCGGTGGATCAGGGCTGGTGGGCCGGCCCGGAGGGCAGCACCGGCGGGCGCGTGGCCCGGCTCCAGCTGGTGGCCCAAGAACCCCACGAGGACATCCAGCGCGCCTGGCTTTTGCAGTGGCGCCAGGCCGGCTGGCGGGTGGAGGCGGCGTATTTCTAGCTGGTCTGCAGGATGTCTACCACCAGGCGGGTGGGGCCGTGGAGGACCTGCACGGAGTAGGGGTGCTGGCCGCGCATGCCGATGACAAACTGGGAGCGCCCCTCGAAGGTGCCGGCGGAGATGACCTCGGTGACAAACCCGTCCTGGCCGTCTACCCGTCCCAGCTTCGGGTCCTCGCGGCCCAGCTCGAAGGGCAGCACGGTGCCGTCGATGTTGACGTTGAGTGCGGTATCGCCCCGGTAGGTGATGGGGGAGCCCGAGCCCTGCTGGGTGGGGTGATCGGTGTAGTCGATGAACCACCCCGGCTCCCCCTGGCCTATGAACTCGAAGACCACCCGCTCAAACCCCTGGTGTTTGCCGGTGCGCACCTGCGTGACCAGCAGCTGGGAGGGGGCCTCGACGCGCTGGGTTTTCATGGCCGTGTTGGCATCGCCCAGCGGGGCAATCCCGCCCCCGGCGGAGGCATTGCCGGTGGTGGGGGTGGCCTCGGTCTCTACCGCCGGGGTGGCATCGGTCACCGCGCCCACGGAGGCGGCCTGCGGGGCCGGGGTAGTGCCATCGCCCGGGGTGGTGCACCCGGCCAAGCCCAGGGCTGCGGCAAGCAGGACTGTTGCGCCGGTCAGGATGGCGGGTGAGGGTGAATGCACAGGCATATAGTCAACCCTAAGCGGCCCGGCGGGGAAAGGACAACTGGTAGCCGGGCTGGCGGCTGCCCGTTGGGTAGGATGAGCCCATGTCCATTGCCTGCTCCGATGTCGATCATGAGCCGCTGCCCGGCAGCGCTAAGAAGGAATCCGTCTTTGTCCTCTTCGAGTGGCCCGGCGGCTGGTCGCACGACGTCCTCGACGGCGGTACGTTCGGCGAGGAGTTGTCCGCGCAGCTCAAGGCCAAGCTGAAAGGGCGGGCCGGCCTGCAGCTTATCCGCCGCCCGGGCAAGGCGGGCCACCAGGTGGGCAAGATGCACCGCTGCTACCTGGTGTGGGTCGAGCAGGCGGTGATGGAGATGGTGCTGCTTACCGATCCTGCGCAGATCTTGGACTTGGATCTTTCGGGCCCGGGGCGCAATGGTGGCGGGCGCATCGACACCCCGCTTATCTTGGTGTGCACCCACGCCAAGCGTGATAAGTGCTGCGCGGTCAAGGGCCGGCCGCTGGCGGCCGCGCTGGATGAGCAGTACCCGGCTTCCCTGGTGTGGGAGACTTCGCACACCAAGGGCCACCGCTTTGCCCCGTCGGTGTTGCTGATGCCCTGGGGTTATTCTTTCGGTCGGCTCAATGCGCCCGCCGGCGCCGAGCTGATTGCCAGCGCTATTGCGGGCAAGTATTTCTGGCCGGCCAACCGGGGCCGTGGCCTGTGGTCCCCGCGCGGCCAGGTGGCCGAGCTGGCGGTGGCCGAGCAGCTGCTGCGCGCCGGCGAGGATCTGCGCTACGGGCAGCTCAACGTCGCCGCAGAGCCTGCCGATGCCGCCGCAGCCGTCACCGTCCGCCACGCCGACGGGCGGGCCTGGGAGGTCGACCTAGAACAACGCGAGGTCTCCGGCGTCATCTCCTCGTGTGGGGATGAGCCGAAGACCTCGCGGGCGTGGGTGGCCGCCGGGGTGCGGCCGGCGCTTAACGGCGCATGATCTTGGCGGAGAGCCAGTTGCCGAAGAACTGAGCGGCCTGCACCAGGACGATGATGATGAGGGTGGCCACCAGGGTGACCTCCCACTCGAAGGCGCGGTAGCCGTAGACGATGGCGAAGTCGCCTAGGCCGCCGCCGCCGACGTAGCCGGCCATCGCGGACATGTCCACGATGCCGATGAACAGGAAGGTGTAGCCCAGCACCAGCGGGCCCAGGGCCTCCGGGATGATGACCGAGGTGATGATCTTCCACGGCGAGGCGCCCATGGAACGGGCGGCCTCGATGATACCCGGGTCAATGGCCACCAGGTTCTGCTCCACGATGCGGGCCACCGCGAAGGTGGCCGCGATGACCATGACGAAGGTGGCCGGGCCCGTGCCAATCGACCCGCCCATGACGGAAACGGTCAGCGGCTGGACGAAGGCCAGCAGGATGATAAAGGGGATGGGGCGGATGAAGTTCACCAACAGGTTGATGATGAAGTACACGGCCTTGTTCTGCAGGATCCCGCCCTGGCGGGTGGTGTAGAGCAAGATGCCTAGCACCAGGCCCAGCACGCCGGCGACCGCGAGGGTCACGCAGACCATAAACAGGGTCTGCCATAGGGATTCGATCAGGGTATCGCCCAGGCGGTCCCAGTTGGCCTCGGCGAGGTAAGTGGTGGTCATCGCTGGATCTCCTCAATGTCGGTGGTGTGCTGGAGCGTGGCGTAGAACTCCTCGATGGCGTCCTGCGGGCCGTTGAGGCGCACGGTCATCTTGCCGAAGGAATGCTTCTGCAAGGTGGTGACGCCGCCGTGGACGATGGCGATGGACACGCCGGCATCGGCAAGCCGGGAGGCGGCGGAGAAGAACCCGGAGTTTTCGGTGAGGTTGATGGTAAACAGGCGCCCCTCGTGGGCGAGCAGGTCATCGGCCTCGACCAGGTCGGGCGTGTTGCGCAGCGAGGTGGCCACGAACTTGGCGGCGGTGGGGGTCTGGGGGTTGGAGAAGACCTCGTAGACGGAGCCCTTTTCCACCACGGCGCCGCTTTCCATGACCACGACCTTGTCCGCGATGGAGCGGACTACTTCCATCTCGTGCGTGATGACCACGATGGTAATGCCTAAGTCCTCGTTGACCTTGCGCAGCAGATCCAGGACCTCCTGCGTGGTGGTCGGGTCCAGGGCCGAGGTGGCCTCGTCCGCCAGCAGCAGGGAGGGGTTGGTGGCCAGGGCGCGGGCGATGCCCACGCGCTGCTTCTGCCCGCCGGAGAGCTGTTCCGGATAGTTGTTGCCCTTGTCCCCCAGGCCGACGAACTCGAGGAGTTCCTGGACGCGGCGCTTGCGCTCGGCCTTGGGCACGCCGTTGAGGCGCAGTGGGTATTCGACGTTGCCGGCCGCGGTGTGGGAATTCATCAGGTTGAACTGCTGGAAGATCATGCCGATGTTGCGGCGGATCTTGCGCAGCTGCGGCTCGGGCAGGCCCACGATGTTTTGGCCATCGAGCAGCACCTCGCCGGAGGTGGGGGTATCGAGGGCGTTGATCATGCGCACCAGGGTGGACTTGCCGGCGCCGGAATAGCCGATGATGCCGACGATGTCGCCGGGCTCGATGTCGAAGTTGATGTTGTCGAGCGCCTGGGTCTCCGTCTTCTTGTTCTTGAAGACCTTGGTCAGGTTGCGGAATTCGACCCGCGTGCCGGAATGAGTCACTTCGGGGTCCTTTCTATTGGGGGTGCAGGACAAAACCCCGCGGACTGAAATCTCAAGTCAGCGGGGGCGTCGAACGCGGGGGTTTACAGCTGTTCTTCCAGGCGGTCCAGGATGGCCTGGAGTTCCTCGCGCGGGCGGTCGACGGCTACGGCCGTGCCCTTGGAGGAGTTGGAGACGGCCTGGGTGACGGCCGGGTCGGCCCACAGCTTGGCCAGGGCGTTGAGGGTCTCATCGTCGGCGTCTTCGGACTTGACGGCCCAGACGTTGATGTAGGGCTCTGCCTGCTCGGAGTTCGGGTCGTCCTGGGCCACGGCGGTGGCTGGGTCGATGCCGGCGCGCTCGAGGAAGGAGTTGTTGATGACCGCGGGCTTGCCCTCGCCGTAGCCGGCCGGGGTCTGGGCGGCATCGACAGGCGAGACCTTGACCTTGGAGGCGGCCTGGTCAATGTCGGCCGGGGAGGGGGTCAAGATGGTCTCGTCCTTGAGGGTGACTAGGCCTTCCTGGACCAGCAGGTTGATGGCGCGGCCCTGGTTGGTGGAGTCGTTCGGGATGACGACCTCTTGGCCCTCGATGCCGTCGAGGGAGTCGTGGTCCTTCCAGAAGATGGCCAGCGGGTAAATCTCCGTGGAGGCCAGCGGGACTAAGTCGGTGCCGTTGCCCTTGTTGTACTGGGCCAGGAACATAAGGTGCTGGAACTTGTTGGCCTCGATCTCGCCCTGGTCGAGGGCCTGGTTCGGGGTGTTGTAATCGGAGAAGTTCTCCAGCTCGACGTCGTAGCCGGCCTCTTCTGCGAGGTCTTCGAACACGGCCCACTCTTCTAGGTTGGCGTCGGTGGTGCCGATGCGAATCGGGCCGTCGGTTCCGGCCGAGGAAGAATCGGACGAGGAACAGGCGGCCAGGCCGGTGGCGGCGAGGACAGCGGCGGTAGACGCTGCGAGGACGCGACGGATTTGCATGCGCAAGATCTCTTTCTATCGAGGTATTTGTTCGAGCTTGGGGCAAAATCTAGCAATCTCCGAACAGCTTTGTCTATTCCGCGCCCGGCCGAGAAAAAACTTGCCTAGAACGTAGGTTCGAAATAGGATTATAGCCTATGAGGTTTAACGGGGGGTCGGCGCTATCGTGGTCGCGGGTTGAGCGCATCTTGTCTGGGCGCCCCGGCCTCGTCCCGGTCACCCCGGATGAGGTCTGGGCTGCCGATGCCGCCGATGTCGCCGGGGGCCGGGCTTCCGGAGCTAGCGGGGTGGTGCCCTTTGCGGAGCTGCATGCGACCTCTTCCTACTGCTTCTTGGATGGCGCCGCGGATCCTGCCTCGCTGGTCGAGCGCGCCCTCGAGCTGGGCTTATCTGGCCTGGCCGTGGTGGATAGGGATGGCTTTTATGGGCTCATGCGTTTTGTGGAGGCTGCGGCGGAGGCGGGCCTTCCGGTGGCCTATGGGGTGGAACTGAGTGTGGATGGCGGGGTTTTGGCCGTGTTGGCGCGCTCGCCGGAGGGGTATCGGCGGCTATCGCGCCTGGTGTCCCGGGCGCGCATGGCGGCCGGTGAAAAGGGGCGGGTGGACTACCCGCCGTTGCCGGAGGTATTGGGTGAGCTGGGGGAGGAGTGCCTTTACCTCTTGGGGTACGAGTGGGTGGATAAAATCGAAACCTTTATCGAAAGAATAAAAATAGACTGCTTGGTACTCGAGTACGAATATTCCATGCTCCCAGAGGACGCGGACCACCACGCGGTGCTGGATAAGCTCAACGGCATGCGGGCGATTGCCACCGCTCGGCCGGCCGCGGCGGATCGCACCGGCGCGCGGCTGGCGGCGGCCAAGCGGGCGCTCGCGCTGCGCAATAGCTTAGAGGAAGCCGCCCCCACCGCGCACCCCATGGGGGCCAACTGGCTGCGCTCCGGGGCCCAGATGGTTAAGGCTTTTCCCGACCGCCCGGAGCTGGTGGCCGAGACCATCCGGGTGCTAGAAGAGTGCGCCTTCCCGTGGTCGGCCCTGGCCCCGCGGCTGCCGGACTGTAAGGTCCCGGCCGGCTACGACGAGATGAGCTGGCTGGAGGCGCTGACCTGGCAGCGCTTCGAGGTGCGATACGCCTCCCGGCCGCCCCAGGTGCGCGAGAAGGCGCGGGAGCAGGTGCGCTATGAGCTCGGGGTCATCGGGTCCTTGGGCTTTCCCGGGTATTTCCTCATCGTCTGCGACCTGGTGGACTTCTGCAAGGAATCCAACATCTTGTGCCAGGGGCGCGGCTCGGCGGCCAATTCCGCGGTGTGCTTCTCGCTGGGCATTACTAACGCTGAGCCCATCTCGGCGGGGCTGTTATTCGAGCGTTTTCTCTCCCCGGAGCGCGACGGCCCGCCGGATATCGACATCGACATCGAGTCCGGCCGCCGCGAGGAGGTCATCCAGTACGTCTACGACAAGCATGGCCGCGATCGCGCGGCCCAGGTGGCCAACGTGATTACCTACCGCCGCAAGGGCGCTACCCGCGATGCCGCCCGGGCGCTGGGCTATCCGCAGGGCGCGGCGGATGCCTGGGCCCGGGGCTTGAGCGATCCCCCGCAGCCGGTGCAGGACCTGGCGGAGCAGTTCATCGGCCAGCCGCGCCACCTGGGCATCCACTCCGGCGGCATGGTCTTGTGCGACCGCCCAATTGCGGACGTGGTGCCCACGGAGTGGGCGCGTATGGCTGGCCGCTCCGTGGTGCAGTGGGACAAGGATGACTGCGCGGCCGCTGGTCTGGTCAAATTCGACCTTTTGGGCTTGGGCATGCTGGGCGCGCTTCACCACATGATTGACCTCGTGGAGGAGACCACGGGAGAAAAGATCAATTTGTGGGAGCTGGATCTGGCGGACCCGGCGGTCTATGACATGCTCTGCCGCGCGGACGCGGTGGGGGTCTTCCAGGTCGAGTCCCGCGCGCAGCTATCCACGCTGCCGCGGCTAAAGCCTCGCCGCTTCTTCGACCTGGTAGTCGAGGTCGCTCTCATCCGCCCCGGCCCCATCCAGGGCGGGTCGGTGCACCCTTATCTGCGCCGGCGCGACGGCCTCGAGCCGGTGACCTATGAGCACCCGGTGCTGGAGAAATCCTTGGGCAAGACCCTAGGCATCCCGCTGTTCCAGGAGCAGCTCATGCAGATTGCTGTCGATGCCGCCGGTTTTAGCGGTGCCGAGGCCGACTCCCTGCGCCGGGCCATGGGCTCGAAGCGATCGCCAGCCAAGATGGCGGCCCTGCGCGAGCGCTTCTACCAGGGGCTGTTAGATACCAACGGTATTACCGGCGCGGTGGCGGATACCCTGTGGCAGAAGATCGTGGCCTTTGCCGCCTATGGCTTCCCGGAGTCGCACTCGCAGTCTTTTGCCTCCTTGGTGTACTTCTCGGCGTGGATGAAGCATTACTATCCCGCGCACTTTACCGTCGGCCTGTTGCGGGCCCAGCCCATGGGGTTTTACTCCCCGCAGTCGCTCATCCAGGACGCCCGCCGCCACGGCATTGAAATCCTGCCCGCGGCCATCAACGATTCTGGCGTTCAGGCGCGGGTTGTCCCCGCTGGGAAGGGCGCCCGGCAGCCGTGGGCCATCCGGATTGGCCTCAACCTCGTCAAGGGCCTGGGCACGGCGGCGGCTGGCCGCATCGAGGCCGCGCGCGAGGCCGGCGGGCCTTTCGCAGACATCGCGGATCTGTCGCGGCGCGCGGATCTCAGCGTGGACCAGGTCGAGGCACTGGCCACCGCCGGGGCGCTCGACAGCTTCGGCCTAGACCGGCGCCAGGCGCTGTGGCAGGCCGGCGCCGCCGCGACGGAGCGCGCCGGAATGCTGCCGGGGCTCACCGCCATCCAGGTCCCCGCCCTGCCGGGGATGAGCGCCTTCGAGCTGATGGCCGCCGACATCGCCGCCACCGGGGTCACCCACGACAGGCAGCCGATGGAGATCGTGCGCGCGCAGCTGGCCCGCCGCGGGGTGGTCACGGCGCGGCAGCTGCGGGACTTGCCAGACGGCACCCGGGTGCAGGTGGCGGGCATCGTCACGCACCGGCAGCGTCCCCAGACGGCTTCCGGGGTGACCTTCTTCGGGCTGGAGGATGAGACGGGGCTGCTCAACGTCATGGTCAGCCCCGGCCTGTGGCAGCGGCACCGGCAGGTCGCGCGCACCAGCAAGGCGCTTATCATCCGCGGCCTGGTCCACAATGCCACCGGCGCGGTGAGCATTACCGCCGACCGCCTCGAGGCCTTGCGCTGGGGCGAGCACCTGAGCCGGGGATCGCGTGATTTTCGGTGAGCGCCCCGCTACAGTCGACGCCATGAGCTCAGTTCTTCCACCGGATATGAATCCCGTCTCGGGAAAACTCGCCCGGGTGCGCCTGACCACCGCCGCCATCTGGCTGGGGCTGGCACTCGCCATAGCCCTGGCCGTTACGCTGCTCACCGGCTGGCAGTGGGGCTGGGTAGCCGTTGCCGCGGTGGTAGTCCTTATGCTGTGGCTGGCCTGGCTCATCCCGGCGCAGGTGAAAAACCTCCGCTGGTTCGAGACCCCGGACGAGCTGCTCATCACCAAGGGCAAGCTGTGGCACACCTTCACCGTGGTGCCCTATGGGCGCATCCAGTTCGTCGATGTCACCGCGGGCCCCATCGCACGCGCCTGCGGGCTCAAGAAGGTGGAGCTGCACACGGCATCGTCAAGCTCTGATGCCTCGGTGCCCGGCCTTCCGGCCGAGGTCGCAGACGAGCTGCGGGAGCGGCTGATGGTCCAGGCCCGCGAGCGGATGAGTGGCCTATGAGCAGCAACGATGATTTTCGCCGCGTCCACCGCCTGACCCCGCTGCTGCGGTTTTGGTCCCTGCTGCTGGCGCTGGTGGCGATCTTCGCGCTTAACTTCAACGCGGAGATGGCCCAGGACATCGTGGGCTACCTGCAGGAAGGTCACTGGGAAACCCTCGGCTTGGGCTCGCTGCTGACCCTGGTGGGGTTTGTCGTCGCGTGCGCGGCGGTGTGGTGGGTGTCGGGTATCTGGTGGCGCAAGCTGGGTTTTAAGCTGGGCGACGAGGAGGTCTCCCTGCGCTCCGGGGTCATCTCCACCTCGTTCCGCTCGGCTCGCTATGACCGAATTCAGGCCGTTGACGTGGTCGAGTCGGTCATCGCGCGCATCTGCAACCTGGCCGCGGTGCGCGTGGAAACCGCCGGCGGGTCGAACTCCGTCATCCAGATCGCGTACCTGAAGAAGCCGGAGGCCGAGGCCGTGCGCGCGGAAATTCTGGCCCGGCTGCGCAGAGTGCAGGGGGCTGGCGATGCCCCGGTGGCCCAAACTCCCGATGCCCCAGAGGGCGCGGAACTTATCCCGGAGATCCCTGTGCGGCGCACCCTGGCCGCAGAAGCCCTGCGCATTGGCAACCTCATCTTCGTGGCGGTCTTGGCGGTCGCGGTGTTGACGCCGATTCCTACCTCGATCCTGCTGCCATTCCTCATCGGTGCGGTGCCCAGCCTGTGGAATCTCATCGATTCCTCCTGGCGTTTTAAGGGCCTCTACGATTCCGACCAGCGGGTGCTCGACGTCTCCTATGGGCTGGCGGACCGCCGCCGGCAGTCCATCCGCCTGCGCCGCATCCACGCGGTGCAGGTCTCGCAGCCGCTGCTGTGGCGCTTCTTCGGCTGGTATGAGGTGCGCGTCTCCGTGGCCGGCTACGGCGCGCAGGGCGGCGGCAAGCAGTCCGGGTCCACGCGCATTTTGCCCGTGGGCAGCTGGGATCAGGCCCTGGCGCTGTTCGATCTGGTCTCCGATTTGAGCGCGGAACAGATCGAGGATCTGGCCCGGCCGGAGGGGTATTCGCGCCCCGACTTCGTCTCGCCGCGCCGGGCGCGGGTGGTCTCGCCGTTTGATGCCCGCCGCCAGGCGGTGACCCTGGTGGAGCAGGACACCCCGGTGGCGGTGGTGCACACCGGACTGGTGTGCCGCCGGGCGGCCGCGGTGGCGCTGTCGCATATCCAGGAGCTGACGTACAAGGCCGGCCCACTGCATCAGGCGCTGGGCCTGGCCACGGTGCGCTTCGACCTGGTCACCGGCCCGGTGTCGATGGCGGGGGCGGATCTAGCCCCCGAGGACGCCGGGGCGCTGTTGACGCGCCTGCGCGCTCGCACACTGCCGCAGCTCGAGCCCGACGATGCCGCGGCTTCCTAGACCGCCCCGTTAAACCCCAGCTGGCGCCAGGCCTCGTAGACGGCGGTGGATGCCGCGTTGGACAGGTTCATCGAGCGTCGCGCCGGCATCATGGGGATGCGCACCTGCTCGGTGATCCGGGGGTGGTTGACGTGCTCTTCCGGCAAGCCGGTGGGCTCGGTGCCGAAGAGCAAAACGTCGCCGTCCTGGAACTCCACGTCGGTAAACCACTTGTCGGTGTGGGTGGTAAACGCAAAGACCCGGCGGCCGGCGAGCGCCTCCATGCAGGCGTCGAAGTCCTCGTGGATCTGCAGGTCGGCCAGGTCGTGGTAGTCCAGGCCAGCGCGCTTTAGATGTTTGTCGTCGAAGTTAAACCCCAGCGGCTTGATGAGGTGGAGGGTCGCCCCGGTCACGGCCGCGGTGCGGATGGCGTTGCCGGTGTTGGTAGGGATGACCGGGTTATCGAAGACAATGTGCAGATCGCTCATGGCTTTAAGTTTAAGATGGGGGGCATGAGCGCTACCAAACTAGACGGCAAGCTATACCGCGAAGAGATCTTCGCCGATCTGAAAACCCGCGTGGACCGGCTCAAAGAACAGGGCATCGTCCCGGGCCTGGCCACCGTCCTGGTGGGCGAGGACCCGGGCTCGCAGTCCTATGTGAAGATGAAGCACCGCGACTGCGAGGAGTTGGGTATTAAGTCCATCCGCCGGGATCTGCCGGAGGAGACCACTCAGGAGGAGCTGGAGGCGGTCATCGCGGAGCTGAATGCGGACCCGGCGTGCACGGGCTACATCGTGCAGCTGCCGCTGCCGAAGCACCTGGATGAAAACCGGGTGCTCGAGCTCATTGACCCGGCCAAGGATGCCGACGGCCTCCACCCGGTCAACCTGGGCAAGTTGGTCCTCAACGAGTCGGCTCCGCTGCCGTGCACCCCGAATGGTTGCGTGCACCTGCTGCGCCGCTTCGGAGTGGAGCTCGACGGCGCAAAGGTCGTGGTCATTGGCCGCGGCGTGACCGTGGGCCGGCCCATCGGGCTGTTGCTGACCCGCCGCAGCGAGAACTCCACGGTGACGCTGTGCCACACCGGCACGAAGGACCTGGCGGCGGAGACCCGCGCGGCCGATGTCATCATTGCCGCCGCGGGCAAGGCACACATGCTCACCGCGGACATGATTAAGGAGGGCGCGGCGATTCTGGACGTGGGTGTCTCCCGCGTCGACGGCAAGCTGGCGGGCGATGTGGCCCCTGAGTGCTGGGACAAGGCCGGGTTTATCTCCCCGAACCCGGGCGGGGTGGGCCCGCTGACCCGCGCCTTCTTGGTGAGCAACATCGTGGAGAGCGCCGAGCGGGCAGCGCAGCGCTAGCCGCATGGATATGCGCAAAATCATCCCGGCCGCCCCGCCCGGGCTGTCGCTGGATAACCCGCATGACCGCCACCTGGCGCCCTCGCGCCTGCCCGGCGGGCTGCAGTGGGCGATGATCGCGGCCTTTGCGGCAGGCGTGGTGGCCTCGGGCCTCTATTCAGTATTCGAGCACTGGCGGCGCGCCACGTTTGCGCTCGGGGTGAGCCTTTTGTGGCTGTCGGTGGTGCGCCTTACCTGCGATAGTTCGTGGGTGGGCATCCTGGCGGTGCGCTCGCGCCGCTTCGATGCCGCCTTTACCGCGGCGCTGGGCGGGCTGATGGTATTCCTGTCCGCGTCCGTGGATTCCCTGGGCAGCTAGCCCAGCTCGTCAGGGGTCGACAGCGCGATGAAGTTGCGCAGGATCCGGTCTATCTGGCGCGGCTCCGTGAGGAAGGCGTCGTGGCCGACGGGGGAGACCACCCTCGCCATCGCCAGCAGGTTGCCCAGGTTCCGGCTTAGGTGTTCCTGCTGGTGGTAGGGGTAGAGGATGTCGGTGTCGACGCCGACGACCATGGTGGGCACCTGGCTTTGCGCCAGCGCCTTGTTGAGCCCGCCCCGCCCGCGCCCGATGTCGTGGCGGTTGAGTGCTTCCGTGAGCGTGACGTAGCTGCCCGCGTCGAAGCGCCCGGTGAGTTTGTGGCCCTGGTGTTCCAGGTAGGAGTTGACGGCAAAGCGCTGGTCTTCGCGCCGGTAGGGGCCCAGTGGGTCCTCGCCGGGCTGGGCCTGGGAGCCAAAGCGCTCGTCGATTTCCTGCTCACCGCGGTAGGTCAGGTGGGCGATCCGGCGGGCGGCGGCCAGGCCCTCGAGGGGGCCTTCGCAGATGCCGTAGTAGTCGCCGCCGTGCCAGTCCGGGTCGCGCACGATGGCGGAAATCTGGGCGGACTGGATGCCAATCTGCCAGCCGGAGGCCCGCGCGGAGACCGCGATGACGCAGGCGGCGCCCACCATCTCGGGGTACAACAAGGTCCACTCGAGGGTGCGCGCCCCGCCCATGGAGCCGCCGATGACGGCATGGACGCGCTCAATTCCCAGCTCCAGGAGGAAGCGCCGCTCGGCCTCGACCTGGTCGCGGATCGAAATCGCGGGGAAGCGCGATCCCCAGGGCCGCCCGTCCGGGTGGGGGCTGGCCGGGCCGGTGCTGCCCTTGCAGCCGCCCAGCACGTTGGTGCACACCACGCACCAGCGGTCGGTGTCGAGCGCCTTGCCCGGGCCGATGACCTCGGACCACCAGTCGGCGGCATCGGAGTCCCCGGTCAGGGCGTGCTCGAGCACGATGACGTTATTCGCACCCGCCGGGGCACCGGCGAAGTTACCCCAGCGCTGGTAGGCAATCTCCACGCCCTCGATGTCGGCGCCGGCCTCGGTGCGCAGCGTGCCGATGCCCACGCGGCCGAGCTCCCCTTCCGCCGCCAGGTGCGGCAGACCGGTCGGGGCAGGCGAGGAGGCAGCAGGCATGGGGTAAGTCCCTTCTGGGGTCGTGGTTAGAGGGCGGCGAAGCCGAGTTCGAGGTCGGCGATGATGTCGCGGACGTCCTCGATGCCTACGGACAGGCGGATCGTGGACTGGGTGATGCCGGCGGCGGCTAGGGCGGCATCGTCAGACTGGGAGTGCGTTGTGGTGGCCGGGTGGACGACGAGGGAGCGGGTGTCGCCGATGTTGGCCAGGTTGGAGTGCAGCTTCAGGGCATCGATGAAGGCCCAGGCCTCCGCGCGGCCGCCCTCGATGTCGAAGGAGAGCACCGAGCCGGTGTAGGCGTAGCCGAGCTTGTCCTTGACTGCCTTGTACGGGGAGGAGTCCAGGCCCGCGTAGTTGACGCGGGTGACCTTGGCGTGGGACTCCAGGTATTCGGCCACGGCCTGCGCGTTGGCATTGTGGCGGTCCACGCGCAGCTGCAGCGTCTCGATGCCATTGAGCGTGAGCCAGGCGTTGAAGGGGGAAATCGCCGCGCCGGTATCGCGCAGCAAGCCCGCGCGGGCCTTGATGGCGAAGGCCGGGGCGCCCAGGTCGGCGTACTTGAGGCCGTGGTAGGCCTCGTCCGGCGTGACGAAGTAGGGGAAGACGGGCTTGCCGTCGCGCTCGACGGTCCAGTCGAAGCTGCCGCCGTCGATGATCGCGCCGCCGATGGCCGAGCCGTTGCCGGTGTAGAACTTCGTGGTGGATACGACAACGATGTCGGCGCCGAGCTCCAGCGGGCGGGCCAGGGCGCCGGTGGCGATGGTGTTGTCGACGATGAGCGGGACCTGGTTGGCGTGGGCGACTTCGGCGATGGCGGGGATGTCGAGGACGTCGGCGACCGGGTTGCCGAAGGTCTCACCGTAGAAGGCCTTGGTGTTGGGCTGCACCGCGGCCTGCCAGGAGGCCGGGTCGTCCGGGTTATCGACGAGCGTGACGTCGATGCCCAGGCGCTTCAAGGTGACGGTAAAGAGGGTGGAGGTGCCGCCGTAGAGGCGCGGGGAGGTGACGATGTGGTCGCCCGCGGAGGCGAGGTTCAAGATGGCGGCGGTCTCGGCGGCCTGGCCGGAGGCGAAGGTCACGGCCGCGACCCCGCCTTCCAGGGAGGCCAGGCGGGCCTCGAGGGCGTCCTGGGTGGGGTTGGTCAGGCGGGTATAAATCGGGCCGGCATCGGAGAGGTTAAAGCGGTTGGCCGCGTGCTCGGCGTCGTCGAAGACATAAGAGGTGGTCTGGTAAATCGGGACGTTGCGCGCGTTGGTGGAGCCGTCCAGGTTCTGGCCGGCGTGGAGGGCGCGGGTGGCAAAGGACCACTCGTTGACTGAGGAATTATCGTATTTCGTGCTCATGCCTGGAAACGGTAGACCAAGCGGTACGGCTTTATAAGCAAAACCCTGGAACCCGCAGGTGGAAGCGCGAATAAAAATAGACCGAGCGGTTAGTTGGTTATCGTCTAACCGTGTTTGGAGTCCAACGAGGTTAATAGATGTTGACCAGTTTCGTGGTCGGATAAGTGTGTAGACGATATAGTTGAGAAAACCTGAGGAGCGTCTCTATGGTGTCTACCAATTCACCTGTTGATCACGGAGTACTTCTGGTATATAGGTTCGTGGTCGGCTTGGCAGTCGTGGTGTCCTGCGGAGCGGCACTTGCCGCGTGGAGTGCAATGAGTCTTCTCTGGCTGCTGCTGGCCTTGGGGATGGCTATCTCTAGTATTCACCCGCGTTTTTCTATAGCAATTATTTTTGCTCTGTTTCTTATCCTTAATACTCAAGGGCTCAATGGATACGCGTTGAACGCGGTCAGTGCACTGTTCATTTTTTGCCTGGCCGTTCTCGGTTTTTACGAACGGGGCTTGTAGGAATCTTTCTCGTTGGATATGTTCCGCTAGTATTTGGTCTTGTTCCTGCGTGGCCAGATCCAGGAGAACCATTTTCTACGTCCCCTTTTGTGGCGTCAACAGCAGCGTTGGGAATTACTGGGCTCTTATGGGTACTAGGATTTGGCTTGCAAGCAACGATGAAGCGAAGCGCCGCTGTCAGGCGTGAACAAGAGGAATCACTGCGGGAGTATTTGCATGACAACGTGGGTAATCCATTAAGCATTGCCACGTTAGGCGCGCAACTGGCGGCAGTTCAGCATGGTGATTCGGGGCAGCTGAAGTTTGTTATGCAGGAAGTTCAACGGGCAGCCGAAGCATTATCACATATCGCGAGCCAAGCGGGAAGGGGTCGTAGACGCACTGTTCGAGGCGCGGCGATGGAATGGGCTGACAAGATGCAAGCATGTGGCTTGTACCCGTCAGTGTCGTTGGAGAGTAGCGCGGGAATTTCTGAAGTGCACAAAGCAGTTCTTCTCAGGGCAATGGATGAGCTGTGCTCTAACGTGATAAGGAATTCCGAAAAGGGAGCGGTAGTTTCACTCAAGCTTGAATCGAATCGGTCTACCCATGCTTTAACCGTCTCTAACGAGATTTCTTCATTGGGGCACGCTGCGGGTGTCAGAGGGATGGGAATTGGTTTAGACAAGCTCGAGAAGGTGGTACGCGCAAACGGTGGAACAATGATAGTGAAGAGGGAAGCACATCAATGGGTCAGTGAGATCCGGCTTGAACACGAAGGAAGCGGTGAAATTGGGCATGGGAATATCTCTGCTTATCGTGGAGGATGAAGAGCAGTTCGCTGCGCTTCTCCAGTCGATTTTTTGGAGCCACCCCGATATTTCACATGTAGAGACTGTCCATGATGCCGAGACTGCCGCCGAAAAACTGAGGGAGTCAACCTACGGCGTTGTGCTTACAGATTTTCGCCTTCCAGGGGCTGATGGCTTTGAATTGATGTGCTCGCAAGATGGGAGTGAGAAGGGGCCTCCGTTCGTTGTTATGACCTCTTTTGACACCGATGAAGCGCTGCTTGAAAGCTATTCACTTGGGGCAATGGGGTATGTCCCCAAGACGGCAGGCCCCGAAGCTTTCGTTACTAGTGTTGTCAATGCGGCTGTGGGTAAAAAGACCATCGAAAGCGAAGTTGCACAGCGGATTCTTGCGAACAGTGTTGGCTCACTGAGGGTGCAACATACTCATAAAATGGTTCGACGATTAAAAACCGAAGATCAGAGGGTTCTACGGCTGCTGGTAGAGGGGCACTCAAACTCCGAAATTGCTCAGCAGCTCCACTACGCGAATCAACGATTAAACAAAAGGTACGCTTGCTGTTTGATCATTTTGGTGTGACCTCGAGGGCGAAACTTATTGCCCGTCTCCAAGGCGTCCCTCTTGGACTATTGCGCTGAGAGGGGGAGAGCGATTCGAGGTCCCAAAGCGGTAATAGGCGGGACCCTTGTTTCGGTTTAAGGCCTTTTCCTATTTTTCTTCCTCTGGCGGAGGTAATCAAGACCTTCTGCCGAATTACCTACTTTCGTCGGTGAAAGGACGAAAACTCTTGCAGGGATTTAATGGCACCACAGATACTGTGCCTGTCAGTTATCGAAAGAAGGGAATCCTGAAATGAAGAAACTTGCCTTGGGTGCTGTTGTGTTTAGTGGGGTGATCGCCATGCAACAGTCAGTCGCAGTTGCTCAAGAGCGACCCCGCGAAGTTTCCGTCGAACAGCTGCTGCAGGTCAATGGCGATGGGTCCGAGTCCAATTTTGAAGCTGAGCTTGAGCCTTACGAGTATTCGATTGGCGCAGAAATGACCCTGATCGATGTGGAGAGAGCAGAAAAAGATGGGCTATCTAACGAGGCAATTCAGGTAGCAATCTACTACAACGATATCGTCTCGCATGATTACGGTAGCGGGCCGAGAGAACGTGCTTCTCTAGCTGATAGGTGGAATTGGTGTGGAAAGTACCGGACTGGAGGGGTCGTACTAAATAGTGCGGATGGAGTGTGTAAGCGTCACGATTTATGCCTAGCTAATGCAGGAAATCAGAGAGCAGCAGAGATCGCGTGTGATAACCAATTCATTGACGGGATGAACAAGGTCAAGGGAAGCTACGGCGGCGCTGATCGCGCATATATTGAAGCTGCAATTCTGGTGATTAAGGGAGCCCGAGTCTGTCGGCCGGGCTGCTAAACGATAATGAATATTTAAACGCAAAGGAGAGTGACTATGCTAGGTCTGCTTTTTGGAGTTTTGCCACTATGCGCTGTAATCGGGCTGGCATGGTTCGTTGTGGCTAATTCAAAGGAGTTTGTGCTCCGAGTCCCCTGGATTGGCGCCTTAGCAGGGCTGGGGATTGCCTTGTGGATTGTGTTTGCTCCCGAATCCGTGAGTGGCTCTTGGTGGGAATACCTAGTGCCGCTTTTCCTTGTGGTGATTGCGGCTTTGGTGGGTGCAATGCGTCGTCCTTTTTTGGCGCATTCTATGGTCGAAACTTGTGCGGCTTCGGCAGTGGTTGTAGTAGGGCTCGTCATTTATTCGCTGGCTGACAAAGGTGATGGAACCGGATTAGACGCGGTGGCCTTTGTACTTTATTGGTTCGCCATCTACCTGCCAGGTACTCTGGTCGGTACCCTTCTCGGCGGGCTGGCCAGCCGCCGGCGAGTCTAAACTTGGCCACACCGGAATGGGCTCGCCTAGCGCGGGGCGCTGATAGCCGGCCACACCGGCGCGCTGGAGCATGCCGTCGGTGATGTGCTCGCCGACGTCGGAAATCACAGCGTCATGAATCGGCGCCGTGAGGCGCGCGCCGATGCGCATGGCTTAAGTCCGCTGCGTCCGCCCCGCGCACCCACGGGCCGGCGATGGGCAGCAGCAGGACGTCTACCGTGCCGCCTTCCGGGACAACCCACTGGTCGTCCGGGTACAGCACGCCGCCGAAGAAGTAGCCCAGGTTCTCCGGGCGCGGGATGTTGGGGTGGATCTCCTCGTGAAGCCCGCCCACCGCGCGGATTTTCAAACCCAGAACCTCGAACTCCTCGCCTGTGCGAACTGCCGTGCCGGAGCCGAGGGCGTCGATAGCCTCCTGCGTTCCCCACACCGGCAGGCCGCTCGCGCGCACGGCGTCGACGTCGAGATGATCGCCGTGCGCGTGCGTGAGGAGCACCGCTTTGGCATTCTCGAGGCAACTAGGGCGCCTCGACGGCCACGGCGGATTGCCCATGCAGCGAAATCTTCATGAGCCCCACGCTAGCCAAAAGTAAAGGATTACAGCGAGAGCCCTTCGCTTACTTCCAGCTCAATGGTTTCGGTGTGGTTGTCAGGGGCGCGGATGCGATCCACCGCGCCGTCCTCGGTGATGTCGAAGGTGCGGACCGAACCACCGGCGCGGTGCACGCGAACCGTTCCACGCCCTGACGTCACGAGCTGCAGCCAGGCGGCGCGGTAGTTCAGTCGCAGCTGCGCGTGAGGTCCGGCGGTGATGGGCTGGGAAGCTAGAGTCCACGTCCCGCCCAGCGAAAACTGGCCTAATGGAGGCGCACTCGTGGTGAACCGGTGCGTGCCGTCGAGGTAGTCGGCGTTGGCGAAGTACTGTGCGCGTGCGGTGCCGAGGTACGTCTCCGGCGAGCGCGGCAGTCAAAGTCATGGTTACCGAGGAACCTGCGGGTGGCAGCGAGCAACCGACGGGCCGCACCCTGGCTGCCGTGGCCTTGGCTAGCGCAAGCTAGTCCAGCGCGGTATCAGCCCGCTAAAGCCTGCTTGACCAGATCCATCGCGGCGGCGAGTTCGACGTCGCTCAAATGTCCGAAACCTAGGACCACGCCTTCCTCGGCGGGCGCGCCACCCCAATAGTTGCGCAGGGGAGTCAGTGTGAGGCCCAAATCGGCCGCGCGCGTGACCACACCCTCCTTACACAACAACACCGCGTGGAGCCCGCCGTGGATGGGCAGAAGGGTGGCGGGGGCGTCTTCCAGCGCGGCTTGGACGAGGTCGCGGCGGCGCTTGTAGGCGCGGCGCATCCGCCCGGTATGGCGCCGCAGCGCGCCGCTGGCCAGGTAGTTCGCCAACGCCGCTTGAGGAATAGCGCCGACGGGTTGGCCGAAGACCTCCCGCACCTGATCTACGCTCGCGCGCAGGTGCGGCGGCACGACCAGGTAGCCGCACGCAATTGAGGGAGAAATCACCGAAGAAAACGTGCCCAACAAGACAGTGTGTTCCGGGGCGAGCGCGGAAAGCGCCGGCAGGGGCTGGCCCACGTAGCGCAGCTCTGAGTCGAAGTCGTCTTCGATGATGAGCGCTTCGTGGGAGCGCGCCCAGGCCACCAGCTCGCCGCGCCGGGTGGCTGGCAGGGACCCGCCGTAGGGGTACTGGTGGGAAGGGGTGACGATGAGAACGTCGAGGTCAACGGTGGGAACGGTGACGCCGTGGGCGTCGGTGGGGACGTCGACAAGCGTATGCCCCAAAGCCTGGGGGATGCGGCGCAAGCTGGGGTAGCCAGGGGACTCCACGCCCACGCGCAAGTGGCCGCCCAGCGCGCGCAACAGCACCGACAGCCCGTCGCGGGCGCCGGCGGTGATGGCGATGCACGAGGGATCGGCGCGCAGCCCGCGCATGTGGCGCAGGTGCGCGGCGACCTCGCGGGGCAGATCGCCGGAAGGGTCGACCGCGGCTGCCCGCCACGCGGCCCTCCATTCGGGGGTAAGGATCCTGGCGGTATCGGGCAGCCCGGGGGTCAACTCCACGCGGGGCGGCGGAGCCACAACTTGCGGCGGCGGGGTCACCTGTGCCGCATGGGCGCGGGGCAGGCGCGGGTTGATGATGGTGCCCGATCCCACCGCGGCGGTCAGGTAGCCCTCGGCGGTGAGTTGTTCATAAGCGGTGACCACGCTGCCACGGGAAATGCCCAACTGCCCGGCCAGCGCGCGGGTGGAGGGGACGCGCTCGCCGGGCAGGATGACCCCGGCTGCGACCTGGGCGCGCAGGGCCTCGGCGATCTGGACGGGCAGGGCGCGCCGGTCATGCGGGTCGAGGTTTAAATTCACCCCTTCATCCTAAATGGTCTAATCCAACGCGCCACAAATGGCTCTAGCTTTAGTCCACTCTGGTGGGGTTGGATGAAGCCCATGACTGAACTCAACGAGAAGAAGATTGCCACCACGCGCGTCAAGCGCGGCCTCGCCGACATGCTCAAGGGCGGGGTCATCATGGACGTTGTCACCCCGGAGCAGGCCCGCATCGCCGAGGACGCCGGCGCGTCCGCCGTCATGGCGCTCGAGCGCGTCCCGGCCGACATCCGCGCCCAGGGCGGGGTGGCCCGCATGTCCGACCCGGAGCTCATCGAGGGCATCGTCGAGGCCGTGTCCATCCCGGTGATGGCCAAGGCCCGCATCGGGCACTTCGTCGAGGCGCAAATCCTAGGCGAGCTGGGCGTGGACTTCATCGACGAGTCCGAGGTGCTCAGCCCGGCCGACTACGTCAACCACATCAATAAGTGGGACTTCGACGTGCCCTTCGTGTGCGGCGCGACCAACCTGGGCGAGGCCCTGCGGCGCATCACCGAGGGGGCGGCCATGATCCGTTCCAAGGGCGAGGCCGGCACCGGCGATGTCTCCGAGGCCGTCAAGCACCTGCGCACCATTCGCGCGGAAATCGCGCGCCTGCGCCACCTCGACCGGGACGAGCTCTACGTTGCCGCCAAGGAGCTGCAGGCCCCCTATGACCTGGTAGCCGAGGTTGCAGAGACCGGTAAGCTGCCCGTCGTGCTTTTCGTGGCCGGCGGGGTGGCCACGCCTGCCGATGCCGCCCTGGTCCGCCAGATGGGTGCCGAGGGCGTGTTCGTCGGCTCCGGCATCTTCAAGTCCGGCAACCCCGCCGCCCGCGCGGCCGCCATCGTCAAGGCCACGACCCTCTACGACCAGTCCGCCGAGCTGGCCAAGATCTCCCGCGGCCTGGGCGAGGCCATGGTGGGCATCAACGTCGCCGACGTCCCTGCTCCGCACCGCCTGGCCGAGCGCGGCTGGTAGCCGTGGATACGGTAGCCAACCCGCGCCCGACCGTCGGCGTGTTGGCCCTCCAGGGCGGCATCGAAGAGCACGAGCGGGCGCTGGAGCGCCTAGGCGCGGCTACGCGCCGAGTGCGGCTGCCGCAGGACCTGGACGGGCTGGACGGGGTGGTGCTGCCGGGCGGGGAGTCCAGCGCCATCGACAAGCTAGCGCGGGCCCTAGGGCTGGCCGGGCCACTGCGTGAGGCCATCGCGGCGGGGCTGCCCACGCTGGCGACCTGCGCCGGGCTCATCTACGCCGCCCGCGAGCTAGATAACCCCGCGCCGGGCCAGCACACGCTCGGGGTGCTGGATGTGACCGTGCGCCGCAACGCTTTTGGCAACCAGCGCTTTTCCGAAGAACGTCGCGTCCCCGTGGCCCTGCCGGGCCTGGACGGCGAAGTTGAGGCCAGTTTCATCCGCGCGCCGGTTGTCACCCGCACCGGCCCGGGCGTCGAGGTCATTGCCACCGTGCCGGCCGGCCCGGATGCCCCGGACGTCATCGTGGGCGTGCGCCAGGGCAACGTCACGGCTTTGAGCTTCCACCCGGAAGAAAACAGCGACGACCGGGTGCACGCGGCCTGGCTGGCTAGCCTCTAAGAAGTGGGATTCCAGAGTTTGCGCCGGTAGGCCAGCACGCGGCGCAGGTCTCGAGCCCGTCTGGGATCGAACTGTGCTGCCGCAATGATCCTATCGGCGGCATCTCTCGTTGCGTCCAGCGTGCGGGTGGCTACTGCCTGGGCGGCACGCTCAGTGAGGCCGAGGCTGGAGGTAAATTCCCAGAAGCGCTTGAGGCTCAGGTTGTCGGTGGCGCCGGCAACTGACAACGCGAGGGTATGGTCCCCGTAGGCGGCGGTGCTGGGGATGTCGTAGAGCGGAGCGATTTCCGTTCCTTTGCCGCGGTTGATAACTGAGATGTTTTTGGCATGGAAATCTCCGTTCCCAGTCAGCCACGCTAGGGCCACCATGTAGCTGATTTTTAGCAGCGCCAAGTTTTTAGAAGTGCAGGCTGAGGCAACCGCACCTGCCACTTCCTCCATGCTCGGCGCATATTTCATCCCGGGTGGGATATTGAGTA
Organism: Clostridia bacterium; assembly: GCA_963623015.1. Lineage (GTDB taxonomy): Bacteria > Actinomycetota > Actinomycetes > Mycobacteriales > Mycobacteriaceae > Corynebacterium. The sequence goes on from CAVFKS010000007.1 coordinate 30,517, forward strand.
GCTGGGCGGCATCTTCGACGTGCCACCGGGTTGTGCCAGATCGGTCAAAGCGGGTGACAAGGAGGCCAGAGCGTCCGTTGACGTCATGGATTACTTGATGGTGTGCGGCCGGAAGTTGGCGTCGCAGGTCGCGTGCTATGTCGAAGCAGGCTGCCTCGTTTTCTACGAGCGCCGGGTATTCCGGAGGCGAGATCTTGAGAATGTAATCCCCGGCGACGGGGGTGGCGATGGTGCGCGCTGAGGCTTTGTCCTGGACGCCCGGGAGGGCGGCGGGGTCCACGATCCCGGCTGAGGATAGTACCTGACTGAAATCCAGCTCGTTGCCAAGGTCGATCGAAGCGACGGAGTCGTGGGGCGCGGTACCGGGAGGGACGATGGACACATCTCCGATGGTGGACCCGCCAACGAGGAGCAGGAGTGTGAGTTCGTCGTCGAGCGAGGCTTTCGCCCGGCGCTTGAGGGAGGAAAGCCTCCGGCCCTCCGGGAGGAGATTGGAAAAGAAGGCAGGGAGTGCGCCGTCGCGGCACGTAATGGGTTCTTTAGTCACGGGCAGTGTCGTGGCGACTTGCGGTGCGCCAGCGCGAACAGTCTGCTCTGTATAACGAAAGACGGTGGTTCCATCGGGGTGGGATTCCAGGGTTGCTGCATGGATAGGGCCAACCCAGACATCGGCAGAGTGTGTGATCATGGTGGAGGAGCTACCTTTCCGGACCAGCTGCGCTGTGGAGGCTCTGCGACCAGGCGGGCCCGAACTTGGCGTTAAGTTCGGCATCGTGCAGCTGGGGAACCAGATCAAAACCTAGGACCGCCAATACGGCTTGGACCTTATCCATCTGAACGCTGGGTTTGCCGCCCTCGAGTTCCCGAACGAAGCGGTCGGATACCCCGGCCACATCCGCCAGTTCTTGCTGGGTCAACTGCAGTCGGGTGCGTTGTTCCCGTGCGAAAGCGCCAATATCGGTAGAAGTCACAGAGCTCCTCTCAGGGGTGAAAAACGGAACGAACGTGCCGATATGGACTATTTTCCTTCAATGCAGGACCTAAATCAACCCAAAACGGAACGAACGTTCCGATATGGGCCATTATCCCGCATTTCCGCGACCAAATCTCTCAAAATCGGAACGAACGTTCCGGCGGGCGGGGAACTTTGGCCGAATACCTATCGCCCTATAGTGATCTGGGCTACATTGGGGACAATCTTTTCGCGCCACCGTAGCCCGGAACCCGCCTAGCCAGAAAGGTCCGCCGTGAGTACACCCGCCCCCGAACAAGTCCGCGAAGACATCCGCCTGCTGGGCCGGGTGCTCGGCCGGGTCATCGCCCAGCAGGAGGGCGAGGATGTCTTCGAATTGGTCGAGTCCACCCGCCGCCTGGCCTTCGACGTCGCCCACGGCGACGCCCAGCCCGCGGACCTGGTGGCCGTCTTTAGGGACCTGGATATCACCAAGGTCAACCTCGTGGCCCGTGCGTTTAGCTACTTCGCGCTGCTGGCCAACCTGGTCGAGGACCTAGACGATGAGGCTGCCGATGCCCCGGTTTCGCTGCGTAAGACCTTCGCCAAGCTCGCCCATCAGGGGGTTGCACCTGCCGATGCCGCCACGCTCGTCCGCCGCGCCCACGTCGCGCCGGTGCTCACCGCGCACCCGACCGAGACCCGCCGGCGCACCGTCTTCGACGCGCAGACGCGCATCAAGGAGCTGTTGGCCGCATCCCACCGCGGCGGAGATCTGGCGGCCATCGAAAAGGAGATGTACCTGCGGATGACGCTGCTGTGGCAGACCGCGCTCATCCGCATCGCCCGCCCGGCGCTCGAGGATGAGATCGACGTCGGGCTGCGCTACTACAAGCTCTCCCTGCTCGACCAGGTCCCCGCACTCAACCGGGCCATCCGCCACGCCATGCGCGAGACTTTCGGCCAGCAGCTGCCGGATCTGCCCGTCGTGCGCCCCGGATCCTGGATCGGCGGCGACCACGACGGCAACCCCTATGTCACCGCGGAGACGCTGACCTATGCCACCCGCCAGGCCGCCGCGACCATCCTGGGCTACTACGAGGAGCAGCTGGGCGAGCTCGAGCGGGAGCTGTCCTTGTCGGATCGCTACTCGTCGAGCTCCACCGAGCTGGCCCAGCTTGCCGATGCCGCCGGCAACGACGAGCCCTCCCGCGTCGACGAGCCCTACCGGCGGGCCATCTTCGGCATCCGCCAGCGGGTGCGGGCGCGGCGCGCGGGGGAGCCGGGCGGTTACGCGGATCCCGGCCAGCTGCAGCGCGACCTGGACATCATCGACCGCTCGCTGCGCCAGTTTAACGATGACGTCATCGCCGACGACCGCCTGGCCCGCCTGCGCTCGGCGGTGACCACGTTCGGCTTTCACCTCTACACCCTGGATCTGCGGCAGAACTCCGAGTCCTTCGAGTCGGTGCTCACTGAGGTCTTCGCCGCCGCCGGCATCGCCGCGGACTACCGCGGCTTGGGCGAGGACGCGAAGGTGGAGCTGCTGGTGCAGGAGCTGGGCTATAACCGGCCGCTGCTCTTTCCCGGCGCCGAGGCGGGCTTTAGCGAGGACACCGCCAAGGAGCTGGGCATCTTTAAGGCCGCGGCACGGGCGGTGCGGGACTTTGGGCCGGAGTCGGTGGCGCACTGCATCATCTCCATGACGGGGACGGTCTCCGACATCTTGGAGCCGATGGTGCTGCTCAAGGAGGCGGGCCTGAGGCACGTGGACGTGGTCCCGCTGTTTGAGACCATCGAGGATCTCAAGGCGGGCGCGGGAATCCTGGAAAAGCTCTGGCAGGTCCCGGTCTACCGCGAGCACCTGCGCTCGCGCGGGGACGTCCAAGAGGTCATGCTCGGATACTCGGATTCCAACAAGGACGGCGGCTACCTGCAAGCCAACTGGGCGCTCTACGATGCCGAGCTGGAACTGGTCGAGCTGTGTGCCCGCCACGGCGTGGAGCTGCGCCTGGCGCACGGGCGTGGCGGCGCGGTCGGCCGCGGGGGCGGGCCCACCTACGACGCCATCCTGGCGCAGCCTAAGGGCGCGGTCTCCGGTGCAGTGCGCATCACCGAGCAGGGCGAGGTCATCTCGGCCAAGTACGGCGCCCCGGAGACGGCCCGGCGCCACCTGGAGGCCTTCGTCTCCGGCGCGCTGGAGGCCTCCCTGCTCGACACCGAGCCCATCGCGGACCCCGCGCGGGCCTACGAGATCATGCGGGAGCTGGCCGCCTTAAGCGGGGTGGCCTACCGCGAACTCGTCGACGACCCGGGCTTCATTTCCTACTTCACTCAGTCCACGCCGCTGCACGAGATCGGGGAGCTCAACTTAGGCTCGCGCCCGACCTCGCGCAAGCAGACCACGGCGATAACGGATCTGCGGGCCATTCCGTGGGTGCTTTCCTGGTCGCAGTCGCGCACCAACCTGCCCGGCTGGTTCGGGGTGGGCGCCGCGGTCACCGAGTGGGTGGCAGCGGCGGGGGCCGCCGGAGACCGTGAGGCCCGCTGGGAGGAGCTGCGCGAGCTCTACCGGACCTGGCCCTTCTTCCGCTCGGTGCTATCAAATATGGCCCAGGTCATGGCCAAGGCCGAGATGCAGCTGGCCCGCCTCTACGCCGACCTGGTCGACGATCGGGAGGTCGCGGACCGCATCTTCGGCCGCATCTCCGCGGAGTTCGAGCGCACCCGCGAGGTCTACCAGACCATTACCGGCAATGCCCAACTGGTCAGCGAAAACCAGCGGCAGGCCCGCTCGCTTAAGCGCCGCTACCCCTACCTGCTGCCGCTCAACGCCGTGCAGCTGGAGCTGCTGCGCCGCTACCGCCGCGGCGACGACCAGTTCTTAGTCTCCAAGACCATCCAGGTCACCATGAATGGCCTGGCCACGGCGCTGCGCAACGCGGGTTAAGCTCCGGCGAGGCCGCGGCGAGCCAACAGCGGCTTTAAGTCCTTGTCGCGGCCACGGAAGTCGCGGTAGGCCTGCATGAAGTCGCGCGAGGCCCCCTTGGACAAGATGAGGTCGCGGAACTTCTGGCCCGCCGCGCGCAGGTCGGGCTGCTCCTTGAACCAGTCGAAGCCGTCGGCATCGAGAGCCTCGGCCCACAGGTAGGAGTAGTAGCCGGCCGAATAGCCGCCCGCGAAGATGTGGTTGAAGTACGCGGAGCGGTAGCGAGGGGCAATGAGCTCGTTGTCCAAGCCCGCCGCGCGCAGAGCCTCGGCCTCGAAGGCGTCCACGGCCTCCGGGGTGGCGGCCACCTCAGCGGCCTCGGCGGCACTGAGTGAGTGCCAGGCCAAGTCGATAACCGCCGCGCCCAGGTACTCGTATGTGGCAAAGCCCTGGCCGAACTCGGCGGCGGCTGCGACGGCATCGAGAAGCTCATCCGGGATGGGCTCACCGGTATCCACGTGGCGGGCGTAGTGCTTGACCAGGTCGCGGTCCAGCGCCCAGTTCTCGTTGATCTGGGAAGGGAACTCCACCCAGTCGCGCGGGACGTTGGTGCCGGCGAAGGTGGGGTAGCGCACGTCGGATAACAGGCCGTGCAAGGCATGGCCGAATTCGTGGAAGACGGTGCGCACCTCGTCAAGGCTCAGCAGCGGCTGTGCGCCGTCGGCGGGCTTGGTAATCCCCATGACGTTGACGATGACGGGCTTGCGCTCCAGCAGCCGCGACTGGCCGACGAACTCGCTCATCCAGGCCCCGCCGCGCTTGGTGGGGCGGCCAAAATAGTCGGTGAGCAGCAGCCCGATGCCGGTGCCCTCGTGCTCGTCGTGGCCCTCGTGCTCGTTGTGGCTTTTGTGCTCGACGCTTGCGTCGAGCACCTCCCAGACGCGGACCCCCTCGGCGTAGCCTTCCAGGTCGTCGCGGGGGATGACAGTGATGCCGTAGAGGCGCCGGGCGGCCTCAAAGACGCCGTCGACTAGGACCTGGTCCAGCGGGAAATACTGGCGCAGCTCGGCCTCGTCGAGCGAAAAGTCCCGGGCGCGGACCTTAGATTCCCAGTAGGGCCAGTCGGCGGCGCTAAAACCCTGGCCGCGCAGCTCGGCCTCCTCGGCCAGGAGCTTTTGCTCGCCGGCGGCGTTGGCGGCCGCGGCGGGGCTAAGTCCCCAGAGCATCTCGCGGGCGGCCTCGGCGCTGCCGGCGGTCTCCTCCGCGATGACGTAGTCGGCATGCGAGGCAAAGCCCAGAAGCTCGGCGCGCTCGGCGCGCAGGCGCACCGCCTCCACCAGCCCCGGCACGTTGCGGTCCAAGCCCCGGCCTGCCGATGCCTCGTACACCTTCGCCCGCGCATCCTCCCGCGCCAGGCGGGACTGCTCCGACTGGACGGTGGGCAGCTCCAGCGGGAGGACATACCCGTCGCGGCCCAGGGCCTGGGCGTCCGCGGCAGCCGAGGCGATGCGCTCGGCGGGCAGGCCCTCGAGCTCTTCTTCGGTAAGCGCCACGGCGCGCTCGCGGGTAGAGGCCAGCAGGTTGCGGCCGAATTCCTCGGAGAGGGCGGACAGCCGCTGGTTGATCTCGGACAGGCGGGTCTTGCCGGCGGCATCGAGATCCGCGCCCTGGCGGGCAAAAGTGCGCAGCAGGTGGGCGTGCAGGCGCTGGCCCTCGGCATCGCCAGCCGGAGGGGTGGCCTCCTTGATGCGGGCGTAGAGGACTGCGTCCTGGTACATCGCGTCCGTGTGGGCGGCCAGGCGCGGGTAGAAGTCGGCGGCGAGCGCCTCCATCTCCTCGGTGACATCCGTGCCGGACAGGTTGCCGAAGACGGCCATGACCCGGTCCAGGTCCTGCCCGGAGCGCTCCAGGGCCTCGACGGTGTTCTCCCACGTCGGGTCTTCCGGGTTCTCCACGATCGCGGCCAATTCCGCGTTGTGGCGGTCTAGCGCTGCATCGAAGGCGGGTCGGAAGTGTTCCACCTCGATGTCCGCAAACGGCGGCAGCTGGTAGGGCAGGGCAGAGGGCGAAAGCAAAGGGTTGTTCATAAGTTGCCACCGTACTAACCCGCACGGCCCCGCGCGACTATTTCGTGCGGCTAGGCGGCCAGAGCTGGCTCGTGCCGGGGCGGCCGGGCCTTGCGCATGCCTCCGCGCATGAGGACGAAGGGGCCTACGAAGAAGCCGCCGGAAGGGGTATCGCGCGAGCTGAAAAGCAAAGAACAGTCAAAGAAACTATTGTGGCAGCTCAAGGGGTGAAAATGCGATGAAAAATGGGGGATTTTGGGCGGTTTTAGGCCAAGCGAGCAAAGAAACTTCTTTCAAGGCATGGCCCAGAACGGGACATAGCGCAAGGACCGTGCCCCGACGGTCGGATCGTAGGGCTGGACGAGACCCGCTTCGACGGTGGCCGACAGCAGCCTGGTGGCCTGGGCGGCCTGTGAGTCCTTCAACCCGAAGCGCTGGCGCACAGAGGAGTTATTAACCGGCTGGCCTTCCATTTATAGGAGGCAGGCATGTTGGTAGACGGCCTGGATCTTTTCTTCCTGGGCCATGAGCTTAAATGGCCGGTAGGCGCTGAGCGTGACGGTGGTATTGCCGTTGGAACGCACTAGGGCCGGCGGAAAGTGCTCTGCTTCAAGGACGGTAACGATCTTGTCCCAGCCGCTGCCGCGTTGCTCGACGAAGTGCGCCAGACGCAGTGCCTCACCCAAGTGCGGGTTGCGAGTACTGGAGGTCGAATCGATAAATCGCTGAGGGTCGATGAGCGGGGCCCCGGGGTTGGTCACCTCTACCCGGTCGCTGAATACCTCCACCGTGAGGAACTGCCCGCGCTGCTCGAGATTCTGGTGCATGAGCGCGTTGGCGAGGACTTCACGGAAGGCAATGGTGGGCAGCACCGGGGTTACCACGCGCCTTCCACTGGAGTCGAGCTGCTCGCCGCCCGGCCGGATAGTGTCGAAAATAGCCATGATCTTGGGGAAGGACGTCGCGTAGCCTTCGCGAAACTCCCATTCCCGGTTAACCTGCGTCCGCGATGCCCCGGAAAAATGCAGCACGCGCGGGGCGAGGCCGGCGAGGCCGGAAAAGTCGTGCAAAGAGTGCGCGTACATGAGCGCCGACCAAGCGGGGATGCACCAACCTTGCTCGTGAGTATAAGAGACGGCCTTCGCGCGCTGCAGGGTTTCAGTCAAGGCGCTGCCGTGCGTGTGGGGGAGCTCGGGGCGATTGTGGAAGAAGGCCTCAGGATCGAGCAGCTCTACGATGTCGTCTTCGTCGAGCCCTTCGGCTACGAGAGTGTCTTCGAACGCGAACTCGTTGAGCTTCTGCCACAGCTGCCGTTCCTCAGAGGGGAAGTCCATGAGGTCTTTGACGTAAGTTCCTTTGCGGAAGTAGCGGGTGCCATCGAAAGCGTAGGGAGCGGTCAATGCGGCGGGGATGCGCAATAACACCACGTGAAGCCCGTCGACTAGGACTTCTTCGAATTTCAGATCTGGGGTGGGGGAAATGGAACGGTGGAGCCAGGGGAGCAGGTCTTCGTTGCCTTTGCCTTTGGCCTGCTGCCAGCTAAAAGAGGTGCCGACGATGTCATGGGAGTCGCTGATGCCCCACACCAGGTACCCGGCGGGTTCATCGTGCAGGCGCGCTGAGTTGCCCAATGCGCAGGCGTACCTGGCGATGTCCCGGCCCTCAGTTAGCTGATTGACCTTGAACTCGATCCACGGTTGTTCCGCGGGGAGGGCGGCAAACCGCCGCACACGGGCGATGAGCTGTTCTTCGGGCGTCGAGTTGAGGGGAGCCATGCCTCGAGTATGTCCGAGAAGCAAAGAACAGTCAAAGAAAAGTTTTAGCAGCTCAGGGCGATAAAGGAGGAGAAAATCGCCGGATTTTGGGCGGTTTTGGGCCAAGCGAGCAAAGAAACTCGGGTGGGGTGAAAACGGCCTGGAGGCCGCACGCCCACGGGTGGTGTGGGGTGCGGCCTCCAGGTTTAACAGAGAGGAAGAAGCGGGTCTTACTTCTTCAGGCCGTCGATGATCTCGTTGTAGGCGGCAACCGGACGCATGGTCGCGGTGAGCACGTCCTCGGGGGCTGCGTAGTAGCCCTTGAGATCAACCGGGGAGCCCTGGACTGCCAGGAGGGCCTCCTCGATTTCCTCGCGCTTGGCCTCGAGCTGCTCGGAGACCTTGGCGAAGGTCTCGGCCAGCTCGGCATCCTCAGACTGCGCGGCCAGCTCCTTGGCCCACTCGCGGGTCAGGAAGAAGTGGGAGCCGCGGTTGTCGATCTCGCCGACCTTGCGGGACGGGGACTTGCCCTCGTCCAGCAGGGTCTCGGTGGCCTTGTCCAGGGCGGAAGCCAGGACGTTGGCCTTGGCGTTGCCGTGGACGTTGTACTCGTGGCGGAAGGACTCGGCCAGGGCCAGGAACTCGCCCAGGGAGTCCCAACGCAGGTGGTTTTCTTCCTCAACCTGCTGGACGTGCTTCGGGGCAGAGCCGCCCGCACCGGTCTCAAACAGGCCGCCGCCGGCCATCAGCGGAACGATGGACAGCATCTTGGCGGAGGTGCCCAGCTCCAGGATGGGGAAGAGGTCGGTGTTGTAGTCACGCAGCACGTTGCCGGTCACGGAGATGGTGTCCTCGCCGCGGCGGATGCGCTCGATGGAGATCTTGGTGGCGGTGACCGGGTCCTCGATGGAGATGTCCAGGCCCTCGGTGTCGTGGTCGCCCAGGTACTTCTCCACCAGGGACTTGATGTTGGCGTCGTGGCCGCGCTCCGGGTCCAGCCAGAAGATGGTCTTCATGCCGGACAGGCGGGCGCGGTTGACGGCCAGCTTGACCCAGTCCTGGATCGGGGCGTCCTTGGTCTGGCAGGCGC
>CAVFKS010000008.1:0-35861 GCA_963623015.1 Clostridia bacterium
TATCAGTGAAACTCCTTCAGATCAGAGCCTCACACACAAACTTCCTGACACTCTCCTTTGGGTCAAGTACCTGTGCGTTTGGGCATGCGAAATAAGCGGTGTCAATGAGCCAAAACTTTCCCTCGACGAAGCGGGGCTTGTCGATTGTTCCCTTTCTTCCCAAGAGAACGCCACGACCGTTGTATAGAAATTGGTCAGATGTGTCAAAGCGACCTCCCGACCCATAGACGGGATAGCCATCCTCACTGTGAGTTCCTTTGGGAACATCTTTGCCTCCGAGATATTTCACGAAGAACCCATTAGAAACCATCGAGAATTTGCGGTATGAATCATCGTCAATACCTTGCTTAACTGCTAGCTCAACAATCTGATTTCGCCGCTTCTCCAACAGCTCCACATATTCGTCCATCTCCGTCACGAGCGCGTCAATCTGTGCGGTTTCGGCGTCGAGGTAGTCCGCGATGCGGCGCTGTGTGGCAAGCGGAATGTTTCGAATCTTATACGCGCCCAGATACTGTGGGGAGATTCTCTGAAGTCCACCGACGCCATAGACAGCGCCGCGAGCTTCGTCTAAGAACTTTCCGGAAAGCAAGTTGTAGACGATCCACCGGGAGTCTACTTGCTCTTTGCAGCGTAAAACATGAACCTCGGAAGTGGCTAAACCGACGGGCTCGCTGATGTTAGCGATCATCGAACGCCCGTGAAACACCGTCGGGGTTACCTTTGGAACGAGAATATCGCCCTTCCGGAACTGCGTGTAGCTGGTATCGCTTCTCTTCCAAGCACGTTTGGAATTGGTGTCGGCGTTGCCATAGGACCAGATATTTTCTAGCGGCATAAAGGAGATTGATTCTCCTTCGTTTAAGTGCATGAACTCGCGTGTAGGTGGATTAACCTCGGCAAAGTTATACAAGCTTGCAAAGGCGTCCATTACTTCTGCACCTCCGCCAGCAGGGATTGGATGAGAGTGAGCTTCTCGGCGAGTTGCTGGTCTAGTTCTTCGAGGGTTTCGGTTTCTTCGGGCTTGTAGAAAAGGCGGGTCATGGGGATTTCGTAGCCGACCTTGATGTCTTTTTCGTTCCAGGTCAGGTCCGGGGCGAAGGGGTAGACCTCGCGCTCCATGTGGTCTTTGATGTCCTCGGTTCGTGGTACGCGCTCCACGATCTTGGAGCTGGAGTCGATGACGGGGTTGCCCTTGTGATCGATGGCTTCCGGGGCATCGGGGTCATCGACGGCGACGGCTTGCATGATGTGAGCCTGCAACGGCATGCCCATCTTGAGGCCGGCCTGCTTGGCTTGGGCCTTGAGGTGCTTGGGAAGGTCATTCCAGGCAACCCCTTCGCAGGATCGGATGACTGCCTCGTGGCCGGTCAAAGCGTTTTTGTGGGTCATCGCAGCGGCAACGGTCTCATCCGTGATGAGCGTGGAGTAGTGCTTCACGCGGAACATCGGAACGTCGTAGAAAGATAGGTCCTTGGCGGTGACAATCTTGGATAGCTCCGGGTCGGCCTCGTCGAACTGCGCGTACAAGGTGCTGATGAAGTCACGGTCTTCAGTGGAGAAATAGCGGCGCTTACTACCCATCGACTTGCGCATGGAGGTCCACTGCGCTGTGGCATCGATAAGCTGAATCTTGCCCTTACGGCGTGGTTCCTTGTTCTTGTCCAGAATCCAGATGTAGGTGGCAATGCCGGTGTTGTGGAACATATCCGTGGGCAAAGCAATGACGGCATCGAGAAGATCTTCCTCGATGAGCCACTGGCGGATCTGGTCGGGGCCGGAACCAGCTGCGCCGGTAAATAGCGGGGAACCATTGGTGACAACGCCGCCGCGGCCGCCCTTCGTGGTGCCAGGCTCAGCGTCTTTGAGCTTGTCCACCACGTGGCAGAGGAACAGCATCTGCCCGTCGGAGGTTGAGGGCAGGCCGTGGGAGAAACGAGAGCCCTCGCGCTTGGACTCGGCGACTACCGCGTCCTTCGACTTCTTCCAATCCGAGCCATACGGCGGGTTGGACAACACGTAGTCGTACTGCTGGCCCTCGTAACGGTCATCAGTGAGAGTGTTGCCAAACTGCAGACTGTTCGGGTCAACGCCGGACACGATCAGATCGGAGCGGCCCAGCGCGTAGGACTTCGGCATGATCTCTTGGCCGAACAAGCCGACCTGGATGTTGCTATTGAGCTCCTCCATCGCGTTCTTGGCCACCAGCAGCATGCCGCACGTGCCCGCAGCCGGGTCGTAGACGGTGCGCGCCGGGGCTTTGCCCTGCAAGCCGTCATCATCAGAGGAAAGCAGAACGTCTACCATGAGCCGAATGATCTCGCGGGAAGTGTAGTACTCACCAGCAACCTGCCCATTTTCAGAGAAGGAGCGGTACATGAGGTCCTCGAACAGGTTGCCCATAGCGTTCTCGGCGCTTTTCTCGCTGCCCGAAGATAGTGCTTCATCGGACAGATCAATGCCCGCGAAGTGGGATACAAGTCCCCACAAGACATTGCCTTCTTCTAGTGTCTGCAAGAGCTCCGGGAACTTGAATGACTTCCAGACATCGCGCACCGTCTCGTTAAAACTGTCGAGGTAGGACAGCATGCCGGCCATCACGTTGTCGTCCGAAGAAGCAATGACTTCGAGCGACAACGGAGAAGACGAATAGAAAGGAAGGTTGTGTTTGGCGTGCACCAACGCGTCAACGAGGTGCTCGGGCATGTGCTCGGTGTCCTGGAGGGTCTCCAAAACCTCAGCCTTGGTGTCCTCTAGCGCACACTCCATGCGCCGGAGCACGGTAAAGGGAAGGATGTAATCTCCGTAGTCCTGGCGCGAAACAGTCCCGCGCAAATAGGTGTCTGCTGTACCCCAGACGGCTTGGGAAAGGGGATTTGATGGCATCGCGAGTTCCTTCAGAGTTGGTGAGGCTTAGAGTGATACCCCATAACCATACTTGCCAGGTGAGACACGACCCGGTGCGGTGGAGGCATGGATAGCCCAGGTATTCGAGTAGCTTCGGGGGCTGGCTGGTAGGTGCAGGCATTTTTAGTCTTCATCTTGTCTGGTAGTTCACGTAGTCTAAGGGCAGTATTTTCGAGATAAGTCGGTACCGCTGGTGCCTGGGCGTCAGGTTGGAAGGGAGGGGCGCTATGACGGTTCGTGTTCCCATTGAGCCGGCGGCGCTTCGGTGGGCTGTGGGCCGGGCTGGCCTTTCTGACCGAGACGTGGAGCGCATTTTCCCGGCATTCGCGAAGTGGGAATCAGGCGAATTGCAACCGACTCTGCGCCAGGCCAAGGATCTTGCCAAGAAGGCGCATGTTCCTTTCGGCCGGCTATTGCTCAGCCCGCCGGAGGGATCGTCGCTCGCAGTGCCCGATTTTCGTACGGTTAGAAACCGGGATGTCGCAGCCCCTAGCAGCGACTTAGAAGACGTCGTATCTGCGGCGCAGGCGCGACTCGGGTGGTACGTGGAGTACGCCGATCAGGAAGGGGTTGAGGCGCCGGAACTGGTGGGAATGGCAGGGCGGGATGCCACTACTCCTAGCGATATAGCTGTTGCTGCTCGGGAAAAACTGGGAATCCCGCAGGACGGCTTTCTTATTGGCCAAGACAAGGTCAAGACCTTAGTCGACGCTATGGAGCAAGCCGGGATATTGGTTTCCCGCAACTCCGTGGTTGGAAATAACACTAACCGGCAGTTGGACGTCGAGGAATTCCGTGGGTTCACGCTTCTAGAGAATGGTTTTGCGGCAGTCTTTGTTAACACCCGCGACCCGAAGAACGCTCAGCTGTTTAGCTTGGCACATGAGCTTGGGCATATCGTCCGTGGTGAGCCAGGAATATCAGACCATTCGCAGCAGCTAGAGGTGGAACGCTGGTGTAATCGTTTCGCCGCGTCATTTTTGGTGCCTAAGGCTGCTCTTCAACGAGCGTGGAATCCGCAGGAGCAACTAGTGGACGAGCTCTCTGCTACAGCCAAGGTCTCCGGGGTAAGCCGCGAAGTCCTGCTGTGGCGATTGGTGGAGCTGGAGATGGTCTCCCGAACCGAAGCGGACCGGCTGCTTCCTATCCTCCGGAGCAAAGGTGTGGGAGCCGAAAAGACTGCTAAGCCCTCAGGCAGTCCACCGTTTCATGTTCTGGTGAAATCGCGCGTAGGTGGACGGTTCCTGGAGGCAGTGGCTCATGCTGTCACTGCCGACATGCTGACCGAACGCGATGCCGCCACATTTGTCGGGGCCGCGACGAAGCAGGCGCTAGATTCGGTTCTGAATAACAGCGCTTATGCCAAAGCGTTGGCGTCCTAGGGCGGTGGCCGTCTAGGGAAGGTTGGGCTCGGTGCCCGCATTCGGTAGAGAATGGCCGCACGGCAACGCGAAACCCCCGCCCGCCAGCTGAAAAAACTGGTGAGCGGGGGTTTCTGGTGGTCGGGATAACAGGATTTGAACCTGCGACCTCTTCGTCCCGAACGAAGCGCGCTACCAAGCTGCGCCATATCCCGTGGGACCGCTTAAGCGGTACTGGGATACCTTAACCCACGCGGTGGCATTTAGACAAAACGCCAGCGTGTGGGTGCGGGCTAGTCGGTCTCCGTGATGCGCAGGAGCGTGGCGGAGGGACGGCAGAAGATGCGGAAGGGGACGAACTTGGACTGGCCCAGGCCGTTGCTGACGTGCATGGCCATGCCCTCGAAGTCGTGGAGGCCCTGGACGCGGGCGCGGTCAATGCCGCAGTTGGTGACAATCGCGCGGGAGCCGGGCAGGCACAGCTGGCCGCCGTGGGTGTGGCCGGAGAAGGACAGCTGGTAGCCATCGGCGGCAAAGCGGGTCAGCACGCGTGGCTCCGGGGCGTGGAGCAGGGCCAGGGCCAGATCCGCGTCCGGGTTGGGGGCGCCGGCAATGGCGTCGTAGTCATCCAGGTCGTGGTGGGGGTCGTCCACGCCGGCGATGGCCAGTCGCACCGGGCCGGCTTTGAATTCCACGCGGGCCTGGTTGGCGTCGTGCCAGCCGCGCTCAATGAAGGCCGCGCGCATGCCCTGCCAGGGTAGATCCTCGTAGGAGGGGGTGTTCTTCTTGCCCAACAGGTAGTTAAAAGGGTTGGGCAGGCGCGGGGCCCAGTAGTCGTTGGTGCCGAAGCAGAACACGCCGGGGCGGTCCAGCAGGGGGCCGAGTGCCTGCAGCACGGAGGGCACCCCGCGGGTGTCCGAGAGGTTATCGCCGGTGTTGATGACCAGGTCCGGGCGCAGGGAATCGAGGGCCGAGACCCACGCGATCTTGGTGTCCTGGCCGGGGATCATGTGCAGATCGCTTATGTGGAGGATGCGGAATTCTTTTTCCCCGCGCAGTGTGCCTGGGGGCAAAAGGGGCAGGGTGAGCTGCTTGAGTTCAAACTTCTTGGTCTCCGCGTGCGCCCAGGCCAGGGTGCCCGCGCCGAGGGCGCCGAGGCCGGCGGCGGCTGCCATCAATGTGCCTAACTTCTTCACTTCACCCACCCTACCTGGAGTACCTTTAAGGCTATGAGTGAGTTAAAAGATGCAATCCGCGCCGATCTGAAAACCGCCATGAAGGCCCGCGAGAAGGAGCGCACCAGCGCCATCCGTTCGCTGCTTGCTGCCATCCAGGCCGAGGAGACCACCGGTGCCCGCCACGAGATCACCGACGCCGATGTCTTGAAGGTCATCGCGCGCGAGATCAAGAAGCGCAAGGAGTCCGCTGAGGTCTACGCCGCCAACGACCGTCCTGAGCTGGCTGAGGCCGAGCTTGCCGATGTCCCCTTCTTCGAGGCCTACCAGCCGGCCCAGCTCAGCGATGCCGAGTTGGATGCCCTGGTGGAGCAGGCCGTTGCCGACGTCGCGGCGGAGACGGGCTCGGCGCCGACGATGAAGCAGATGGGCAAGGTCATGCAGGCCGCCACCGCGCAGGCCGCCGGCCGCGCCGACGGCAAGCGTCTGTCCGCCGCGGTCAAGGCGCGCCTGAGCGCCTAAGCGCCATACCAAGGAGAAAGGGCCGGCCCGCAGGTTGCGGGGCCGGCCCTTTCTATTGTGTTCCTGTTGGGTTGTTGCGGTAGAGCTCTAGCCCGCGCTGTCCTCTCTAGGTTTCCGAGCCTTAGTCCGCGCTGTCCTCTCTAGGTTTCCGAGCTTTAGGCCGCGCTCTTCTCTCTAGGTTTCCGCGCGTTAGCGCGGAAACCTAGAGACCGAAGGCATTCCGGAAACTATCGACGGCATCGTTGAACTGCTGGCGCAGGTCAGGGGCCGGTGCCGGGGCGGGGGCGCCGCCGGGCGCGTTGTTCGGGGCGGGTGCGGTATTGGCGCGGCCATCGGGGCGGGCGGCGGAGTCATTCGCGCGGGCAGAACCGGTGCCATCGGAGATCTGCAGGGTGACCTGACCGCCGTCGCGCAGGCCGCCCGCCGGGGCGAGGGCGCGCACCACCTGGCCGGCCGGCACACCGAAGCCCGGCACGCGGGTGGTGCGCACGGTGTAGCCCTCCTGGGCTAAGGCCTGCGTGGCCTGGGCCTCAGACTTATTCTTCTGGGCATCGAGAAGCTGATTGCCCGAGGTGCCCGCATCAAAGTCGCGGTTGTAGCCAGGGATGGAGCCCGCGCGGAACTCAGGCGAGGCCTGCGCCATTGAGAAGAACGTGCGGGCCGGCTCCAGGCCGCCGTAGAGGTCGCCGGAGGCGCACTGGCGCACCGGGCCAGAGCACAGCGGGGAAGCCTGCGTGCCGTCGTTGTAGATGTACGGGGCGGCGGCCAGACCACTGTTGAAGCCCAGGAAGGACGAGGACTGGTTGGACTCGGTGGTACCGGTCTTGGCCGCCACCGGCATGGTAAAGCCCAAGGCGCGGGCGGAGTCGGCGGCGGTGCCCTTCGTGGCATCGCCAGTGAGAGCATTCATCAAAGCGTCGGCCACCTCCGCGGACACTGCGGTCTCGCACGGGGTGTGCTCGAGGTAGACCTCGTTGCCATTGCGGTCGACGACCTGGCGGATGGGGTTGGGCTCGCACCACTTGCCACCGGAGGCGATGGTGGCGCCGACGTTGGAAAGCTCCAGCGGGTTTACCGCAGTGGGACCCAGCGTGTAGGAGCCCATGTTGGCGTCCTTGGCGTACTTGGCAATGGAAGAATCCTCGCTGAAGGTGTCATCCTCGGTATAGGAGCGCAGGCCCAGCCGGACGGACATGTCCACGATGGCGGGCACGCCAACCTGCTCCGTGAGGTGGATAAACGACGTATTGGGGGACTGTGCCAGGGTATCGCGCAAGGTCAGCGCGCCGGGGTAGGTGCCGGCGTTGCCCACGCAGTAGCGGCCCGGCGGGCAGTCGGCGGCGCCGCCAGAACCCAGGCCCTCAGCCTCGTAACGGGCGGGCACGGTAATGAGGTTCTCGATGCCGTAGCCGGCGTCGATGGCCGCCGCCGCGGTGAAGATCTTGAAGATGGAGCCCGCGCCGTGGCCCACCAGAGAGTAGGGCTGGGCCAGCATGGTCTCGTACTCCTCGGCGTTGAGGCCATACGTGCGGGAGGACACCATAGCGAGCACAGGGCGGTCGGTGGCGTCGGGCTCGATGACGCTCATGACTTCCGCTACGCCGGGGGCCTGCGGGTTGACCTGGGAGACCACCGCCTGTTTGGCGGCGTCCTGGACCACCGGGTCCAAAGTGGTGGTGATGGTGTAGCCGCCACGGATGACCTGATCTGTATCCAGGCCCTTGTCGGCCAAGTACTCGAGCACGAAGTCACAGAAGAAGCCGCGGTCGCCGGAACTGATGCACCCGTTGGGCAACGTGGCCGGGGCCTCGAGGACGCCTAAGGGCTTGGCCGCGGCGGCATCGGCAGCCTCCTGCGTGATGTAGTCATTGTCCACCATGGACTGCAACACCAGGTTGCGGCGCTCGGTCGCCCCCGAGGCGTTGGTGTAAGGGTTGAGGTACTCCGAGGACTGCACCATGCCGGCGAGCATGGCGGCTTCGTGCAGCTCCAGCTTGGAGGCGGGCTTGCCGAAGTAGGTGCGGGCGGCTGCCTCGATGCCATAGGCATGGTTGCCGAAGGGCACCAGGTTGAGGTAGTTGGTGAGGATCTCATCCTTGCTCAAAGTGCGGTCCAACTGGGTGGCCATGCGCATCTCCCGCAGCTTGCGGGCAACGGACTGCTCGGTGGCGGCGGCCTGCTCCTCCTCCGTGGTGGCGTTGACCAGCAGCAGATAATTCTTCACGTACTGCTGGTTGAGGGTGGACGCGCCCTGGGAGACCCCGCCGGAGGTCAAGTTACTAATCACCGCGCGGAAGTTGCCCTGCAGATCCACGCCGTCGTGCTCATAGAAGCGCCGGTCCTCAATGGAGACGATGGCGTCGCGCATGACCTGGGCAATCTGGTTGCCGGGTACGGGGTGGCGGCGCTGGGTAAAGAGGTAGGCCATGTCCTTGCCCGTGGCGTCCTTGATGGTGGTCACCCCGGGGGCATTGCCCGCTTCCAGGTCCTGAATGTCCGATTGCATAGCCTCGTTGGTGCGCGCGACGGCCACGCCGCCGAGGCCCGCGACGGGCATGAGCGCCAGCGCGCACAAAACGCCGACGAGCACGGTTCCGAGGAGCAACTTGAAGAGGGCATTGATTCTGGTCACCCCCACCACACTACGTGGGGCGGGCCGGTAAATGAATACCAGACTCCCCCCTAAAGTGTGACGTGTTAGACAAGCATTAGGGCCTGTGAATACACTAACTGTGTTATGTTTCCAACCCCACCGGAAGGAGCGCTTCCCATGACCGTCAGCGTGCAGACTTCCCCGCGTAAACATAAAATTCCCGAGCGTGGTGAGTGGGTAACCCAAGCTAAGTGCCGCGGCGGAGACCCCGACGCACTCTTCGTCCGCGGCGCCGAACAGCGCAAGGCAGCAGTTATCTGTCGCCACTGCCCCGTGATCAACGCCTGCCGGGCAGACGCCTTGGATAACCGGGTGGAGTTCGGAGTCTGGGGTGGCCTCACCGAGCGCCAGCGCCGCGCCCTGCTGCGCAAGAACCCCCACATCACCAGCTGGGCCAAGTACCTGGCCCAGGGCGGGGAACTGGTAGGCATCTAGCCTCCTTCCCGCGTGTGCCCGCCCTGCTAGCGCGCTGCTACGGCAGCGCGCTAGCGATGCCGGTCCGAGAAGCCTCCACGAGCCCCAAGCCTTGCTTGGGGCTTGTGGCATTGAACCCGGCTGGCAACAGTTGAGACTGACGTTTAAATCCGGCCCGCGGATGGGTAGGCTGGATGCCATGACTAAATGGGAATATGCCACCGCTCCGGTGATCACTCACGCCACCAAGCAAATCCTTGACACGTGGGGTGAGGACGGCTGGGAGTTGGTGACTGTCACCCCGGGTATGAACCCGGAAAATGTCGTTGCCTACTTTAAGCGTCCAGTGGAGGAATAAGTCATGAGCTATATCACTCGCTTGCAAGAACTGGGTTTGGAGCTGCCGGCGGTAGCCAAGCCTTTGGCCTCTTATGTGCCGGCGCTGCGCGTGGGGGACCAGGTGTGGACCTCCGGTCAGCTGCCGCTGGTGGATGGGGAACTTCCCGCCGCCGGCAAGGTGGGCGCGGAGGTGACCCAGGATAAGGCCACGGAGCTGGCCCGCATCTCTGTGCTCAACGCCCTGGCCGCCGTGGACGCCGAGGTGGGCTTGGACAACGTCAAGCGCGTGGTCAAGCTTGTGGGTTTCGTTGCCTCTGATCCTTCCTTCGTGGAACAGCCCGCCGTCATCAACGGCGCCTCTGATCTGATTGGGGAGATTTTCGGGGACGCCGGCGCGCACGCGCGTTCCGCCGTCGGGGTGGCTGTACTGCCCAAGGATTCCCCGGTGGAAATCGAAATAATCGTTGAGATCTAAGTTAGGCTAGAGACATGGAACATCCTGCATATAGCCAGCTACGCCCGGTTACCCAGTCCGCCGGTGTGGTCTTGTGCGACAACCCCTCGTACACCGCGCTGGAGGGAACCAACACGTGGATTATCCGCGCCCCGGAAGATGACCGCGCCATCGTGGTCGACCCGGGCCCGGAGGATGAAGGGCACCTCAACATCGTCCACGCCAAGGCTGGTGAGGTGGCGCTGATTCTGCTCACGCACCGCCATGACGATCACGCCTCCGGCGCGCGTCGCCTGCGTCAGCTCACCGGCGCGCCCATCCGCGCTTTCGATGAGCGCTACTGCAACGGGGGCGATCCCCTGCGCGACGGCGAGATCATCGCGCTGGAGGATGTCACCCCGCGTCTTGAGGTCGTGCACACCCCGGGCCACACCGCAGATTCCACCAGCTTCTTCCTCTGGACGGGCGAGCCGCACGAGTCCGTGCTGGAAGGCATCGTGACGGGGGACACCATCGCCGGCCGCCACACCGTGATGTTGTCGGAGACCGACGGCTCCCTGGCGGACTACCTGAAGGCTCTCGATGTCCTAGAGACCCGCGGCAAGGGCGTTACCCTGCTGCCGGGCCACGGCGCTGAGCTCGATGATCTGTCGCAGATGGCCCGCAAGTACATCGACCGCCGTCACCACCGCCTCAACCAGATCAAGGAGGTGCGCTCCCGCCTGGGAGACGACGTCGACTTGAAGACCCTGGTGGATGAGATGTACGACGATGTCGACCCGGTGCTGCGCCACGCCGCCGAGCAGTCCACGCGCACCGCGCTGCGCTACCTGGCAGATCGGGAGTCCTAACCCGGCCCCCGGCCCCACCGGGCCGGCTGCCAGGGGCTAGATAAGCATAAAAATATTCCCCGTTCACCACGTGTGAGCGGGGATTTTTTAACGCCTGCCGGCCAGGGCCGGCGGCGGGGGTGCTGCGCTTAGCGTGCGCGCTTGGCCAGGTGCTCGGTGTCGACGATGAGCACGGACTTGCCCTCGAGGCGGATCCAGCCGCGGTGGGCGAAGGTGGCGAGCGCCTTGTTGACGGTCTCGCGCGAGGCGCCGACGAGCTGGGCAATCTCTTCCTGGGTCAGGTCGTGGTTGACGCGCAGGGCGCCACCCTCCTGCACGCCGAAGCGGTTGGCCAGCTGCAGTAGCGTCTTGGCCACGCGGCCGGGTACGTCGGTGAAGATGAGATCCGCCAGGTTGGCGTTCGTGCGGCGCAGGCGGCGGGCCAGCACTCGCAGCAGCTGCTGGGCGATGGAGGGGTGCTCCTCGACCCAGTTCTTGAGCATCTCCGAGTTCATGGTGGCGGCCTGGACCTCGGTGACGCACACTGCCGAGGAGGTGCGCGGGCCCGGATCGAAGATGGAGAGCTCACCGAACATGTCCGACGGGCCCATGACGGTCAGGAGGTTCTCGCGGCCGTCGGGCGCGTGGCGGGCGAGCTTAATCTTGCCCGAGGTGATGATGTACAAGCGGTCACCCGGCTCACCTTCGTCGAAGATGGTGGTGCCGCGCGGGAAGCGGACCGTTTCCATTTGCTCAATCAGGTTTTGGACCGCGACCGGATCTACGCCTTGGAAGATGCCGGCGCGGGAGAGGATGTCCTGTACGCCTTCCACTTAATCGCTCCTTTAAGGGCCAAATGAGGGGGCGCAGGTGTGTGAGACCTGCGCCGCTATGTAACAGGTCTCATCCTACAGTGTAGAAGATCACTTTTGCTAAAAATCACTCAAAATAGCAGTTTTGTCTGGGAGTGTCAAAACGGTCGTACTACAGGCTAAGACGCGCAGATTGGCCGACGTGCGGGCGCCGGCTGGGGCGCAAACCGGCAGCGCATGGCCCACGTTGAGTCGGGAGCGGTGGACCTACAGGGCGGCGGCCTCGAGCTTTTCCATGAGGATGGCAAAACCAGCCAGGGCAATGGGGGCGACGATGACGAAGGCGATCATGCCTTCAGATTCTACAAGCGCCCAGCCTGCCGATGCCCACCTCGCCCCCGGGCCAAGGCGCGCCCGTGGGGTGGGCTGCAATCCGGGCGGCTAGACTGGGATGACATTATGACCGTTTCGCCCCCAGGCGCCGCCCGGCCGGCCGCCGAGATTAACCAGCTGCTGGCGGAAGAGTACCCAGACGCGCGCTGCGAGCTGGACCACCGCACGCCGCTGGAGCTGCTCGTGGCCACGGTGCTCTCGGCCCAGTGCACCGATGCCCGGGTCAACCAGGTCACCCCACGGCTCTTCGAGCGCTACCCGTCCGCCGCCGCCCTGGCCGCCGCTGCCCGCGCCGACCTCGAGGATATCCTGCGTCCCCTGGGCTTCCAGCGCGCCAAGGCCGGCTACCTCCTGGGAATCGGGGAGGCCCTCCTCGCGCGCTGGGGCGGAGAGGTGCCGTCGGGCATCGAGGAGTTGGCGTCCCTGCCGGGGGTGGGCCGCAAGACAGCCCTAGTGGTGCACGGAAACGCCTTCGGCCTGCCGGCGCTGCCGGTAGATACCCACGTCCAGCGGGTGGCCGGGCGCCTAGGGCTGGCCACCGCGCGCACGCCGTTGGCCATCGAGAAGCAGCTGGCTGCGCAGCTACCGGAGGTCGAATGGTCTGATTTCAGCCACCGGGTCATCTTCCACGGCCGCCGCTGTTGCACGGCGCGGCGCCCCCGCTGCGGTGAGTGCGTCGTGCGCCGGATGTGCCCCAGCGCCCAGGATGCGGGACGGGGTGAATGACGTGAATAAGTCCGTATGGGGTTCCATCGCCGCCATGGTGGTTATCGCGGTGGGAGTGAGTTTCGCCGCCGCCGGGGCGTTGCGCGACGATGCTAACCAGGCCGACGATGCCGCCGCGCCGGCAACCTCAGCCCCCGAATCTGCGCTCGCCGCAGAGCCCACGGCCGGCTCCGTGGCTGGCGTGGCGCTGCCCGCCCTCCAGGACGGCGTGGAGGCCCTCGACCTGGGGCGCGGCGTCGCGGTGATCAACCTGTGGGCCTGGTGGTGCCAGCCGT
This sequence comes from Clostridia bacterium, assembly GCA_963623015.1. GTDB lineage: Bacteria > Actinomycetota > Actinomycetes > Mycobacteriales > Mycobacteriaceae > Corynebacterium. The sequence goes on from CAVFKS010000008.1 coordinate 12,862, forward strand.
GCCGAGCGGAGATCCCCGCCCTGGTGGAGGTCGCGCGCGAACGCCCCGAGTGGACCGTGGCGGGCGTGCATGCGGATCCCAACGCGGAAAGTGGCCGCGCCTTCCTCGCCGAGATCGGGGCGGACCTGCCCAGCTTCCAGGACCCGGACAACCGCCTGGCCGGCACCCTGGGCCTGCCCGGGGTCATCCCCATCACGCTGGTCCTGCGCGACGGCGAGGTGGTGGGCCAGGTCATCGAGGCCTTCGAGGACCCAGCGGACATCATCGCGGCGGTGGAGGCTCGCCTATGAGCGCCCCGGTGTGGTTGGAGGCGGCGCGTGGGGCGGGCATCGCCAAGCGGCTGGCCGCGCACAAGCTCCAGGGGCCGCCCTTGCCAGACCGGCCCCGGCGCCCGGCGGCGGTACTCATGCTCTTTTCCGGCAGCTCGGTCGACGACGCCGAGGTGCTGCTCACACACCGCTCGCCTACGATGCGCTCGCACTCCGGGCAGATTGCCTTTCCCGGCGGGCGGCTCGAGGCGGGCGAGACCCCCGTCGACGCCGCGCGGCGCGAAGCGAACGAGGAGACTGGTCTGCTCGCCTCTACCGCCACGGTGCTGGAGGAGTGGGACCCGGTGCGGGTCCGCGGCACCGGCGGGCTGGTCAGTCCCGTGCTGGCCTACTGGCACGCGCCCTCCCAGCTGGGCGTGACCAGTCCCGCAGAGGCCGACGATGTCTTCGCCGCCCCTGTCACCGACCTCCTCAACCCCGTCAACCGGCTCATGGTGGGCCGGGGGGCCTGGCGGGGGCCGGCCTTTCGCCACCGCGGATACGTCATCTGGGGCTTTACCGCGGCCCTGCTGGCGGGCCTGTTCCGCCACGCCGGCTGGGAACAGGAGTGGGACCGCGCCCGGGTGGCGGACTTGCGTGAGACCCTGCGCTCCTCCCGGAACCAGGAAAAGCTGTACTAGGCTGGCGGTGCCTGCGCGCGAAGCGCGGGCCAGCCGTTAAGATTGTTAGGCCCCCGTCCCCGTGGGGCCTAGCAGCCAGTGAGGAGACCCCCGCGCCGTGACACCCGCCCTGATTGCCGATGGCATTATCATTCTCGGCCTGGTGGTGGCTTGGTGGAGTGGCTGGCGCCAGGGCGCCTGGGCATCCGTGCTGAGCTTTATCGGCGTTGTCGCCGGCCTCGTGCTGGGCACCGCCGCCGCCCCCTTCGTCATGCAGCTAACCGATAGCGTGGCGCTGCGCTTTCTGCTCGTGCTCTCCGTACTCATCTTGTGCGTGGGGGCGGGCCAGCTCATCGGCGGCGGGCTGGGATCCCTGCTGCGCGATCGCATGCGGGCGCGCGCCCAGCAGCGCTGGGACTCCTTCATCGGCGGCATCTTCCAGATCGTGGCCATGGTGTTGGTCATCTGGCTGGTCTCTATCCCGCTGGCCAACGGCTTAAGCGGCAAGGTGGGCCAGGGCGTGCGCGAGTCCGCCATCTTGGGCACCCTCAACCGGTACATGCCCTCGGAGCTGAGCACCCTCCCTGCCGGGATCGCGGCGCTGCTCAACGAGTCGGGCCTGCCGCCGCTGGTCTCGCCGTGGCTATCCCAGCACGGCGTCGAGGTCGAGCCCCCGCGCATCGAGGTGGCCAACCGCGAACTCATCGAGGAGCTGCGCCCCTCGGTCATCCATGTGCTTGGCGATGCCGACGCCTGCTCGCGTCGCCTCATGGGCTCCGGCTTTGTCGCGCAGGACGACTACGTGGTCACCAACGCGCACGTCGTCGCCGGCACCAACGTGGTGGCCCTGGAGACCATCGTGGGGCTTAAGGAGGCCGAGGTGGTCTACTACAACCCCGACGTCGACATCGCCGTGCTGCACTCCCCGGGCCTGGGCATCCGCCCGCTGTCGTGGGCGCCCACCCCGGCCGGCACTGGCGATGATGCCGTGGTCATGGGCTTCCCCCTGTCAGGCCCGTTTACGGCCTCCCCGGCCCGGGTGCGCGAACGGTTGACGATTGCCGGCCCGGACATCTACGCCCAGGGCCGCGTGGAGCGCGACGCCTACACCCTGCGCGGCTCGGTGCAGCAGGGCAACTCCGGCGGCCCCGTGGTCAACCCCAACGGCGAGGTCATCGGCGTCATCTTCGGCGCCTCCGTGGACGACTCCGATACCGGCTACGCGCTCACCGCCGCCGAGGTCCTAGGCAACATCGGCCAGCTAGAAGCGCTGACCGAACCGGTCGATACGGGGGCGTGCGTCAGCCGTTAGGGGCAGGCCTAGCCGGCCTGCCCCTAGCCGGGCTGGTTAGACCAGGCCCAGGTTGGAGCCGGTGCCAATCTCTAGGTGGAGGCCCGGCACGGACTCGATGAGGTTGCGCGTGTAGTCGGCCTGGGCATTGGTGAAGATATCGTCGGCGGTGCCCTGCTCGACGATGCGGCCCTTCTGCATCACCACCACGTCATCGGCAGTCTGGCGCACCACCGCCAGATCATGGGTGATGAACAAGTAGGACAACTTCAAGTCCCGCTGCAGGTCCGCCAACAGGTTAATGACCTGGTTCTGGACCAGCACGTCCAGGGCGGAGACGGCCTCGTCCAAGACGATGACCTCCGGGCCCAAGGCGAGCGCGCGGGCAATCGCGATGCGCTGGCGCTGCCCGCCGGAGAGCTCATTGGGGTAGCGGCGCATGGCCGAGCGCGGCATCGCCACCATGTCCAGCAGCTCCGCCACGCGGGCCTCCCGCTCCTTGCGGTTGCCCACCTTGTGCAGCACCAGGGGCTCCTCGATACAGCGGTAGATGGAATACATCGGATCCAGCGAGCCATAGGGGTTCTGGAAGACCACCTGCATCTTGCGGCGCAGCTTAAACAGCTCCCGCTTGGACAAAGACTGGGTATCGCGGCCCTCAAAGGTGACGGTACCGGAGGTCGGCTCCAACAGGTGAAGCACCATGTTGGCCACGGTCGACTTGCCCGAGCCGGACTCGCCCACCAACGCCAGCGTGGTGCCGCGGCGCAGATCGAAGCTCACGTCGTCGACTGCGCGCAGGGTCTTTTTCTCCCCGCGCTGGCCGCGGATGGAAAACTCCTTGGTGAGGTTGCGCACCGAGATGACCGGGGCATCGGCAGCGGTGGCCGCGGCATCGGCGCCCTCGGCACCGGACTTGAGCTCGGTGGTCTCCAGCCCCGCCTCCTGGGCGGCGCGGATGCGCGAGGACGCCAGCGAAGGCGCGGCCGTGACCAGGCGGCGGGTGTACGGGTGCTGCGGATCCTTGAGGATCTCGCGCGAGGGGCCGGACTCCACCACGCGGCCGCGGTGCATGACCACCAGGTGCTCGGCGCGCTCGGCGGCCAGGCCCAGATCGTGGGTAATAAACAATACGGCGTTGCCCAGCTCCGCGGTGAGGTGCTCCAAGTGATCCAGGATGGTCTTTTGCACCGTCACGTCGAGGGCCGAGGTGGGCTCGTCGGCGATGAGCAGCTGCGGGCGGGCGGCCAAGCCCATGGCAATGAGCGCGCGCTGGCGCATGCCGCCGGAGAACTCGTGCGGGTACTGCTTGGCGCGCCGGGCGGCATCGGGCAGGCCGGCTTCTTCCAGCAGCTCGTTGACGCGCTGCTCCTGCTGCGAGCCCGGCACCACGTTATTGGCCTTCAGCGACTCCCGGATCTGGGTGCCGATGCGCCAGACGGGGTTGAGGTTGGACATCGGATCCTGCGGGACCAGGCCAATCTTGTTGCCGCGCAGGGCCTCGAACTGCTTGTCGTTGTAGTGGGTGATGTCTTCGCCGTTGAAGAGGATCTGGCCGTCGGTGACCTTGCCGGTGCCAGGCAAAAGGCCCAGGATGGACATGGCGGTGGTGGACTTGCCGGAGCCGGACTCGCCCACAATCGCCACGGACTGGCCCGGGTAGATGCGCAGGTTGACCCCGCGCACCGCGGCGACAGTGCCGGTGGAGGACTCAAAGGAGATGTGGACGTCTTTCATCTCCAGCAGCGGTTGCTTAGCGTCGGTGGTGGTCATTAGCGCTTCCTCGCCTTCGGATCGAGGGCGTCGCGCAGGGCGTCGCCCATCATGATGAAGCTCAACACGGTCAGGCCCAGGGCCCCGGCCGGGTAGAACAGGATGGAGGGATTGGTGCGCAGGGAGGCCTGCGCCTGGGAGATGTCGCCGCCCCAGGAGACGATGGTGGGCGGCAGGCCGATGCCCAGGAAGGACAAGGTGGCCTCCGCCACGATGAAGGTGCCCAGCGCCACCGTGGCATAAGAGATGATGGGGGCGGCCGCGTTGGGGAGGATATGGCTAAAGAGGATCTTCCAGTTGGACGCACCCACGGAGCGCGCGGCCTGGACGAACTCCTCGTTCTTCACGCTCATCACCGCCCCGCGCGTGATGCGGGCAATCGAGACCCAGCCGAAAGCGCCCAGGACCACCGCCACGGTGAGGATGGTGCGGTGCTCCTTGAATAGCTGCATGACCACGATGGCGGCCAGCACTAGGGGGATGGCGAAGAAGACGTCGGTGATACGGGAGAGCACCGAGTCGATCCAGCCGCCGAAGAAGCCGGCGATGGCGCCGACCAGGGAGCCGATGAGGGTGACCAGGGCGGTGGCGAGCACGCCCACGAACACGGAGGCGCGGGCGCCGTAGACCACGCGGGCGTAGACGTCGCAGCCCTGCCGGTTAAAACCGAAGGGATGGCCGGACTCCGGCCCAGCCAGGGAGCGGGAGAGCTCGCAGTAGCGCGGGTCGGTGTTGGTAAATAGGCCCGGGAAAAGCGCCAACAGCAGGGCCAGCAGGATCATCGCGCCGGCGATCCAGAACAGGGGGCGGCGGCGCAGGTAGCGCCAGGCCTCACCCCACTGGGAGGAGGGGGCGGATTCGTCGCTGACGGCATCGACGGCGCCGAGGCCGGTCTCATCGAACTCGGAAATGAAGTGCTCCTGGCCCGCGCGCGGGGTGGCGCCGGCCGGCGGGTAACTGTTATGCGTCATAGCGGATCCTCGGGTCTAGGACTGCGTAGAGCAGGTCAACGAGCAGGTTGGAGATGATGTAGATGAGCACGAGCACCGTGGTAAAAGACACGATGGTGGTCGGCTCACCGCGCAGGATGGCCTGGTACATGGTGCCGCCCACGCCGTTGATGCCGAAGATGCCCTCCGTGACGATGGCGCCGGTCATCAGCGCGCCCAGATCCGCGCCGATGAAGGTGACCACCGGGATGAGCGAGTTGCGCAGCACGTGGCGGGTCATCACAGTGCCGTTGCTCAAGCCCTTGGCGCGGGCGGTGCGCACGTAGTCCGCGCGCAGGTTCTCGCTGACGGACTGGCGGGTGAGCCGGATGATGTAGGCAAAGGACATCGCGCCCAGCACGATGGCGGGCATGAGGAGGTTCTCGAAGTTCTCGTTGGCGCCGACGGTCACGGGCAGAAGCTGCCACTTGATGCCGACCAAGAACTGGAAGACGAAGCCGATGACGAAGGAGGGAACGGCGATGACGAAGAGGGAGACCACCAGCACGGTGGAGTCGAAGATGCCGCCGCGGCGCACGCCGGAGATGACGCCGAACAAGATGCCCAGCACGGCCTCGAAGACGATGGCCATGCCGGCCAGCTTCAAGGTCACGGGGAAGGCGTTGGCCATGACCTCGGTGACGGGGACCCCGGAGAAGGTGGTGCCGAAGTCCAGCTGGAAGATGCCCTTGAGGTAGAGCAGGTACTGGACGAGGAAGGGCTTGTCCAGGTTGTATTCCGCGGCGATTCGCTCGCGCGCGGCGTCGGTGAGGCCGCGGTCGCCGCCCAGGGCTTCCACGGGGTCACCGGGCATGAGGAACACGAGCGCGTAGATGAGGAAGGTGGCTCCGAAGAACACCGGGATCATCTGCAGCACGCGTCGCCCGACGTAGCGCAACATTGCAATTGGTCCTTATAAGTAATCGTGAGTGGGGGCTGTTGGGAAAGTGGGGGTGACGTGCATTTTAGATGCCCGCGCCCAGTTTCTGTTAATTGATAGATACCCGATAAGGGTAGCACCCCGACTCCAGGGGCGGAGGCGGGGTGCGCGGGGCGGGGCAGGGCCCGCCGGGGCTGCAAGTCCGAGAAGGCCTAGGGCGGCCCGAGGGCGTTTAAGCCTTGGTGATGGCGTAGAACTCCGGGACGGACTTCCAGTTGAAGACCACGTTGTCCACGGCCTCCGAGTAGCCGCCGTTGACGTTGGCATACCACAGCGGGATGGCGGGCAGATCCTTGAACAGGAAGGCCTGGGCCTCGTTATAGGTCTTGGCGGCCTCCTCCGGGTTGGCGGCGGTGCCGGCCTTCTTTAGGAGGGCATCGAACTCCGGGTTGGAGTAGTCGCCGTCGTTGGAGCCGGCACCGGTGGCATAGACCGCGCTCAGGAAGTTGCCGATGGAGGGGTAGTCACCCTGCCAGCCGGTGCGGAAGGCGCCATCGATGGTGCGGCCGGTGATCTCATCTCGCAGGGACTTGAAGTCCGGGTAGGGCGCGCCGGCGGCCTCGATGCCGAGGTTGTTCTTGATCTGGTTGGTCACGGCGTCGACCCAGCTCTGGTGGCCGCCGTCGGAGTTGTAGGCGATGGTGAAGTCGCCCTCCCACGGGGAGATCTCATCCGCCTGGGCCCACAGCTCCTTGGCCTTTTCCGGGTCGAACTCTAAGACGTCGTTGCCCTCGATGTTCTCGTCATAGCCGGGGAGTACCGGGGAGGTAAATTCCTTGGCCGGGGTGCGGGTGTTCTGGAAGATGGTCTCGGTGACTTCCTCGCGGTCGATGGCGTGGGACAGCGCGGCGCGGCGCAGCTTGCCCTCCTCGCCCTCGAAGTGCTTCAGGTTCTGACCAATGGTGAAGGACTGGAAGACGGCGGCCGGCTGGTTGATGGCGCGATCTCCCAGCTCGCTCTCATACGAGGCGAAAGCGGAGTCCGGGATGGCGTCCAGGGTGTCCAGGTTGCCGGAGAGCAGGTCCGCGTAGGCGGCATCCTGGGCGGCGTAGAACTTGAAGCGCACGCCGTCATTCTGCGGGACGCGCTCGCCCTTGTACTCCTCGTTGGGGACGATGAGGGCGTCCTGGTTGTGGTTCCACTCGGCCAGCTTGTAGGGGCCGGTGCCCACCGGGTTCTTGCCGAAGGCTTCCATGTCCGCGAAAGCGGACTCGGGCAGCGGCGCATAAGCGGAGTAGCCCAGGCGCTGCGGGAAGTCTGCCTCCGGGGCGGACAGGGTGATGGTAAACGTCTTATCGTCGACGACCTTGAGGCCCTCCAGGGACTCCACGCCCTCCTCGTAGCCCTTGATCGGCTCGAAGAAGTAGGCGCCCAGCTGGTCATTGGCCACCGCGTAGTTCCAGGCGTCCACGAAGGAGCTGGCCGTGACCGGCGTGCCGTCGGAGAAGGTCCAGTCCTTCAGCTTCACGGTGAACTCGGTGTTGTCCTCGTTGTGCTCGATAGACTCCGCGATCTCGTTATGAGCCACACCCTCAGCGTCGTAGTAGACGAGGCCGGAGAAGATGTTGTCAATGATGTTGCCGCCGCCGACCTCGTTGGTGTTGGCCGGGATGAGCGGGTTCTGCGGCTCGGTGCCGTTGGCGAGGATGTAGTTGCCTGCGCCTTCGCCGCTAGCGCCGGAGCCCGAGGAGTCGGAGCCGCAGGCGGCCAGGGCCAGCGTGGCGGAGGTGGCGGCGAGTACCGCGAGAGTCTTCTTGAGCGTCATGGGGAAAGGGGCCTCCATCGTGTGTAGAGAGAGAAATTCACCCTGTGATTCGGGTATCCCATAACCTACCGTGCGCCCCACGTCACATTCAAGGGTTTGGAAAACATACGTGGGTGTTTTTGTTCACCCGTCGTTTACCTGCCTATTGAGCGTTAGGTAGTCCCGATAACGGGGGTATCCTTAGGGCTGATTAGGGGTGCCGGGCCCACGTGGTCACCGCCGCCGCGAAGCCTGTGGCGTCCTCGACGTGCGGCAGGTTCTTGGTGCCGGGCAGGTGCAGCGCCCTCAGCCGGCCAGCCCGTCGGCGCGCCCTTTTTAGCACCGGGCCCCACAGGCCCTGGTTGGCGTGGAGGAAAAGCACGGGCGCTTCTACCTGCGCGTGGGCGCCGGCCCGGGGCAGCGGCGCGGTGAGCAGGCGGTGGTTCCACACCAGGCCCCGGTAGGTATTGCCAATCTGGATGGCCTGCTGGCGCAGCTCGAGCAGGCGGGCCACCGGGGCGCTGCGGCGGGCGACGTTGAGGCGCACGTCGGTGGCCACCAGGGATTCTTTGGGCAGGCGCTGGAGCAGGGGCATCGGCAGGCGGGCGCCGACGGTGCGCAGCAGGATCCAGCCGAAGTCCCAGGGGCGCGCGGCAATGGACCGGCGCAGATCCACCGGATGCGCGCCAGAGATGGAGACCACCCCGGCCACGCGCTCGGGGCGCTCGCAGGCCACCGCCCACGCCAGCCCGGCCGCGGTGTCATTGCCTACCAGGTAAGCGGTGTCGTGGCCGAGCGCCTGGATGGCGCCGACGACGTCGCCGATGAGGGTGCGGATGTCCTGACCCATCTCCACCGGCGGCTTGTCCGAGAGCCCATAGCCGCGCAGGTCGAGCGCGGCCACGTGGAATCCGGCCGCGGCCAGCTGCGGCAGGGCGTCCTGGTAGTCGAACCAGCCGCCCACCGAGCCGTGCAGGCACACGATGAGCGGGTCATCCGGACTGCCGGCCACCGCCGCGTGCAGGCGGATGCCGCGGGTGTGCAGGTATTCGTGCGTCCACGGCCCAGGCAGCTCGACTACGGAGGGGGACAGGGGCATTGGGGCTCCTTCACAAGTTCCAGGGCGGGCCGGCCGGGCCCAGATATGACTAAAGCCGCCCACGCGGGGCGGCTCGAGGGTGTCAAGGTTTAGGTGTAGAGGCCGTCGCGCGACTCCACGGCCTTGGTGGCCTTGCCCGGCACCAGGTGCTTGAGCTCCTTGGCGGACTCAATGGTCTTCTCCGGCTTGCGCACCTTCTTGACGTTGCGGAAGCCCACCAGGCCCAGGATGCCGGCCAGGACCAGCATGATGAGGAAGACGATGAGGAATGCCGCCCAACGGTCCAGCCACACGGCCAAGAGCTCTGCCAGGAAGAAGAAAAAGAAGAAGGAGCTATACAGGGCGATGGTGCCCGCAGCGCCGAAGAGGCCGGCGCCGATGCCGCCCTTCTTGGCGGAGGCAGCCAGCTCGGTCTTAGCCAGCTCCATCTCAGAGCGCACGAGGGAGGAAATCTGCTCGGAGGCGTTAGACACCAGCTGCCCGATGGAGGCCTCACCCGGCTTAGAAGTGTCAACGTCACTCAGCGGAATAGAGTTCGCGCGCGGCGCAAACTGGTCAGAGCCACTGGTGAAGAGTCCGTCGTTGCTCACGGTGTTATGCCTTCCGTTGCTGATTAATAACTTACTGCCACACTATCCTAACCAATCATGAACGATAATGACCCTTTGGCCCGCCCCGAGCTTGCCGATGCCGCCGCTGCCGCCGCCACCACCATCGCCCGCGCCCACCGGCGACCTGCGGGTTTGCGGCGCCCAGAGGTCATTTCTTCCGAGTCGCTGATGCGCGGGGCCCGGATTTCTTCACTAAATCGTGACCTGCAGCGCCCCTTTGCCGCCGGGCCGGAGGTCTCCGCTTACTCGCTGCTGGCCCCGGATCTGCTCACCACCACCGTGCGCACCTTCGCCCGGGCCCCGCTCAACGTGCTTGCCCGTGCCGATGTCGCCGCCGGCGGCGAGGGCACCCCGGCCGACCCCGCCCGCGTCCAGGCCCTGGGTCGGTTTATCACCCACGGCGCCACCGGCGCGCCCCTGTTTGACCGGCTGGCCCCGGCCGTAGTCCACGCCGAGATCGCCGCCGGGCAGATCTTCGCCGAGCGCTCCGAACTGGTGGCCCGGGTAGCCGCGCGCGCGATGGCGGTCCACACGGGGCTAGACCCGCGCGGGTTTGCGGTGCCGGAGACCTACCTCAACCGGCATTCTGCCGAGTATGCGGCAGCGAAAGAAAACTACGCACGTGCCCCGCACGAACTGCTGCTGGTGCTGCTGCACGCCTGGGAGGCTGGTGGGGTGGAGGCCGACGCCATCGCGCGTGCCGCCTGATAAATCAGGCCGCACGAGGCGGCGTGACTTCGTCTGGCCACGGGAGAGAAGGCCACGCGGCATCGGCAGGCTAGGCGGAGTCGCGCGTGGTGGGGTGGCCAAAGCCGCCGGGCTTGCCGGCCAGCCACAGGCCCACGGCCACGATGGCGGCAATACCGGCCACCACGCCGGCGCCGATGCCCACCTCCTTGGCCCCGGGCAGGGTAAACAGCGGCACCGGGTCTTTGAAGCTGCGGATCTCCCAGCCGGCATCGAGCGCGTGCTTTTTGAGCTTGCGCTCCGGGTTGACGGCCACGGGATGGCCCACGACCTCGAGCATGGGGGCGTCGGTGGCCGAGTCCGAGTAGGCATAAGAGGCCGCTAGGTCGATGCCCTCCCGCGCGGCGATTTCCGCCATCGCCTCCGCCTTGCGCGGGCCCTTGCAGTAGTCGAGCACCTGGCCGGTGAACTTGCCGTCCTTTTCCTCCAAGCGGGTGGCCACGATGTGCTCGACGCCCAGCTCGCGGCCGATGGGGCGCACCAGGGTCTCCGCGCTGGCGGAGACGATGACCACCACGTGGCCGGCGGCCTGGTGGAACTCGATGAGCTCGCGGGCCTCGGCATAGATGGCTGGGGTGACCACCGAGTGCATGGTCTCGGAGACGATGGCGTCTACTTCCTTGATGGACCAGCCGGCAACGAGCTGGCTGAGCTGGTCGCGCGTGGAGTCCATGTGCTCGCTGGACTGGCCCCACATCATGTAGGCGGCCTTGGCCAAGGAGATCTGCAGGGCCTCGGCCGGGGTGATGAGCCCGTTGTGCATGAACTCGCGCCCGAAGGCGTAGACCGACGAGGTGGCGATGATGGTTTTATCCAGATCGAAAAACGCCCCGACGCGCGGGTGTTTGCGCGCGGGTGGCTGTGGTTTCGAGCTTTGATCCATTGTCTGCCGATTGTAGCGGCCCGAGCAGCAGTTGTCCGCAACGCAAGTGTGGGAAGTGGTGGATGTGACAGAAAAGCAGAGCGTGTGCCCGAGTTATCCACAGGCTGGGCAGGGCATGCGCGATTGCCCAATGAAGTGGGCAATCAAACCCGGGGTTATCCACAGGCAAAAATGCGGGGTCTGGATCTTTCCAGGCGCGTGCTTCAGGCTCGCAGGCATGAACGATTACATCCTCATCGCACTCCAGGATCCGCTGCTGGTCCCGGAGGCCACCCACGCCGCCGCGGCGGCGGGCATGCAGGCCCTTGCCTGTGATGACCCCCGCGACATCAACCGCCACGCGGGCCGGGCCCGGGCGATAGTGGCCGACCGTGACACCGCCGCCCACGTGGGGGCCTGCGCAACATCGGCGCCCGTGTTCTTCCTGGCGCCCGAGCCCGGCCCCATCGACTACGAGGCCGCGCTGGGCGCCCATGCCGCCGCCGCCTTCATCGTGCCGGCCGAGGCCCCGGACTTCCTAGCCGCCCTCGGCGGGGTGGTCCGCCCCGCCCCAGAGGCCACCCGCGCCGGCCGGTGCCTGGCCGTGGTGGGTACCGCCGGCGGGGTAGGCACCTCCACCTTCGCCGCCGCGCTGGCCCGCCAGCTTGCCCCTTCCGTGCTTGTCGATGCCCGCCCGCTAGCCGGCGGCCTCGACCTCCTGCTCGGCTTAGAAGACGCCCCCGGGGCCCGCTGGCCTGACCTGCGCTTAGGTACTGGCACCGTGGAGGCCGCCGACGTGCGCCGGGCGCTGCCGGCCACCCCGGAAGGCGTGGCGGTGCTCAGTGGGGCGCGCAGCACGGACGGCGCTGGGGAAGCGGTCGGGGCGGGTGACCTGGACGCGGCCGTCCAGGCCCTGCGCGGGCAGGAGGCCGTCATCGTCGATGGCGCAGTGACCAACAGTGCCGACCACGTGGTCATCCTTGCCGCCGCCGAGGTGCGGGCCGCGGCCGCAGCGGCCGGGATCGCGGCGCGGCTGCGCGCGGATAACGTGCCCCATTCGGTGGTGCTGCGCCACCGGGGCTGGTCCTCGATGACGGCCGCGGACGTCGAAGCCGTAGTCCACGCCGACGTCGCCGCAGAGCTTCCCACCCTCCGCGGCCTGCCGCGCGCCGCTGAGACCGCCGGGCTGCCCGGCACCCCGCCCCGGGCGTTGCGGGCGGCGTGCGCGCGGGTTCTGGAGGATGCGGGATGGGCATGACCATTAACACCCAGGCACTCATCGGCCGCCTGCAGCACGTGCTGGCCGCCGAGCCCGATCTCGCCGGCGATGCCGCCGAACTCGCCCGCCGCGTCCGCGCCGAGGCTGGCGTCATCAGCGACGTCGAGGTCCTGGCCGTGCTGCGCACCCTGCGCCACGACACCGCAGGTTTAGGCCCCCTGGAGGGGCTACTCGCGCGCCCACAGGTCACCGACGTGGTCATCAACGGACCTGATGCGGTGTTCGTCGACGCCGGCGAGGGGCTGGTTCCTGCGCCCCTGCGCTTTGCCAACGACGAGGAGGTCCGCCGCCTGGCCACCCGCCTGGCCGTGGCCGCCGGGGCGCGCCTGGACGATGCCAAGCCCTTCGCCGATGGCCGGCTCCACCGGGCGGACGGGACCGCGGTGCGCATCCACGCGGTGCTCTCCCCGCCGGCGGTGGGCGGGACCTGCATCTCCGCGCGCGTGCTGCGCCAGGCCACCTTGAGCCTGGAGGCCCTTGTGGAATCCGGCAGCGTGCCCGCCGAGCTTGCCCCCGTCCTACGCGCGCTGGTGGCGCGCCGGGCCTCCTTCCTGGTCATCGGCGGCACCGGCTCGGGCAAGACCACCCTGCTCTCGAGCCTGCTGGCCCTGGCCCCGCCGCAGGAGCGGCTGCTAATCATCGAAGACACCGCGGAGCTGGCCCCGGCGCATCCCCACGTGGTCTCGCTCACCGCCCGGCGCGCCAACGCGGAGGGCAGCGGGGAGATTTCCATGGCGGAGCTTTTGCGCCAGGCGCTGCGCATGCGGCCCGATCGCATCGTGGTGGGTGAAATCCGCGGCGCCGAGGTCGTGGACCTGCTGGCCGCGCTGAATACGGGCCACGACGGGGGTGCGGGCACCCTGCATGCCAACTCGTTGCGGGAGGTCCCGGCGCGCATGGAGGCGCTCGCGGCCATCGGCGGGCTGGACCGGGCGGGGCTGCACTCGCAGCTGTCCGCCGCGGTGCGGGTGGTGTTGTCCATGCAACGCACCGACGCGGGCCGGCGCCTGCACCAGATTGGGCTGCTGCGCGGCAACCCGGTCACCGCCACGGTGGCCTGGCAGAGCGGCCCCGGCCCCGGCTGGCAGGAGCTGCAGGAGCTTGTGGCTTTGCCTGCCGATGAGGAGGTCAAGCCATGACTTTTGCCCTCGTTTCGGTGGCCCTGGCGCTCGTCGCGCCGACCCTGCGCCCGCAGCGCGGGCAGGTAGTGGTCCTGGCCGTGTTTGTTGCGACGCTGGCCTTCCTGCTCATCGGGCGCGGCAGCGTGCTCCTCGCACTCGGCCTGGCCGGCGGCACGGCCGCCTGGTATGCGCGCTCGGTGCTCGCCGCCCGGGCCGCTCGCCGCCGGGATGCCGCGCTGTCCCGCTATACCGGCGCGGTCACCGCGGACCTGCGCGCCGGGGCTAGCCTGCCTGCGGCCCTGGCCTCCGCCGCCGAGCGCCTGCCCGCCGATACCCCGCCGGGCCTGCGCCGTGCCCTAGTGGCAGCGGGCCTGGTGGCCGCCCGGGGCGGGTCCATCTCGCAGGCCCTAGACGGCCCTGGACTGGGCGAGCTGGCGGGTCTTATCCGGGTGGGCGAGCGCCACGGCCTGCCCCTGGCGCACCTGTTGGAGCAGGCCCGGGCCCGCCAGGATGCCCGCCGCCGGCATGCTTCTGCCACCGCCGCGCAGCTCAAGGGCCCGCAGGCCACCGCGATTGTCCTGGCGCTGCTGCCGCTAGTCGGTATCGCGATGGGGCAGGCCATGGGCGCAAGCCCGGTCAGGCTACTCACCGGCGGCGGGCTCGGCGGGGTCATCCTGGTGGCCGGCACCGGGCTGGGCTGCGCCGGGTTCGTGTGGTGCCGCATCATCTTGGGCAGGGCCGCGGCATGACGTACCTGCTTATCGCGCTTGCCCTGCTGGCCACGACGCTGCGCCCGAAGACCCCGCGCGACGGCCCGCGCCCCCGCCGGGCCCGCGCGGCCAGCGAGGCGGTGCTATCCCACGACATCGAGCTCTTCGCCGCCTGCCTCAAGGCGGGCCTGGGCCCGGCGCAGGCCACCCGCGCCGTGGCGGAGACCAGCCCGGTCGAGGCCTGGGGGTCCACCGCCGCGCTGCTGGCCCTGGGCGTGCCCGCGGCGGAGGCGTGGGAGCCCATCGCCGCCGTGCCCGGGCTGGAGGAGCTGGCCTCCTTGAATGTCCTCTCGGGCCAGTCGGGGGCGGCGATTGCCACCGGTGCCGAGCGCATCTCCGCCGGCCTACGCGACCAGGCTGCCGATGCCGCCACCGCCCGCGCCGAGCGCGCCGGCGTCTTCATCGCCCTGCCGCTGGCCGCGTGCTTCCTCCCGGCGTTCATCCTGCTGGGGCTGGTGCCCATCGTCATCAGCTTGGGCGCCGAGATCTTGCCTTAGCCCGCCGGCGCCGGGCCACTCATTCATCTGACCGACCAACCATTTGCTAGAACCGACCCAATTTCCAGAACCTAAGGAGAAAACCATGACCCAGAACAACGCACTTGTGTCCCCCTCATTCGAGACTCCCGCAGCCGGCCTGCGCCTGCGCGGAGCCGTGAAACTCGCCGGGTGGCGGCGGGCGGCGGCGCGCCGGGTGGCGGCCACGCTGCGGCCTGTAGACAACGATTCCGGCATGTCGACCATTGAATATGCCATGGGCTCTGTCGCTGCCGCTGCCCTGGCCGCGGTGCTCTACCTCGTCATCAACAGCGGCGGGGTGGAGGAGGCCTTTGAGTCGATTATCACCGACGCCCTCAACAACCGGCCGGGCTAGAAGCGCACAGTACCAGGGCTACTTAAGCGCCACGAACGACCAAGAAAGAACACGAAAGACCACGAGGAGGACCCCAGTGAAAGTACAACCAGCGCGCGGACTACTGCTGCGCCGGGCCGGGCGGGCCCTGGCGGGGGAGCGCGGGTCGGTGAGCGTCGAGGCCGCCCTGGGGCTGTCCTCGGTGGTCATCGTCATCATGGCGGCCGTCGCGGCGCTAGCCACGCTGGGGGCCTACCTCGCCGCGGTCGACATCGCCGGGGCGGCCGCCCGCGCGGCGGCCATCGGGGTGGATTTTGTGCCCCCGCGCGGCCAGGTCGCCTCCAGCACCGGCGGCGGGATGGTCACCGTCACCGCCCGGGTGCCGGCCCCGCTGGGGGAGATGGAGGCCACCGCCGTCTTCCCCGAGGAAGTCGCGGCGCCATGAATTCCGTGCTCACCGCGGGCATTATCGCCGCGCTCGTCGGGCTGGTGGGGGTGGCCGCCGGCCTCGGGGCGCACACCATCGCCCGGCACGAAGCGCAGGCCGCCGCCGACCAGGCCGCCGTGGCGGGCGCCTGGGCCCACTTCCGCGGCGAGGACGCCTGCAGCACGGCCACCGAAGTCGCCCGGGCCAACGGCGCGCAGGCTAGGCAGTGCCTGGTAGAAGGCACCGACGTCGCCGTTGCCGCCCAGGTACGCGGGGCGGTTGCCTGGGCGCAGGCGGGCCCGCTCTAACCGCGGCTTCTAGCCGCGCGCCGTCATTGTCACCAGCGCGCCCAGCAGCTTGATGGCGCCGGCCTTGTCCAGCGGGTGGTTGCCATTGCCACACTTGGGCGACTGCACGCACGAGGGGCAGCCGGCCTCACACGGGCAGGAGCGCACCGCCTCGAAGGTGGCTTCCATCCACTCGGGGAAGCGGCGGAAGCCCTCCTCGGCAAAGCCCGCCCCACCCGGGTGCCCGTCGTAGACAAACACCGTCGGCAGCTGCGTATCCAGGTGCAAGGCCGTGGACACCCCACCGATATCCCACCTATCGCACGTGGCCAGCAGCGGCAGCAGGCCAATCGCGGCGTGCTCCGCCGCGTGCAGGGTACCGGGCGTCGCCCCGGCGCTAATGCCTACCTCGGCCAGAACCAGCGGATCGATCGTGTACGCCACCGCCCGGGTACGCAGCGTCTGCGCCGGCATATTCAGCGGAACGGCCTCGCCCACGGTGCCATCGGGCAGGCGCATCTGATAACCGATGACCTGGTCGGTGACCTCCACCTCCACGGAGGCCACCCACAGCCCCGGCGAGTAGTTGACCAGCTCGCCCTCGCCCGGCTGGCTTAAGATCCGAATGTCCGTCGTGGCCTGCGGCGAAGTCGAATACTCCGGCGTATCCGGCCGGGCCAGCGCCACGCAGTCGTCAAAATCCAGCTCATCAATCACGAAAGACTCACCCTGGTGCAGGTACACCGCGCCGGGATGGACCTGGGAGGCCGCTCGGCCGGCATCGATGGTGCCTAAAAGCCGCCCGTCGGTGGCGTCGACGATCATGACCTCCTGCCCACTGCCGCCGCGCAGGCTCACCTGCGCGTGTGCGGTATCCGGGCCCAGCTCGGCGCCCGAACCCGCCGGCTGCGGCACCGCAAACCAGCCCCGCGCCCGCCGCCGCAGCAGCCCATCCTCCTCCAGCTGCGCTACCACCGCGCCCGCGCCGAAGGCCTCCACGTCCTCCTCCGAAAGCGGTGCCTCCACCGCCGCGCAGTAGACGTGCCCATACAGAAGATAAGGGTTGGACGGGTTAAACACGCTCGCCTCCACCGGCCGCCCCAGCAGGGCCTCCGGGTGGTGCACCAGATACGTATCCAGCGGATCATCGCGCGCCACCAGCACCACCACGGAGCTCTGCCCGCGCCGCCCGGCGCGCCCGGCCTGCTGCCAGAAACTCGCCACCGTCCCCGGAAACCCCGCGGTGACTACCGCGTCCAGGCCGCCGACGTCAATGCCCAGCTCCAGCGCCGAGGTCGTCGCCACGCCCAGCAGGGTGCCATCGTCAAGCTGGCGCTCCAGGCGCCGCCGGTCCTCGGCCAGGTAGCCGGCCCGGTAGGAAGCGATCCGCCGCCCGAAATCCGGCCGGCCCAGCGCCCCCAGGTCTTCTGCCGCGCGCAGCGCCACAGTCTCCGCCGCCCGCCGCGAGCGCACGAACGTCAGCGTCCGCGCGCCCTGGGCTACCAGCGTGGCCATGATGCCGGCGGCCTCCGTCGTAGCCGGCATGCGCACCGGCGCCCCGTGCTCGCCTTCCGCCCCCGGAATGAATCCCGGCTCCCACAGCGCGACCGTCCGCGCGCCCGTCGGCGCCCCGTCCTCGCTGACCTCCACCGCATCCCTCCCGGTGAGCCGGCGCGCGTGCCGGGCCGGGTCCTGCATGGTTGCCGAGGCATAAATCAGCGTCGGCCGCGCCCCATAGTGCCGCGCCAGCCGCAGCAGCCGTCGCAGCACCAGCGCCACGTTGGCCCCGAAGACCCCGCGGTAGGTGTGGCACTCATCCACCACGACGTAATCCAGGTGCCGCAGCAGCCGCGCCCACCGCTGGTGCCCGGCCAACATAGACATGTGCAGCATGTCCGGGTTGGTGAAGATATACCGCGAGCCCTCCCGAATCCCGGCGCGCGCCTCCTGCGGGGTATCCCCGTCATAGGGCGCCGGCGCCACGGTCCGCAGCTGGTCGATGCCCTGGATAAGCTCCAGCGTCGCCCGCAGCTGGTCCGAGCCCAGCGCCTTCGTCGGGGTCAGATACAGCGCGCACGCGTGCCGGTCCTGCCCCAACCGGCTGAGCACCGGCAGCTGATACCCCAGGGACTTGCCCGACGAGGTCCCGGTGGCCAGGATGACGTCCCGGCCGGCCCAGGCGGCATCGGCAGCCTCGCACTGGTGGCTATAGAGCTTGGCGATGCCCCGTTCCTCCAGCCGCGCCCGCACTTCCGGTTGCACCCAGTCTGGCCAGTCGGCCAGGCGGGAGGCCTGGGGCGGCAGGACGGTCAGGTGGGTGCACTCGGACTCGGGGAAGCGGGCACGCAGGGCTTGCATGAGTTCTTCGCCGATGCCGGAGGCTGAATGAGTCATAGGTTCTACCCCCGTTGAGGAAGATTTTGGAGCGGCCATCTATCGGTTGGGCGCAATGTGTGACACACTGAGCTAAGACTTTCCAGTTCTAGCTTCATTTTTCGCGCTTCTCGCACAAGGATAGGTTATTGCGGGCGGTCGAAATTTGTATCCCTACAGTTTAAGAAGGACTAGAAACTATGGCGCAAGGCACCGTGAAGTGGTTTAACGCGGAAAAGGGCTTCGGCTTCATCACCCCTGAGGATGGCTCCGAGGATCTGTTCGTGCACTACTCCGAGATCCAGGGCAAGGGCTTCCGCACCCTCGAGGAAAACCAGCAGGTCACCTTCGAGGTGGGCGAGGGCACCAAGGGCCCGCAGGCCCAGAACGTACAGGCCATCTAGCCGCACGCGGCTTTAAAGCTGCGCGCGCCCCGTCCGGTTTCGGGCGGGGCTTTTGCATGCGCTAGGGGGTTTCGGCGAACCCGCGGCGGGTATCGCGCCAGTTCATCCAGGCATTCAGCCCGCGCTGCACCGCGTAGCCCACGATGACGGCCGCCACCAGGGAGACCAGCATCGCCAGCGCCGGGTTGCCGCCGAGCAGCCGGCCGCCCACCCAGCCCACGGCCAGGGCCTGGGCGGCCCACAGGGCCACGCCGATGGAGTCGAAGAAGAAAAACAGCGGCCACGGGTAGCGCATGGCGCCTAAAAGGATGGTCATAATCAGGCGCGCGGACGGGATGAAGCGGGCGATGATAATCGCCGCCCCGGCGTTGCGGCGCATGTTGCGGCGCACCCACTGGAGCCCGTCGTAAGTCTTGGAGCCCTTCTGCGCCCGGTTGATCAGGGGCATCAGGCGGGTGGCCAGCGCGTAGCAGAGGTTATCGCCCGCAATCGCCGCGATGATCGCCACCACAAACATGGTGCCCAGGTGCGGGAAACCCTGCGCGCCGTACCAGGTGCCCACCAGGTTCAGCGGCACCTCGGAGGGCAGGAAGGGGAAGAAACAGTCCAAAAAGATCAGCACGCCCACCAGCGGGTAGACCCATTCGGTGCTCATGATGGCCTCGATTGCGCCAATGAGGGTGTCGATCATGGGACCTCCGCTTGCTCAAGCTGCGTGGAAAACTAGCGGGCCCGGCGTGGAACAACGGGCCCTACCTAGCGTGTCAGAATACACCGCCCGGGGGTTTGCGGGCGTGGGCGAGGTTGTTGGAAGGCGTAAATATATGTGTACTGTATGGAAGCATGCGTTAAGTTGCGCACCATGCGTCAACGTCTCGCGCAATGCGAAAGGGATGAAGCTGAAATTGGCAGACGGCAAGACTTTGGTCATCGTGGAGTCCGCGACGAAGGCTAAGAAGATCCAGCCCTACTTGGGCGACGACTACATAGTGGAAGCCTCCGTCGGCCACATTCGCGATCTTCCCCGCGGCGCGGCCGACGTGCCCGCAAAATACAAGAAGGAACCCTGGGCGCGCTTAGGCGTTAACCCGGAGGATGACTTCACCCCGCTCTATGTCATCAGCGCGGACAAAAAGAAGAAGGTCGCAGACCTCAAGGCCAAGCTCAAGCAGTGCGACCAGCTCTTCCTGGCAACCGACCCGGACCGCGAGGGCGAGGCCATCGCCTGGCACCTGCTCGAGGTGCTCAAGCCCAAGGTGCCGGTGCGCCGCATGGTGTTCAACGAGATCACCAAGTCCGCCATCTTGGAGGCCGCGGAAAACACCCGCGAGCTGGACATCAACTTGATTGATGCGCAGGAGACCCGCCGCATCCTGGACCGCCTCTACGGCTACGAGGTCTCCCCGGTGCTGTGGAAGAAGGTCATGCCGCGCCTGTCGGCCGGGCGCGTGCAGTCGGTGGCCACCCGCGTCATCGTCGAGCGGGAGCGCGAGCGCATGGCGTTCGTCTCCGCCGAGTACTGGGACCTGGTGGCCACCCTGGCCCCGCAGGACGCCGCTTCCTTTGCCGCCCGCTTGAGCGCCGTCGATGGCCAGCGCGTGGCCACCGGCCGCGACTTCGATGACCGCGGCCAGGTCAAGGATTCCGCCGCCCGCGATGGCGTGGTGGTCGTGGGCAAGGACGCCGCCGAGCGCCTCGCCGCGGACCTGCAGGGCGCGCAGATGCAGGTGGCATCGGTGGAGCACAAGCCCTACACCCGCAAGCCCTATGCGCCGTTTATGACCTCGACGCTGCAGCAGGAGGCCGGCCGCCGCCTGCACTTTACCTCCGAGCGCACCATGCGCATTGCCCAGCGCCTGTACGAAAACGGCCACATCACCTACATGCGTACCGACTCCACTGCGCTGTCCCAGCAGGGGCTGAACGCGGCGCGGTCGGCGGCGGCGTCAATTTTCGGCTCCGAGTACGTGGCGCCGAGCGCCCGGATTTATGCCGGCAAGGTGAAGAACTCGCAGGAGGCGCACGAGGCCATCCGCCCGGCGGGGGAGACCTTTGCTACTCCGGGCCAGCTGGCCCGCCAGCTCGATGCCGAGGAGTTCAAGCTCTACGATCTCATCTGGAAGCGCACCGTGGCCTGCCAGATGGCAGACGCCAAGGGCACGTCCATGAAGGTCACCGTCGCAGGTCAGGCTGGCGATGCCGCCGTGGAGTTCTCCGCCACCGGCCGCACCATCACCTTCCCGGGCTTCCTCAAGGCCTATGAGGACATCGACGCCGGTGAGAAGGCTGCGGGCAAGAAGGGCACGAAGGGCACGAAGGGCAAGGAAGAGCCGCGCCTGCCGCACCTGGAGCGCGGCGATGGCCTGCAGGCCACCGAGGTTGAGGCCGACGGCCACTCCACCAACCCGCCGGCCCGCTACACCGAGGCCAGCCTGGTCAAGAAGATGGAAGACCTGGGCATCGGCCGCCCGTCGACGTATGCGTCGATCATCAAGACCATCCAGGACCGCGGCTACGTGCTCTCGCGCGGCAACGCCCTGGTGCCCTCGTGGGTGGCGTTTGCCGTGGTGGGGCTGTTGGAGGAGAACTTCACCGAGCTGGTGGACTATGACTTCACCTCCTCGATGGAAGACGAGCTGGACGCGATTGCCGCCGGCACGGAGGACCGCACGCAGTGGCTCAATGGCTTCTACTTTGGCGACGCCCAGGCCAGCGACCAGAAGGCGGCCTCGATTGCGCGCCACGGTGGCCTGAAGTCGCTCATCGACGTCAACCTCGAGGCTATCGATGCCCGCAAGGTCAACTCCATCAAGCTCTACACCGACTCTGAGGGCCGCGACGTCTTCGTGCGCGTGGGCCGCTTCGGGCCGTATATCGAGCGCCAGGTGGGCGTCGATGCCGCCGGCGAGCCCGAGTACCAGCGGGCTAACCTCTCGGAGACCACCACGCCGGACGAGCTCAACGAGGAGCTGGCGGAGAAGCTCTTTGCCACTCCCCAGGGCGGCCGCGAGCTGGGCACCAACCCGGACAATGGCCGCGTGGTGGTAGCCAAGGAGGGCCGCTTCGGGCCGTACGTCACCGAGGTCGTCCGGGAGGACGAGCGCGCCAAGGCGGAGGCCGAGGCCGAGGAGATCGTGGCCGCCGAGCGCGCCGAGGAGGATGCCCAGCGCGCCGCGGAGGGCAAGCGGGCCAAGAACTGGGAGACCAAGACCGCGGCTAACCAGAAGGCCAAGCGCATTGCCGCGCACGTGGAGGAGTCCCTCAAACCCAAGACGGCTTCGCTGTTTAGCTCGATGGAGCCGTCCACCGTCACGCTGGAGGAGGCCCTGCGCCTGCTGTCCCTGCCGCGTGTGGTGGGCGAGGACGACGGCAAGGAGATTACCGCCCAGAACGGCCGCTATGGCCCGTATCTGAAGAAGGGTTCGGACTCGCGTTCGCTGGCCAACGAGGAGCAGATCTTTAGCATCACGTTGGATGAGGCCCGCCGCATCTACGCGGAGCCGAAGCGCCGGGGCCGCGCCGCCGCCCAGCCGCCGCTGAAGCAGTTGGGGGACAACGACGTCTCCGGCAAGCCGATGTCCGTCAAGGATGGCCGCTTTGGCCCCTATGTCACGGATGGCACCACGAATGCCTCGCTGCGTCGTGGCGATGATCCGCTGACGCTGACCGATGCCCGCGCCAACGAGCTGCTCTCGGAGCGCCGCGCCAAGGATGCCCAGCCCGGCGCCAAGAAGGCAGGCAAGAAGTCCACGCGCAAGGCCACCAAGAAAACGACGAAGAAGGCAACCAAGAAAGCCACCAAGAAGGCAGCGAAAAAAGCCACGAAGAAGGCCACCAAGGCCGCTAAGTAGTCTCGGCCCGCATTCCTCGACCCGCCTCCCACTCGAAGGGAGGCGGGTCTCTTCGATAAATATCCCCGTGAAATCGCAGACATTGTGGCACCCAGACTGGGGCGAATCATCGATTTGTGTCTGGCGCCCTGTTGGGTGCGCAGATGCATAATGCCTGGCGCAGCTTCAGTGGTGCCGAGTGCCCTGAGTCTGCACGTTTATCCGGGGGTGTAATTAGTCCTTGACCGGAGCAAGACCGTGGAATTAGGGTAGGCTAACATCACTTTGTGGTGTTTGTGTTGGCTGTATTTTTCTAGAGGAGTGATGATGCTTAGGAATGCTCTTGTGGCACTACCCGTAGGTGTTTTGACGGCTTGCTCGATGTCATCGGCGCAAGCGGTAGAATCCCCCCCCTTGCGACTTCCGCGTATAGTGCGGGAACCACAATTGCCGAGAGGCCTAATGGCATACGTCGAGACCATGCTGTCGGGGGAGTGGACTATTCGGTGCTGTCCCAGGCTGTAACTGAACTTGCAGAAAGCGATATTCCCCGTCGACCCATCGAACTTGAATCCGGTGTTTACAATGTTTATGACCTGGGTGATGGCGGGACCCTGAGGTCAAGTCCCGTGTAGTGGTGTAGCCGTTGGTGCTTTCGGCTCGGTATGAAGTT
>CAVFKS010000009.1:0-35501 GCA_963623015.1 Clostridia bacterium
AGTGGCCAGTGGCGTAGATGCGGGAGCGGTCAACGTTGTACGTGCGGTCGACTTCCTCGATGATCTGCTGGATGAAAGCCAGATCCTCGCCGCCGCGCACTGATGCGTAAGGAGCACCCTCCCAGCCGTGGTTGATGGATTCCGGGTAGATGCGGATGGCCTCGCGGGCGGCACCTGTCTCATCTAGGCGCGAGTAGCGGCGGAAGTTCTCCGGAGAGTCGCGCCAGCCGTCGAAGCCGAAGACCACGGGGGCTGGCTTGAGCGGGTTGTAGTGGGTGGGCACGTGGATGAGGTAGCGGCGGTTGCGGCCGGTGGAGTTGGTAAACACCTCGCCACCAGTGCCGTTGATGAGGAGCGGTGCCGGCTTCGCATTGCCGCCGCCCGGGGCCGGTGCGGGAACCCCGGGGATGTTCGGGGTGGGGATGCCCAGCTGGGAACTGAGCTGCGATGCCGAAGGCACCGGCGGCAGCTTCGGCAGATCAATCTGCGAAGACAGCGCTGCGGGATCGGGTAGCTGGGGAAGGGCAGGGAGAGCTTGGGCGGTCGCTGTACCTGTCAAAGGGCTAAGAGCCATGACTGCGGAGGCAGCAATCGCCAGTGCTTTAGAGACGAGACGCATGGAGTAGAGGTTAACAGTTAAACTCAGCTTGCGCGCAGGTCACAGCCATTTCTGGGGGTGGAGGATACCCCCGAGTAAGGCATTGGGATTGGCTGAAAGTACGGTGAAAAAGTCTCCGTGTATTATGTCATAACCGTCACACCAGTAACAATGTGGGTGACATGGGTGAAACTCACCGGGGTCTCAGGAAGGGGTCTATCGCTACCCCCGATCCGCGTTGGCGGAGCGGTCAAGCCCGGGGAAGTGGTGTATCTGTCCTTTCTGAATCGGAGGTTGGTGTCAGGGGCGGGTCTAGAGCCGCCCCCGACGATTTCCAGTGTGCTACGACAACGCAGTTTCGTAGTGACGGTAATCGCTCGGGGAGTGCTGTAGAGGTTAAGTCAGAGGTTAAGCCCAAGGGCACAAGCGCGTTTAGCGCTTTTGTCCGCCTCGCTTCCGCCGCTCGACGGCAGCACCAGCAGCGCTAAAACCGGCAACAGCATCGACAGTATTCGCCGGATTTCGGCCCTTACGATTGAGTCTGATTAGCGGCAAAGTCAGTACTTAAGTTAGTACTTCCTCGAATTTGCCCTAAGGCCAGGAAACCCCCGCAGCATGTTTATGCAGGTTGCGGGGGTTATTCTGTGCCCCAGAGAAGATTCGAACTTCCGACACCGGCTTTAGGAGAGCCGTGCTCTATCCCCTGAGCTACTGGGGCGGGGGCAGGATGTGCCCTGCCACGAGGTATCAGAATACCAGCCGCGGGCGCGGTGGGGTGAAATCGGATAGCTTGTTAAGCATGACTTCTCATTCCCCGCGCAACGCGGGCGGCAATCCGCTGGGCGATCCGCACGGTCAGTTTGTGGACGTGCAGCGCCGCGACATCGTCACCGAGGTGGTGACCAAAGACGACGTGCAGGTCCTGGCCGTCGATAAGGTGCTGCCAGGTCACGAGCCCGAGCGCCTGCTGCTCAACAAGGTGGACGCGCAGCGGCTCAAGGAGGCCCTGGAGGCCTACCTGGCCACGGTGACCGCCCGGGAGCTCTCTGGCCTGGCCGGCACGCTCTCCCCGGCGGACATGCTGGAGCTCTTCGGCGAAGAGGACTAGCGCGGGCTGCGCCGGCGCTTATTCCTCGCCGGTGAGCTCGCGCAGCTTGGCGCGCACGGCGGAGGCCTCCGGGTTGGTGGCGTGTGTGCCGTCGGAATAAAGGACGGTGGGCACAATTCGGTTGCCGTCGTTGACGGACTTGATCCACTCGTTGATGTCCTCGGTGCCCTCGGCGTCGGCATCGACGAGCTCGTAGGGGGTCTCCGTGCGGTCGAGGCGCTGAATCAGCTTCTGGCTATAGGGGCACCAGTCCGCGTAAAAGATGGTCACATGCTGGGAGGTCTCGGGGGCGCTGATGGTCATCTAGGCTGCCGCCTTTCTTTCGTAGCTTAAAAACTTGTACTTCAAGGGTAGCTGGCTCGGCGCCGTGCCGGGCAGTTGCAGGTGGCCGGTGTCAGACACCAGCCAGCCGGTCTGGTGCACCAGGGAAAAATCCGCCGGAATGTCGGGGGCAAAAACCCCGGCGGCGCCGAAGACATCGCCCACATTGGCCCCCATGAGGGTCACCTCCAGCCGGTCCACGTAGTCCAGGGCCGCGGCGTAGACCTGCCCGCCGCCGATGACCCAGGCTTCCTCCCCGGATTGCCGCCCGGAGCTGGGACGGGCGGGGAGGGCATCGTCAAGCTGATGCACCACGCGCGCGCCCTGGGACCAGGCACCCGGGGCCTGCCTGGACAAGATGATGTTCTCCCGGCCGGGCAGGGGCCGGAACTTCGGATTGAGGGACTGCCAGGTCTTGCGCCCCATGATGACCGGGGCGCCCAGGGTGACCTCCTTGAAGTGGCGCAGGTCTTCCGGCACGTGCCAGGGCATGCGCACCCCATCGCCGATGAGGCCGTCTAAAGACTGGGCCCAGATTGCGCCCAACATTAGACGGAGACCTGCGCCTTGATGGTGGGGTGCGGGTCATAGCCGATGATTTCGAAGTCATCGAAATCATAGGAGAACAGGTCCGCGGCCCGGTGGAGCTTGAGCTGCGGGTAGGCCCGCGGGGTGCGCGAGAGCTGCTGCTCGACCTGGGCGAAATGATCGTTGTAGATGTGGCAGTCGCCGCCGGTCCAGATGAGCTCGCCCACCTTAAGGCCTGCCTGCTGGGCAAACATGTGGCACAGCGCGGCATAGGAGGCAATGTTGAAAGGCACCCCTAGGAACATGTCCGCGGAGCGCTGGTAGACCTGCAGGGAAAGCTTGCCGTCGGCCACGTAGAGCTGAAAGAGCAGGTGGCAGGGCATCAGCGCCATCTGGTCGAGCTCCGAGACGTTCCAGGCCGAGACCAGGTTGCGGCGCGAATCCGGGTTGTCCTTGAGGGTCTGCAGCGCGCCGGCGATCTGATCCACGTGCCCGCCGTCCGGGGTGGGCCAAGAGCGCCACTGCACGCCGTAGACCGGGCCCAGCTCGCCGTTGTCATCGGCCCACTCATTCCAGATGCGCACCCCGTTGTCCTGGAGCCAGCGCACGTTGGAGTCGCCTTTAAGGAACCACAACAGCTCGCCGATGACCGCGTGGAAGTAGACCTTCTTCGTGGTCAGCAGGGGGAAAGATTCCGATAAGTCGTAGCGCAGCTGCGCCCCGAAGATGGAGCGGGTGCCGGTGCCGGTGCGGTCGCCCTTGGCGGTGCCTTCCTCATAGACGCGGCGCAGCAGGTCCTCATACGGGGTCTTAATCATGCTCCGTATTCTAGGCCAGTCGGCCTTTTGGGGGTAAGGCGCAAAAAATCCCGCCGCAAGGCGCCAGGGCCTGCGCGGCGGGTGGGGGAGGCCGGCCTAGTAGCCGCCGTTATCCGCGGCGAACTGCGCGGCGTGGGCTAGGACCTCGTCTTTGATCTCGGGGCGGCAGATGAGCAGATCCGGGATATAGGTGTCTTCCTGGTTGAAGGTGATCTCCGAGCCGTCGAGGCGCGAGCACCACAGGCCCGCGGCCAGGGCGACGCCCACCGGGGCGGCCTGGTCCCACTCGTACTGCCCGCCGGCGTGGATGTAGCCGTCGAAATCGCCCAGCAGGACCTGCATGGCCTTGGCGCCGGCGGAGCCGATGCCGCGGGTGGTATAGCCCATTTGCTCCGCGATATAGGAGGCCACCTGCGGCGGGCGGTTGCGGGAGACCACAAACCGGCGGGCCAACGGGCCGGTGACGGCGCGGGCCTCCGAGGACTTAAAGGTCACGCCTAGATCCGGCATGCCCACCGCGGCATGTGCCGGCTTGCCGTCGATGACCAGGGCGATGTGGATGGCCCAGTCCTGGCGGCCGGTGGAAAACTCCTTGGTGCCGTCCAGAGGATCGACAATCCAGACGCGCTTTTTGTCCAGGCGGGAAAGGTCATCGGTATCTTCTTCCGACAAGAAGCCGTCATCGGGGCGGTGCTGGGCTAGCACGCGGGAGATCCACTCCTGCGCCAGGGTATCGCCGGCATCACCCAGCGCCAGCCCGCGCAGCAGGCCGGAGGTGCGCACACCCTTCAAGATATTGCCGCAGCCCTCCGCGATCTGGTTGGTCAGGCGGGAGTCAGAAATTTCGACGCTCATACGTCCACTTTACAGCCCGCGCTAAGGTAGGCGCATGCCAGAAAACATCCTGAACAAGTTCCGGCCTGCCGTGGCGGGCTGGTTTCAGGAGGTTTTTGCCCGCCCCACCCTGGTCCAGGAGCAGGCCTGGTCCGCCATCGCCGCCGGCGAGCACGCCCTGGTGGTGGCGCCGACCGGCTCCGGCAAGACCCTGGCCGCCTTCCTGTGGGCCCTCAATGACTTGTCGGAGCGCGCCGGGCAGACCGCGCTGCAGCTGCCGGGAGCTTCGGGCTCCGCTGGCGATGCCGGGACTAGCGGGGCTGATTCCGCCGCCGGGGTCAAGGTGTTGTACATCTCGCCGCTCAAGGCCCTGGGCGTGGACGTGGAGCGCAACCTGCGCGCCCCACTCGGCGGGATTGCGCGTGTGGCCGAGCGCCTAGGCGTGCCCGCCCCCGACATCACAGTGGGGGTGCGCTCGGGGGATACCCCGGCCGCCGAGCGCGCCCGGCAGGTCCGCCGCCCGCCGGACATCCTGATTACCACGCCCGAGTCCGCCTACCTGCTGCTGACCTCCAAGGCCGCGGCCATCCTGCGCGGGGTGGATACCGTCATCATCGACGAGATTCATGCCCTGGCCGGCACCAAGCGCGGCGTGCACCTGGCCCTAACCTTGGAGCGCCTGCAAGCCCTGGCCGGCAACGTCCAGCGCATCGGGCTCTCCGCTACGGTGCGCCCGCTGGAGGAGGTGGCCAACTTCCTCACCGGCGGCAGGCCAGTGGAAATCATCGCCCCGCCCGCCGAAAAGCAGTGGGAGCTGGGCGTCCACGTGCCCGTGCCCGACATGGCGGATCTGCCCACCCCGGAGGCCGGGTCCACCATCGGGGAGATGACCGTCGATGATCCCCTGGGGATAACCTCGCTTCCGCCCGGAGGGGCGGCATCGGAAAGCGATGCCGCCCGGGAGGAGATGGAGGCATCGGAAAGTACTGCCGCCCGGGAGGAGATGGCGGCACCGGAGCCGGCGCACAACCCGACGCAGAAGTCGATCTGGCCGTTTATTGAAGAAGACGTCTACCGGGAGGTCATGGAGCACCGGTCCACGCTGGTCTTCGTTAACTCGCGGCGCACCGCAGAGCGGCTGACCAGCCGGCTCAACGAGCTCTACGCCCAAGAACACGATCCGGAGGCGCTCTCGGCGCCGCTGCGGCGGGACCCGGCGCAGCTGATGAAGCAGGTCGACGTGGCGGGCAAGGCCCCGACGCTCATCGCCCGCGCACACCACGGATCGGTGTCCAAAGACGAGCGCGCCCTGACCGAGAAGATGCTCAAAGAAGGCACCCTGCGCGCGGTGGTGGCCACCAGCTCCCTGGAGCTGGGCATCGACATGGGGGCCGTCGAACTAGTCGTCCAGGTCGAGTCCCCGCCGTCGGTGGCCTCCGGCCTGCAGCGCGTGGGGCGCGCCGGGCACGCCGTGGGCGCGGTCTCCCAGGGCTCTTTCTACCCCAAACACCGCGCCGACCTGGTGCAAACAGCGGTGGTGGTCAAGGGCATGCGCGCCGGGCTCATCGAAAAGCTCAAAGCCCCGCGTAACCCCCTGGACGTGCTGGCGCAGCAGACCGTGGCCGCCGTGGCCGCCGCCCCCGAGGGGCTGGGCGTAGATGACTGGTACGCCACCGTCACGCGTGCCTGGCCCTACCGGGACCTGGCCCGGGAGGTATTCGACTCGGTCATCGATCTTGTGACCGGGGCGTATCCCTCCACCGACTTCGCGGAGCTTAAACCCCGGGTGGTCTTCGACCGGGTAGCGGGCGTGCTCACCCCGCGCCCCGGGGCGCAGTGGGTGGCCGTGACCAACGGCGGGACCATCCCGGACCGTGGCATGTTCGGCGTCTTTTTGGTCTCCGGCGGCGAGGCCGGCACCGCGCCGCGCCGGGTGGGCGAGCTCGACGAGGAGATGGTCTACGAGTCCCGCGTGGGCGACGTGTTTACCCTGGGCGCGACCAGCTGGCGCATCGAAGACATCACGCGCGACCAGGTGCTGGTAACCCCTGCGCCGGGGCATACCGGGCGCCTGCCTTTTTGGACCGGGGACCAGGCCGGCCGGCCCTATGAGTTAGGCCGGGCACTCGGCGCGTTCCGCCGCGAGCTGGCCGCGGGCTCGGAGCTGCCCGACTGTGACGCGTGGGCGGCCGATAACCTGCGGGCGTTTATGGCCGAGCAGGCCGAGGCCACCGGGCTGGTGCCCGATGACAAGACGCTGCTGCTGGAGCGCTTCAACGACGAGCTGGGGGACTGGCGCGTGGTGCTGCACACCCCGTTTGGCCGGCCGGTCAACGCGGCGTGGGCGCTGGCCATTAGCCAGCGGGTGGCCGATGCCACGGGCATGGACCCGCAGGCCGTGGCGGGCGACGACGGCATCGTCTGGCGGCTGCCGGCCGGTGAGGCCGAGCCGGAGGCGGCGGTCTGCCTCTTCGACCCAGACGAGATCGCGGATATCGTCACCGAGCAGGTGGGCGGCTCGGCGCTTTTTGCCTCCCGCTTTAGGGAGTGCGCGGCCCGCGCGTTGCTGCTGCCGCGGCGCAACCCGGGCAAGCGCGCGCCCTTGTGGCAGCAGCGCCAGCGCGCCGAGCAGCTCCTCGACGTGGCCCGCAAGTACCCGAGCTTTCCCATCATTTTGGAGACCGTGCGCGAGTGCCTCCAGGACGTCTATGACCTGCCGGCCCTCCAGGAGGTCATGGGGGAGCTGCGGCATCGGCGGCTGCGGATTGCAGAAGCCACCACGCAGCAGCCCTCGCCCTTTGCTTCCTCCTTGCTGTTCAACTACACCGGCGCCTTCATGTACGAAGGCGATAGCCCCCTGGCCGAAAAGCGCGCCGCCGCCCTGGCGCTCGATCCGAGCCTTCTGGCCAAGCTCTTGGGCACCGTCGAGCTGCGCGATCTTTTGGACCCGGAGATCATCGCGGAGGTCCACGCCCAGCTGCAGCGCACCGGTGAGCGCCGCGCGCGCACCCCGGAGGAGGTGGCCGATGCCCTCCGGATTATTGGCCCCATCCCGTTGGACAGCTTCGGCGAGCATGCCCTCGTTACTGCCGATGCCGCCCTGCGCGCCCTGGGCCCGCGCGCGATGGTGGTGCGCATCAACGGGCGCGAGCACCTAGCCCAAGCCCTCGATGCGCCCTTGCTGCGCGATGGCCTAGGCGTGCCGGTCCCGCCCGGCATTCCCACCCAGACCGAGACGATTAACGATGCCCTGCCGCAGCTGGTTGGCCGCTGGGCGCGCACCCGCGGCCCGTTTGTCCTGCGGGAGCTTGCCGATGCCTTCGGGCTGTCGGCCTCTGCCGCCCACGGCGTTGTCACCCAGCTCGACCAGATAGTAGACGGGCACTTCCGGCGCGGGGTCGACGAGGAAGAATTTGTCTCCGGCGAGGTGCTGCGCATTATCCGCTCGCGCTCCCTGGCGGCGGCGCGGGCGGCCACGGAGCCGGTGAGCGCCGCCACCTTCGCCCGCTTCCTGCCGGACTGGCAGGGGGTGGCCCCGGCGGGGTCGGCGCCGGAGCTGCGCGGGGCCGACGGCGTGTTCAGCGCGCTCGAGCAGCTCGCCGGCGTGCGCCTGCCGGCGTCGGCCTGGGAGTCCTTGGTGCTGCCGGCGCGCGTGGCCGATTACTCGCCGGCGCACCTCGACGAGCTGATCTCGCTGGGGGACATCCACGTTTTAGGCGCCGGCAAGGCGGGGGCGGCCGATCCCTGGATCATGCTGCTGCCCGCCGACTATGCGGCGCAGCTGGCCCCGCAGGTAGACCCGGAGGAGGCCGGGCCGACGTTGCTGCAACAGGAGATTCTCCAGGTACTTGCCCCCGGCGGCGGGTTCCTATTCGGGGAGCTGGCCCGCCGCGTGCCCGCCACCACCGAGCAGCTGCGGGAGGCGCTGTGGGGGCTGGTGGAGGCCGGCATCGTCAGCCCAGATAGTTTCGCCCCGGTGCGCGCCCGCCTAGCCGGCGGCAAACCGGCCGGCAGCGCCCACCGTGCGCGCCGGCGCCCAGCCCGCTCCCGGCTGCGGATGGGGCGGACGTCCTTTGCCCAGGCCGAACGCGCCGGGGCCGCCGCGCCGCCGGATCTGGCCGGGCGCTGGGCGTTGTCGGTGGCGGCGGGCGCCGCCCGGCTAGCCGATGCCACCAGCCGCTCGGTTGCGCACGGCGAGGCCTGGTTGGACCGCTACGGGGTGCTCACCCGCGGGTCCGTGGTGGCCGAGGACGTCGTGGGCGGGTTTGCGCTGGCCTATAAGGTGCTCAGCGGTTTTGAAAATAGCGGCAAGGCCCTGCGCGGATACCTCATCGAGAACCTCGGGGCGGCGCAGTTTTCTACCTCCGCCGTCATCGATCGCCTGCGCGCCCTGGCCGATACCCCCGACGTGGCCGGCTGGCCCTCCGGGGCAAAGGACGTAGCAGGTCCGGAGGGGCCGGCGGTGTACGTGCTCGCCGCCTGCGACCCGGCCAACCCTTATGGGGCGGCGCTGCCTTGGCCGGAGCCGGACGCGGGTGCGCCTGGTGGCCACGGCGCACGCCCGACGCGCGGGGCCGGGGCCCTAGTGGTCTTGGTGGACGGGCTCCTAGTCGCTCACCTGACCCGGGGCGGCAAGACGCTGACCTCGTTTGTGGACGGATTGCCCGAGGGCATCGACCGCGCCCTGGTCTGGGCCCGGGTCGTTGCCGCCGTGGATGCGCTCGTGGCCGGCGGGCGGGTGCTGCCCCTGGTCATCGAAAAGGCCAATGGGGAGGCCATCTTCTCCACCCCGGTGGCGGCCGCGCTGCGCACCGCGGGGGCGGGGATTAGCCCGAAGGGAGTGCGGATCACCGGGCGCCCTGCCCCGTCCCGCGCCCCGCGCGGGGGCCGCACCGTGGGCCAGGCGCTCGCCGACCTCGACGATGACCAGCATGGTGCGGAGCTCAGCTTCGATGACCCGCCCCACGGCCCGGGCGCGGGCTGGACCCGCCGGGGCGGGCGGGGGTACCGGCGCTAGGCGCTGGCGCGCGTGACCTGCTGGTAATGGGTGCCCCAGGCGTCCATGGCGGCGAGCACGGGCTCGAGCGAGCGGCCCAGCGGGGTTAGCGAGTATTCCACGCGGGGCGGGACCTCGGGAAAGACCTCGCGGTGGACGATGCCGGCGTCCTCCATGGCCCGCAGGTTGGAGGTCAGCACCTTCTGGCTAATGCCCGTCACCGACTTGCGCAGTTGCCCAAAGCGCAGGGTCCCGCCTAAAAGATCGCGCACGATGAGCGTGCGCCAGCGGTTGGAGATCAGCGTCAGGGTGGCCTCGACGGGGCAGTCGGGGATGGTGGGGTGAGCGGAATTTACCATTGTGACCTCGATAGTTTCTAAAAGGTGCTTAGGGAACAAAAAAGTGCCTACTTACAAAAAGTTAGCACCGGGCATAGGCTAAGCGCCAGCGGGAATCGATAGCCCGCGCACGTAGAGACCTTAAAAGGAGAAACTAATGAAGATTGCAGTTATCGCCGCGGGTGGCAAGGTCGGCCGCTTGGTCGTCGACGAAGCCCTGGCGCGTGGGCACGAGGTCGTGGCCATCGTCCGCGGGCGCAACCGCTCGGCCGCCCCGGAGGCCATTATCCGCGACATCATGGACATCGAGGCTAAGGATCTGGCCGGCTTCGACGCCGTGGTGGACGCCTTCGGCACCGTGGACCCCGACCTTTTGCACCTGCACGTCGACTCCGTGCGCCACCTGGTGGGCCTGCTGGCCGAAACTTCGACCCGCCTCTACGTGGTGGGCGGGGCCGGCTCCATGGTGGTCGACGACGCCGGCACCCGGCTCTTTGAGACCCCGGAATTCCCGGACGCCTACGTGCCGCTGTCGAGCGCGCAGTCCCAGCAGCTGGACTTCCTGCGCGAGGATCCGCAGGCAGCCCGCACCCAGTGGGTATTTATCTCCCCGGCGGCCGAGTTCAACCCCGACGGCGAGCGCACCGGTCACTACACCCTGGTGGAATCGGATGAGTTCACCGTGGCAGAAGGCGGCGGCAGTGAGATTTCCTACGCGGACTTCGCCCTGGGCCTAGTCGAGCTCATCGAGGCGGGCACCAACCTCCGCCGCCGCGTGAACCTGCGCTACTAATTTTATTCGCGCGAAAAACCGCTGGCGGCTACCGGGTTGCCGGCGGTGGCGGGCCGGGGTGGGCCGGAGCAGGGCTGGGCCTGGGGCAAGGGCGCGCTAACCTTAGAACATGAAACTCCAACGCCAGGTACCCGACCTCTCGGAGCTGAAGAACCTTCTCGTATTTGATAAGCCCACCGCCAATCTTCGTGCCCGGCGGCTCTCCCGCGCCGCGGACGTGTGGGACCTGCGCAAGATAGCCGCCCGCCGCACGCCGAAGCCGGCGTTCGACTACGTCGACGGCGCCGCCCGCGAGGAGGTCACCTATAACCAGTCCCGCGAGCTATTCAAGGACTGCCGCTTTGTGCCCAAGGTCCTCCAAGGCCAAGATGAGCTGGACCTGAGCACCGAGGTAACCGGCGCGCCCGCGGCCCTGCCGTTTGGCATCGCGCCCACCGGGTTTACCCGCTTCATGCACGCCGAGGGCGAGGACGCCGCGGCAGAGGCCGCCACCGCCGCCGGCATCCCCTTTACCTTGTCGACGATGGGCACCCGCGCCATCGAGGAAGTCGCCGCCCACAGCGGGGCGGGCCGGCGCTGGTTCCAGCTCTACCTGTGGAAGGATCACGCCGCCTGCCAGGACCTCATCGAGCGCGCCGCCGCCTCGGGCTTTGACACCCTCGTGGTCACCGTGGATACCCCGGTGGCCGGCGAGCGCCTGCGCGACGTGCGCAATGGCATGCGCATCCCGCCGCGCCTGACCGCCGGCACCGTCATCGACGCCGCCTGGCGCCCGGAGTGGTGGTTTAATTTCCTGACCACTGACCCGATCACCTTCGCCTCGTTGACCTCGACCACCGGCACGCTAGGCGAGCTGGTCAACGGCATGTTCGACCCCACCCTCGACTACGAGGACCTGGCGTGGATTCGTCAGGCCTGGTCCGGCAAGCTCGTGGTCAAGGGCGTGCTCAACCCCGAGGATGCCCGCCGCGTGGTGGAGCTCGGTGCCGATGGCGTGTGGGTCTCCGCCCACGGCGGCCGCCAGCTCGACCGCGCGGTCGACCCGCTGCGCCAGCTAGAGCTCATCGCCGGCGAGGTCGGTGACGAGGCCGAGATCATCTATGACACCGGCGTGATGTCCGGCGCCGACATCGCCATCGTGCTGGCCCTGGGCGCAGACTTCGTCATGATCGGGCGCGCCTACCTCTACGGGCTCATGGCCGGTGGCCGCGAGGGCGTAGACCGCGTCATCGAGCTGCTGGAATCCGAGATCGCCACGGTCCTGCGCCTGCTGGGCATCTCCTCGGTGCGCGAGCTAGCCCGCCACCACGTCATCGCGCCGTGGGAGTCCGAGCGGGTATCCGATCCGCAGCGAGAGGGGGAGCGCCACTAGATGCCGGAGGGCGATTCCGTCCTGCAGCTGGCCGAGCGCATGCAATTCCTGCGCGGCCGGCAGGTCACGCATACCTCGGTGCGCGTTCCCCGCTACGCCCTGGCCAACCTCGACGGCATGTTCTGTCAGCGCGTCTGGCCGGTGGGCAAGCACCTTTTCATGCACTTCGATGCCGCGCCTGCCGATGCCCTGCCTGCCGATGCCGTGCCTGCCGATGAGGCCGGCGCCCGTGCCCCGGCCCAGCCGCCAGTGGACGGGCTGGTGGTGCACACGCACCTGAAGATGGAGGGCCAGTGGGCCATCCACTTTGCCGGGGATAGGTGGCGCAAGCCGGGGCACACCGCCCGCATCGTGCTGCAGGTGGCGCACCAGCCACGCGACATCGAGATCGTTGGCCACTCGCTCGGCTTCGTAGAGGTCTACCCGGCCCGCCACTATGTCGAAAGGATCGCCCACTTAGGCCCCGATATTTTGGCCCCCGACTGGCAGCAGGCCGGCCGCGCGGAGGCCCTGCGCCGGATTGAGTCCCGGCCGCAGCGCTCCATCGGGGCGGCGCTACTCGATCAGAAAAACGTGGCCGGCATCGGCAACGAATACCGCGCCGAGGCCTGCTTCATCGCCGGCGTGCACCCGGCTGTGTCCACGGGACACGTTGATGCCGCAGCGGTCCTCGACGTGACCCGGCGCATCATGTGGGCCAACCGCTTTGCGCCCATCCGCGTGACCACCGGGGTGCGCCGAGCGGGGGAGACCACCTATGTTTTCGGCAGAAATAACGCCCGCTGCCGGCGCTGCGGGACCTTGATTGAAAAGTCGGTCCTCGGCGGCGTCGACGCGGGCGGTGACGAAGGTGAACTGGAGCGGATTATCTGGTGGTGCCCCCACTGCCAGCCGCAAATTCGCTAGACGCGCGGCGGGGTCGGCTGGGCCAACGTGGGCCTTACTCGGCGGGGGACTGGGCGCGCTTGTGCTGGCGCTTGCGGCGGTCGCGCCGGATGGCCAGGTAGACGCCCCAGGCCAGCAGCGCGGCGATAATGACGTAGATGACCGTGGAGTACTGGTCGATGACGTCGGCGACCAGGTGGTAGGACTCGCCCAAAACGTAGCCCAAAGAGATGAGCACGGCGTTCCAGATGAAAGATCCCACCGTGGTCCACACGCCGAAGCGCAGCAGCGACATCTCGTGCACGCCCGCCGGGATGGAAATTAGGGAGCGCACGCCCGGGATGAAGCGGCCGAAGAAGACCGACGCGGTGCCGTACTTGTCGAAGAAGCTCAGGGCGTTGTCGACATCGCTGGATTCCGTCAGCCACATTTTGTCCGCGATGCGGCGCAGGCGCTCCGCGCCGATGGCGTAGCCAATCCAGTACAAGACATAAGCACCGGCCACCGAGCCCACCGTGGACCAGATCAGCGTGGCGATAAAGCTCATGTCACCCTGGGAGACGGTGAACCCGGCCAGCGGCAAGACTACCTCGGAGGGGATGGGCGGGAAGATATTCTCTAAAAAGATCGCCAAAGCAACGGCGGGTGAACCCAGCGTATTCATCAAGTTGACGATCCAGTCAATAATGGCAGACATCCGTTCCCACCATACGCAAAAGGCTGCTGCTAAGGAAAGGGCCGCGCCGGGATAGGTAGGTTGGAGGCCATGAGACTCATACTGAATATCATCTGGTTTGTCTGCGGCGGCTTCGCCCTGGCGGCGGGCTACTTCCTCTTCGGCCTCCTGGCTTGCCTGCTGGTGGTGACCATCCCGGCCGGCGTGGCATCGTTCCGCATGGCCCGGTTCGCGCTGTGGCCTTTTGGTCGCTCCGTGGTCCAGCCGATTAGCGGCACCGGCGGGATGTCCACCATCAGCAACGTCATCTGGTTCCTGATGGCGGGCCTGTGGCTGGCGGTCGGTCACATCGTCACCGCCGCCGCGCAGGCAGTGACCATCATCGGCATCCCGGTGGCCCTGGCCAACCTCAAGATGATCCCGGTGACCTGCTTCCCGTTCGGCCGTCGCATCGTCGACACCGACCACATCCCGCACGGCTGGGAGCCGATGGTCAAGCTCTAGGCTCCTCAGGCCCTTAAAGGACCTGAGGCTACTGGTTGGCGCGGTACCAGGAAATCAGGGCATCGGTAGACCCGTCCCCGGAATCGACCGGGGCCGCACCCTCCACGGCGGGGGCCAAGTCGTTGGCCTGCTGCTTGCCCAGCTCCACGCCCCACTGGTCAAAGGAGTTGATGTCCCAGATGATGCCCTGGACGAACACGATGTGCTCGTAGAGGGCGATGAGCGCGCCCAGTGCATGCGGGGTCAGCTCCGGGGCCAGCAGGGTAGTGGTGGGCCGGTTGCCCGGCATCACCTTGTGTGGCACCACCGCCGGGTCCACGCCCTCGGCGGCGATTTCCTCGGCGGTCTTGCCAAATGCCAGGACCTTGGTCTGTGCGAAAAAGTTGCCCATGAGCAGATCATGCATGGAGCCTTGCCCATCGGCCTGCGCGGCGTCCTGGCGCGGGCGGGCAAAGCCGATGAAGTCCGCCGGGACAAGGTGCGTGCCCTGGTGGATGAGCTGGAAGAAGGCGTGCTGGCCGTTGGTGCCCGGCTCGCCAAAATAGATCTCTCCCGTCTTATAATCCACGGGCTCGCCCGCGCGGGTGACGGACTTGCCGTTGGACTCCATGGTCAGCTGCTGCAGGTAGGCCGGGAACCGCGCCAGATCCTGCGAGTAGGGCAGCACCGCGTGGGTCTGCGCGCCGAGGAAGTTGGTGTACCACACGCCGAGCAGGCCCATGAGGACCGGGGCGTTGTGCGCCAGCGGGGCGGTGCGGAAGTGCTCGTCCATCGCGCGCATGCCGGCCAAGAAGTCCCGGAAATTCTGCGGTCCTACGACCGCCATGACGGACAGCCCGATGGCGGAATCGACCGAGTAGCGCCCGCCCACCCAGTTCCAGAAGCCAAACATGTTCTGGGTATCGATGCCGAACTTGTCCACCAGCTCGGCGTTGGTAGACACCGCCACGAAATGCTTGGCGATGGCCGCCTCATCCCCGCCGAAGGCATCGAGCACCCAGCGCCGCGCCGCGTGCGCGTTGGCCAGGGTCTCCTGCGTGCTAAAAGTCTTGGAGGCGACGATAAACAGCGTGGTCTCCGGGTCCAGCCCGGCGAGCTCCGCGTGCAGATCCGCCGGGTCTACGTTAGAGATAAACCGCGCGCTAATCGGCCCGGCCGCCCAGGTGCGCAGAGCCTGGGTGACCATCGCCGGCCCCAGGTCGGAGCCGCCGATGCCGATGTTGACCACCGTCTCAATGCGCTTGCCGGTGTGACCGGTCCACTGCCCGGAATGCAGCCGGTCCACGAAGTCCTCCATACGCTGTAGGACTTCTTCGACATCGCCGGCGATGTCCTGGCCGTCAACTTCCACTACGACAGCGTCCTCGCTGCCGCCGGCGCGCAGCGCGGTATGCAGCACCGCGCGATCCTCGGTGTTGTTGAGGTGGGCGCCTGCAAACATTTCATCCCGGGCCTTTTCCACCCCGGCGGCCGCGGCCAGATCCAGCAAAGCCTGGATCACGGAGTCATCGATAAGGTTCTTGGAATAGTCCACGTGCCACCCGGCGGCATCGACAGCCAACTTACGGGCGCGGTCGGGGTGGGCGGCAAAAAGCTCTCGCAGGGTAGGCCGGGGTTTCAAGGCTAGCTCCTCGAGGGCCTTCCAGGCGGGCTGCGCGGCGATGGTCATGACAAAGTGCCTTTCTTCAGTGGATGTTTCGCAATGACACGAACTGCAGGGAGAAGGTCTGCAACGCGGGTCTGCTGCGGGGATGAAACGGCCAGACTCCGTTTCCTACAGTAGTAAAAACCTCCCGCCAGGGAGCGGGAGGTTAAGGGGTGGGGTTGAAAATTCTAGACTTTCGGCTAGACGACCATCGCGGCGATCCAGCCGGCGATGAGCAGTGGGATGTTGAAGTGGATGAAGGTCGGGATGACCGAGTCCTTGATGTGGTCGTGTTGGCCGTCGGCGTTGAGGCCGGCGGTGGGGCCGAGCGTGGAGTCGGAGGCGGGGGAGCCGGCATCGCCCAGCGCGCCGGCGGTGCCGACGATGGCCACGGTGGCCGCGGGGCTAAAGCCCAGCTGCATGGCCAGGGGCACGAAGATGACGGTGATGATAGGCAGGGTAGAGAAGGAAGAGCCGATGCCCATGGTCACGATGAGGCCCACGATGAGCATGGCGCCGGCGGCGGCGAACTGGTTGTCGCCGAAGAGGCCCGCGGTGCCCTCGACGAGGGATTCGACCTCGCCGGTAGCGGTCATCACGGAGGCAAAGCCCTGGGCGGTGATCATGATGAAGCCGATGAGCGCCATCATCTTCATGCCCTGGGAGAAGACGTCGTCGGCCTTCTTGAACTCCACGGCGCCGGTGACCAGCAGGATGGCCAGGCCGGTCAGTGCGCCGACCAGCAGGCCGTCGGCCTCGAAGTCCAGGGATTGCATGATGACCTGGACGGCGAAGGTGGCGATGATCGCGATGACGGAGACCCACACCTTGTAGCGGGAGACCTCGCCGGAGTCTTCGTCGTCCTCGACGATCGGCAGGTCCTCGTAGTCGCGCGGGGCGCGGTAGGAGAAAAACACCGCGATGAGCAGGCCCACCAGCATGCCCAGCGCTGGGATGCCCATGACCTTCATGATGGCGATCCCGGAGGTATCCAGGCCGGCCTCGTTGATGTTGAACAGCAGGATGTCGTTTAGGAAGATGGAGCCGAAGCCCACCGGCACGAACATGTAGGTCGTCACCAGGCCGAAGGTGAGCACACAGGTGATCAGGCGGCGGTCGAGGCGCAGCTTATTCATCACCGTCAGCAGCGGCGGGACTATCAGCGGGATGAACGCGATGTGCACAGGGATGACGTTCTGGCTCATGATTGCCATGGCCACCAGGCCTAAGACCAGTAGCCACTTGGTGGCGGAGGCAGCCTTGGCGGCGGTGGCATCGTTGGTATCGCTGCCGATGCGGCGGATGAGGAAGTTGGCCAGAAGTTGCGGCAGGCCGGCAGAGGCCACGCCCATGGCGAAGGCGCCGAGCAGCGCGTAGGACAAGGCGATCTTGGCGCCGCCGCCGAGGCCGTCTTGAAAGGCGAGCATTGTGCCATCGACGCCCATTCCGGACAAAAGGCCGCCCACGAGGGCGCCGATGAAGAGAGAGACCACGACGTGCACGCGCGCCAGGGCGAGGGCGAGCATGACGATCACGGCGATTAAGACAGCATTCATGCCGCGAATCCTACTGCATAATATGCGCCTGAGGGTAATTATTGCCGTCGGGGTTAGCGCAGGGGGCTAGCCCAGCTTGCCGCGGCCCATGCGCAGCAGAGCCTGAGCGATGGTGGGCCCCTCCTCGCCCAACTCATCGCGGAACTGGTTGATGATGGCGATCTCGCGCGTGTGCACCAGGCGGGTGCCGCCCGAACCCATGCGGGTCTTGCCGATGGCGCGGGAGACCGCGGTGCGCCGCTGGCAGGCGTCGAGGATGATCCGGTCGAGGCGGTTGATCTCCTCGCGGTAGCGCCTAATCTCCTCGTCGGAGAGGGGATCGTCCGTCCCCGACGGCGTGCGGATTTCTAACTCAGAATCATAAACCTCGCTCATAGACCTTAAATCTAGTCGCGGCCTCGGAGTTTTAAGAAACCCGCGCCTGGCCCGGCCCGTGTCCGTGCAGGCTAGTACGGTAGGTACTCATTATGGATAATGCCTCGCCTTTCAACCGCCCAGCTAGCTCTGCTGCCGATGCCGCCGGCCCGCTCGACCTGCCGCCGCTGCCGGAGCCCGAGCCCGAGTTTGAACCCGCGCCGGAGCCGGAAGACCTGCCGGTAGACGACGCCGACTTGGCACGCCCGGCTGCCGATGCCGCGCCGGCCGGCCTGCCTGCGCGCGGCCCCGTTGCCCAGGGCGGCTTCGGGCCGGCGGGTCAGGACGCCCTGTTGGAGGG
The DNA here is from genome assembly GCA_963623015.1 of Clostridia bacterium. Lineage (GTDB taxonomy): Bacteria > Actinomycetota > Actinomycetes > Mycobacteriales > Mycobacteriaceae > Corynebacterium. Next base: position 17,688 of record CAVFKS010000009.1, read on the forward strand.
GTTAAACCCGCAGCAGAAGGCCGCGGTGGAGCACTCCGGCTCCCCGCTGCTCATTGTGGCGGGCGCGGGCTCGGGCAAGACTGCGGTGCTTACCCGTCGCATCGCCTACCTCATGCGCCACCGCGGCGTGGCGCCCTGGGAGGTGCTGGCCATTACCTTTACCAATAAGGCCGCCGCGGAGATGAAGGAGCGCGTGGGCCAGCTGGTGGGCCCGGTAGCCGAGCGCATGTGGGTCTCGACGTTCCACTCCATCTGCGTGCGCATCCTGCGCCAAAACGCCCAGCTGGTCCCGGGGCTTAACTCCAACTTCACCATCTACGACGGCGACGACGCCCGCCGGCTGTTGTCCATGATTGCCAAGGATTTAAACCTGGACCTCAAGAAGTTCACCGGGCGGGTGTTGGCCAACCAGATTTCCAATTTTAAAAACGAGTTGCTGGGCCCGGACTCGGCGCTCGAGCGCGCGCAGCAGAACAAAAACCCCTATGAGACCACGATCGCGGAGGTATACGGGGAGTACCAGCGGCGCCTGCGCGCGGCCAACGCTGTGGACTTCGACGATCTCATCGGGGAGGTCGTGCGCGTGTTCACCCATTTCCCGGAGGTCGTGGGCTTCTACCGGCGGCGCTTCAAGCACGTGCTTATCGATGAGTACCAGGACACCAACCATGCCCAGTATGCTCTGGTGGCCGCCCTGGTGGGGCGCCAGGAGCAGGGCGGCGGGCCGGAGCTGTGTGTCGTGGGTGACTCGGATCAGTCCATCTATGCTTTCCGCGGGGCGACTATCCGCAACATTGAGGAGTTCGAGCGTGACTACCCCGATGCCCGCACCATTGTCCTAGAGCAGAACTATCGCTCCACACAGACCATCTTGTCCGCGGCCAACGCCGTCATCGCGCAGAATGACAACCGGCGGAAGAAGAACCTGTGGACCGATCATGGGCGAGGCGCGAAGATCGTGGGCTATGTGGCCGACAATGAGCACGACGAGGCCCGCTTCATCGCCCAGGAAATCGATGACCTGGTGGATGGGGGCCGGGCGCTGTCGGATATCGCGATTATGTACCGCACCAACAACGCCTCGCGTGCGCTGGAGGATATCTTCATGCGCTCGGGCATCCCCTACAAAGTTGTTGGCGGCACGCGCTTCTACGAGCGCCGCGAAATCCGCGACATGGTGGCCTACCTGCGCATCCTGGAAAACCCGGATGACACGGTGAGCCTGCGGCGCATCGTCAATGTGCCCAAGCGCGCGATTGGCGATGCTGCCCAGGCCAAGATCGCCGTCCACGCCGACAACTTGGGAATCAGCTTCGGCAAGGCCCTGGAGGCCGGCGCCCGCGATGAGGTGCCCGGACTTGGCACCCGCGCGCGCAACGCGGTGGGCCGGTTTGTGGAGATGATGGAGGGCATTCGCGCGCAGATTCCGTCGTTTACCAACGAGGTCACCGGGCAGCCGGACTTGGGTGAGCTGTTGACCGCGGTGCTCGATGCCACCGGGTACAAGGCTGCATTAGAAAACTCCAACGACCCGCAGGACGGCGCGCGCTTGGACAACCTCAACGAGTTGGTTTCGGTGGCCCGCGAGTTCTCCTCCGAGGCCGCGAACCAGCTGGCTTTCGCGGAGTCAGCGGCGGATAGCGGCGCCGACGATGCCGCGGAACAGCTCGCGGAGGGGGAGGCCCAGCCCGGCTCGCTGCAGGCTTTCCTGGAGAAGGTCTCGCTGGTCGCCGACGCGGACCAGATCCCGGACAATGACTCCGGCGTGGTTACTCTGATGACCCTGCATACGGCCAAGGGCCTGGAGTTTCCCGTGGTATTCCTCACTGGCTGGGAGGACGGGCAGTTCCCGCACATGCGCTCCCTGGGCAACCCGCAGGAGTTGAGCGAAGAGCGCCGCCTGGCCTACGTGGGCATTACTCGCGCGCGCGAGCAGTTGTACATCACGCGTACCATTCTGCGATCGTCCTGGGGCAATCCCGTGACGAATCCGGCCAGCCGCTTCCTCGCGGAAATCCCGGAGGATCTCCTCGACTGGCGCCGCGCAGAAGAAGACAGCGAGCTCTCCTCCGCCTGGGGTGCGGGCCCCGGGGGCGACGATTATTCCTATGGGCGCAGCTATGGCCGCAGCTGGAGTGGCTTCGGCCGTGGGGCAGGGGGCCGGCCGGGGCCTTCCGCGTCTTCCCCAACGCAGCGATCCCGTGCCTCTGCACCTGCCACCTCAATGCCCAAGAATAAAGACCTTCATTTAGTTGTTGGCGACCGCGTCAACCACGCCAAGTATGGGCTTGGCAAGGTTATCGCCGCTAGCGGTTCCGGGGCGCGAGCCACGGTGACCGTAGACTTTGGTTCCTCCGGCACCGTCCGCCTGATGCTCATTGGCGGCGTGCCGATGGAAAAGCTCTAGTTGTCCTAGAACACGATCCCCTGTTGGGCGAACCACGCCTGGGGGTCGGAAGGGCTGGTCCCATCGGGCCAGATCTCGAAGTGCAGGTGGGGGCCAGTGGACTGGCCCTCGTTGCCGATAGCGGCAATCTGCTGCCCAGCGGTGACCCGCTGGCCCGGGCTAACCAGCAAGGAGCTTGCCTGCATGTGGCCGTACACGGAGATGGCGCCGTTGTCGTGCTGGATGCGAATCCAGTTGCCAAAGCCCTGCGCTGGGCCGGACTCGAGCACCGTGCCGTCCATCACGGACACGATCGGCGTGCCGACGGAGTTGCCCACGTCGATGCCGTTGTGCATCGCGCCCCAGCGCATCCCGTAGCCAGAGGTAAAGGTACCGGAGGTCGGGAACACGACCTTGTGGCCGTCGGCGGTCTGCCCGGTCATCGAGGTGCTGAGCTGGCCCGCGTGGCTCGGTGCGAACGCCGCGGCGAGGCCTGCAATGGTGGACGGGTCCAGCACGATGTTGACCTGGTCCGCGCCGTACTCGACGGTGGGCACCACGCCCTCATTGAGCACCCCGTTGAGGCTCTGCGCGAGCCCCGTGAGGGCTTCTGCCACGCCGCCGGTGCCGGAGTCTGCGGCTGGGGACTCCGAAGAACCGGAGGCCATGTCGGCCGTAGCAACCTGAGTCTGCGCGGCGGCGTTGTGGGTCAGGGCCAGCGCCAGTGCGACTGCACTAGCAATGGCCACGTGGCCCGCGCGGAATGTGCGCTTCATAAAGGATCCTTTGCGGCAGGGGACGAAAGCGTAAACGAAACCAGATGGAACTAGGTTCGGTGCCGATTCAGTCTGGAAACCCCTCCGGGCGGTGGCCGCTTAAAAATAGCGGCGTGTCGTTGCCGGGGCCTGGTCCCGTCGTGTGGCACAGCTTTATAAGCTATCCCGCCTCGGGGGGTGGGGCAACACGAAGAAAATGCAGGTGAGAGCCGCTGTGTTCGAAAATTAGTCGAACATGCCAGCGTGTTACGAATGTTAAAGATGTGAAGGTTGTTACGAGGGTTAAGTGTTGCTTGAGGGAATAGGGGTAGCGATTGGGGGTAGGCCACGACCGCCCCGGACCCTTAGACCCACAGGGTGGGTCTGGGCTAGCCGGGGCGGTCGAATCTGCCAGCTGCATGCAGCGCCGGGACTGGGGCCCGATGCAGCGCCGTGCGCGAGGATTTAAGCGAGCAGCCGGTCCGTGGCGCGGCCGGCTAGGGTCTCCGGCGAGCCGCTGCGGCGGTGCATCAGCCAAGCCAGGCCAGCCAAGACCGCGGGAACCACGACAGCCACGGCGGCCAGCTCCCACGACCATTGCATGTGGGCCAGGGTGCCCATGAAGAAGCGGTCACCGGCAGCGGTGAAGCGATCACGCGAAGCCGAGAGCGCGACCCCGGCATAAGCTACAGCCTGGCCCGCCCACAGCGCCACCGACGAGATGAGCCAGATCTGCCAGGCGGCCACCGCGGCGGGCAGGCGGGGGCTAGCCCCCACCGAGGCCAGCGTGCGGGCCTCGCGGCGCAGCCCAGCGGCGGCCAGGGCCACCACTAGGGCGCAGGCAATGAGGGTGGCCACCCCCAGGATCAACGCCGGGGCCACGCGCTCTTCCATTCGGCGGTCCTGGTAGTCGACTGGCGTGCTCAGCATCGCATAGGCTCCTGGTTCCTCGGCGCGGGCAGCCTGCGACAGCGCCTCGGATAGCTCATCGAGCGCGTGGCGGTCGGGGGCCTGCTCGAACAACAGGATTCGCGCCGGCTCGGCCTGAGTAATGCCCAACTGCTCCGCCGCCGCCGGGCTGACCATCGTCAGGTGCGGCGTCCACGGCGACAAGGATTCGGCCACCGGGAGCTCGGCCGTGGCCGTGGAGACAGGCGCTGCCGGCTCGTCCCCATCATTGTCTTCCCACTCGGGCCCGCCCTCATACTTGGCGGCCTCGAAGCGGGCGGTGTCTTGTCCGACGAACCCGGAGCCGCGCGCAACTACCACGCCGCCGGCGCGCAGGGCCGCGGCCGCGCGCTGCCTATCTGCATCCGACTCGAAGTGCCACAGTGCCAAGGCGTCCTCGTCCCCGATGAGTACCCCGTCCTGGAAGCTTATGTCGCCCGCGGCCTGCAGCGAGGAGGCCATCGTGTGCAGGCACACCCGCGCCGCAGCGGAATCAGTTAGGGGACTGCGCCCCTCGGAATCCCTAAACCTCTGGCTCGAGTCATAGGAATCTTCATAAGACACCCCATCCGAGCAGGTGGCCTGGTCGGGGGAGGCGAGGTCGAAGGCTACGGTGCCCGCCTCGAACAGATCGGGGTTGTAGTAGCCTTCCTGACCGCTGGGGGCGTAGGCGACGTCCGCTGAGTCAAACTTGCCTAAGTAGTCCTCGGCCAGTGTCTGAGTGCGGTCGAGGGCGGCGGTATCGTCACCCTTGAGTAATACGGCTCGGGCATCCACAATCTGCATGTCAAGTTGCTCGCTACGGGCGTTTACCGCGCGATCGGAGACGTTTACCCACACCACCAGCGCGGTCAGGCACACCACCGCGGCCACGGCGGGAATGGAGTGCATCGAACGCCGCGCCAGCCCCCGGCCGGCCAAGCGCAGCGCCATGGGGCCCGCCTCAGTAAGCCGTGCTGCGCCCCATACCAGTGCCGGGGCGGTAAGCGCTAGGAATACCACGACCACCAGCCCGAAGACTGGCGACAGTATCGACATCAGGGGCGGGGTCTCACCCGGCAGTGCCCGGGCAGCCAGGGCCGCGGCCCCGGCCACGATCAGGCCCACCGGTCCGATGAGCATCCAGCGCCGCCAGCGCACCATCGTATCTGGTGCGCCCCCGGCAATGGCCCGGCTTAGCGAGCCGCGGGCGGCAATCCACGCCGGAACCGCTGCCGCGAGCGTGGAACCCAGTGCAGCCACGGCCCAGGCACCAGCCATCGTTGGCCACGGCACGACGGGCGCCCAACCGGGGTTGCGGAAGCTAAACCAGCCCCACCCGCCGAGTGCGCCTAAGGCCACTCCCAAGGTTGCGCCAATGAGGCCGGCGAAGAGCCCGAAGACCAACACTGCCGCAGCGATGTGCCCCCGGCTTGCGCCCTGCGTGGAAAGCAGCGCGAAAAGCCGGGTGTGCCGCGACAGGGCTAGGGAAAACACCGGGGAGATAAACAGCATCATCAGCAGGAAGACCATGGCCCAGAAGGCCCCCGCCGCCACGGTTAAGAGGACATCCCATAGCCACATCGAGCCCATCGGCGAGAGGACAGAGCTCGGGTTGTCCTTAGGTTCTGGCGGCGCAATGTCGCGCAGGGCAGGAGATTCAATGACAAACCCGTGGGCGTTGGCGGCTTCGACGTCGGCCCACTCCAGGGCCCGCGGCCCCAGGACATTCCAGGTCGCCCGCGAGGAGTAGTCCGGGGAGGCCGCCTGCTCGGGCGTGAGCAGGCTACCCGGGCCCGCCAGGCTGTCACTATCGGGCGAGAGCCCCACCACCTCCAGCTGTACGTCTAGGCCCTGCGGCGCGAAGTCCTCGGCGCGAAATTCTACGGTATCGCCCACCTGGGCGCCCAACTCGCGCGCGGTGTATCGCGACAGCACGACCTCCCCGGCGCCGGGGATGACGCCTAGCTGAGGGGCGAGGATCTCGATTGGGTGCTGTTGGAGCTGCCCGAACTCGTACCGGCCTTCGAAGCCGAAGGTGCCAAAACTCCATGCAGAAGGCTGTGCCTCAAACCCCTCAGGCAGCGCCTCGGTGTACTCGGCGGCCGTGGCCTGGGCGGGGCCGGTGCAGTCGGCATTCCAGGAGTGTGCCCCCTGGGTGCACTGGGAGCCTTCCTTGGAGATGGTGACTCGGTCATCGTCGGCGACGTAACGATTGCTTGTCGATGCCTCGTTGAGCAACAGGCCTACGACGACCGCCACGGGCAAAGCGATGAGGGCCACGGCGGCGGCGAGGCGGCCCGGCCAGGTGAACATGTCGCGCCGGGTGGGGCGCGTGGCAGCGATTATTCCGCGAAACATCTAGGCCTCCTGACCTTTGCTTGCCGATGCCCCCTCGCCGCCGACGCGGCCGTCGCGCACCATGATGACGCGGTCGGCCCAGGCGGCAAAGCGGGGTTCGTGGGTGACGATGAGGCCGCAGGCCCCGGCGTCGATGCGCTTGCGTAGCACGCCCATGACCTCCTCGCCCGTGGCGGTGTCGAGGGCGCCCGTGGGCTCATCTGCGAGCAGGACCTTGCGCGGGCCAATCAGGGCTCGGGCGATGGCCACGCGCTGGGCCTGCCCGCCGGAGATATCCGAGGGGAAGCGTTCGGCTAGGCCGTCGAGGCCGACTTCGGCCAGGGCTTGCTCGGCGGCATCGGTGCACTCGGCGCGGGAGGCCCCGCCGAGCTCTAGCGGCAGGGTCACGTTTTCGCCCACGGTCAGGGTGGAGACCAAGTTGAAGTGTTGGAACACGAAACCCAGGTGGGTGCGGCGCAGCTGCGCTGCGCGGGAGGCGGAAAACCGGGCGGCATCCTCGCCATCGATGAGCACGCAGCCCGAGGTGGGGCGCTGGAGGAGGCCCGCGACGTTGAGCAGGGTGGACTTGCCGGCGCCCGAGGGGCCCATCACGGCGACTAGTTCGCCAGGGGCGAGGGCGAGGCTGGCGGCATCGAGGGCCGTGACCTGTCGGGCGCCTTCGCCGAAGACGCACGTGATGCGGTCTAGTTCTAGGGGAGAGTGAGCCATGGTGCTTTAGGCCTCCTTGCTTGCCGGGTGAGGGGGTTGAGGGGAAGAAAGAGCTTCGACGCGGTCGAGCCAGCGCAGTTGCCCTTCGAGCTCGAAGATGCGCCGCTCGGCGGCCAGCCCCTCCGCGCAGCGGGTCTGTGGCAGGTCCCGGGTGGCGGCTGTGAGTTCGCGCAGCGAGCGCAGGGCGGCAAAGCGTTGGGCATCGAGGATCTCGATGACGTCTACTTCGCAGCGTATGGCTGCGATAGCCACCTTCATCACGAGCTCGTCGCGGTCATTTGCTGGCCGGTGGGTGGCGGAATTCCACCACTGGGCCAGCTCTTCGCGGCCGGCCTGGGTGATGGAGTAGAGCTCGGCCTTGCGGCCGGTGGGGCCGGTGGTGGTGCCGGCGTCTTCGATGAGGCCATCGCGGTGGAGACGGGCGAGCGTCTGGGAGACCTGGCCGATGTTGAGGGGCCAGAGTCCCTGCATGTAGTCGGCGAAGGCCTGCTGCAGTGCGCTGGCCGTGGCAGGGGCATCGCTCAGCAGGGCGAGGAGGGAGTGTTTTACTGACATGGGGAAGAAATCCTTCACGAAGCCGGGGGATAGATTCCGGGCGTGGGTTACTGGGTAACCTCAAGTGTGAGATTACCGGGTAACCAACTGGTGGTCAAGAGTTTCGGGCCGAAATCGCGCGGTGGGATCGCCAAAGCCCCCTGGAAAACCAGAGGGCTTAAGTCTAGAGCGCTCTAAGTAGCGCCGAAGAAAATGGTTTAGAGATTGATGCCGCGCTCGGCCAGCCAGCCGGCAGGATCGACGGGCGTGGTGCCATCGGGGTGGATCTCAAAGTGCAGGTGCGTGCCGGTGGAAAAACCCAGGGAGCCCATGCCGGCGATCTTCTGGCCCGCAGTGACGTGCTCGCCCACGGCGACATCCAGTGTGGACATGTGGCCGTAGACGGAGACGGAACCGTCCTCGTGGCGGATGCGGATCCACTGGCCGTAGCCGGAGGCCGGGCCGGAGTCGATGACGGTGCCGTCCATGACCGCCACGATCGGGGTGCCCTCTGCGTTGGCGATGTCAACGCCGTAGTGGAAGCTGCCCCAGCGCGGGCCAAAGCCAGAGGTGAGAGCGCCCTCGGCCGGCTTGATGATGGAGGGGGCGCGGGCCGCGAGATCAGCAGCGGCGCGAGCGGCGGAGGCCTCGATGGCCTTGCCCAGCTGTTCGCCCAAGTTGTCTACCGGCTTATCCTCGGTAATAGCCAGGATCTGCGGGGCGGTGGCAACGGCGTCATCGATGGCCTCATCCATGCCGGCCTCGACCTCGGAAAGCGGATCGGAATCAGAGGCCAGGTTGAAATTCAGGGACTGGGCCTTCATGGTCTCCTCGGGGGCGCCTTGCATCTGGGCGGCGGCCGCACCGGAGACGCCAGCGGTGGAGACGGCGCCGGCAGCAACGGTAAGCAGTGCTACGCGGCCCTTGGTGGACTGTGCGGTGCTGATTTTACGGTGGCGGCCTGCGCTACGCTCGGACTTGCTTCGCATGTGCGTCTTCCTTCTTTGTCTCAACGTGTAACCGGAGGGCCCGGAGGGGCGGGTGGACTACGTATAAGTCTGGTCTCGGACGGTTACAGTATTGTGACCTTCTTGTTACCAACGAACGATAACAATAGCGTCTCGACGGCGGTGGGGCAACCTATTCGCGTCTTTCTTTTAGAGATATCAGTCAGGCGCCCCACAATAGGCGCAAGAGTAACAGTAGCCCCGTTGGTCCATGAGTTTTATAAGCCGCGGGCTTAGATCGCCGCGCCGCCCGAGGTTTGTCCACCCGCGTGGCTAAGTTGATAGGCGATGAGTAGAAACACCAGTCCTTCCTCGCGTCGCCGCGGATCCACGCGCGGGCGCGCCAGCGCACCAGCCTCCCCGCCCGCCGGTACTGCCCGCGTGGACGCACGGGCATCGAAAGGCTCGAAGGGGGCTGCCACCCGCATCGCCAGCCGGATGAAGGAGCGCGCCGACGCCTCTCGCAAAGTCCCCGACATGAGCCTCAAGGGGCGCATCAAGCACATGTTCGGCGTCATCGCGGTGCCCAATGGCACGGCGGTGGCTCTCATCGTGGTCGTGGCGCTGGCTTCCGTACTCCTGGCCGGCCAGCCGCTGGCCTGGTTGCCCACCATCATCGCCGAGTCCTGGATGGTGATGAACCTCGCGCCGGTCAACGCGGGCGGAATTTCCCTCTCGATGGTGCCGCTGCTGCCCGCCATAATGCTCTTTACCTTCGTGGCCTACCGCGTCCACGCGGCCATCCGCAAGCGGGTCAGCGTGCGCGATCTCCTCATCCTGGTCGGCTGGGTGCTAGGTATTCCTCTCATCCTCACCCTGATTGCCGCCGGCATGCTGTGGGACGCCGGCCGGGTCTATGACGTCGCGCCGCCGGGCCTGCCGCTGACGCTGGCGCGGGTGGTGCTGCTGCACCTGTCCGCCATGGCCGTGGGGATGGGGCCGCGGCTGTGGCGCGCCCTGGCCCGCCGCTACAACGTTCCTACCTACGCTGTCGATGCCGCCCTGGCGGCCCTGCGCTTCCTCGGCCTACTCGCGGCCGCGGGGGCCGTTGTGCTGGTGGTCCTCTTTGCCGCCGGGTGGGACCGGCAGGAGCAGTTGATTGGGGCCTATCCGCAGCTGGGCGCTGGGGGAGTGACGGGTCTTGTTCTGATCAGCCTGGCCTACCTGCCCAATGCCGTCATTGCGGCGGCGGCGGTGCTCGCCGGCGCGGACTTCGTGGCGGGCGGGGCAAGCGTGAGCCTTTTTGATATTCACTTGGTCCCGCTGCCGCCGGTGCCGTTGCTCGGTGTTATCCCGGGAGCGGTGGCCCCCTGGGCCGTGGGGCTGATGGTGGTGCCGGCGGCTGCCGCTATCGCGGTGCAGTGGCGCGCGCGGGCCGGGGCCGGCCAAGTGCTGGCCACCGCCGGGTGGGCGGGCCTGTTTAGCGCCATCCTGGTCTTCTTCGTCTCAGGCGAGTTGGGCTACTTCGGGTTCTCCGGCCCCACACTGTGGCTGGCGGTCGCCCTGGTGTTTGCGTGGGTGGCGGTCCCGGGCTTGGCCATCGCTGCGGGCCTGGCGTGGGCCGCGCGCCGCGCGCGAGCAGGTGTCCCCGAGCTTGAACCTGAGCCGGTGCCCGAGCCTGCCGATGCCCCCGAGCCCGAAGCCGAGGTCTATGACCTAGAAGGTGTCGTGGACGGCGAGGTCGTCGACGCGGACACCGCCGCTACAGAAAAAGCGGCGGACACCGAGGCCGCCGAGTCTGCCGCAGAGCCCGAGGATACTGTCGGCACCACGGATGAAGGCCCCGCGCAACCAATCGCCGAGCCTGACGTTGAGAAGCCTGAGGCAGAGGAACCTGAGGCAGAGGAGCCTGAGACCGAGGAACCTGAGGCCGAGGCCGCCGGCACTGCTGAAGATGACGGTCAGGCGGAAGAATCCGAAGAAGAAGGGCCGGAAGAGGTAGGCGCAGAGAGCCCGAACAAAGAAAATTAGCAAAGCATAACGAAAACCGGGACCCGTGACTATGCTGTGTGAGGTGACTTCACCTCGCCAGCCTTTAGAAGTAGTCGTATTGGTCTCCGGTACGGGTTCGTTGTTGCAGAACATCCTCGATAACCAGGGCGCAGAATATCGCGTCGGCAAGGTCGTCGCGGATGTCGACTGTCAGGGCATCGAGCGCGCGCGCACCGCGGGTATTCCGGCCGAGGTTGTGCCCTTAGCCGGCCGCACGCCGGAAGAGCGAGAAGAATGGAACCACCGTCTGGTGGCCGCCGTGGGGCGGCCCGACGCGGTGGTTTCTGCCGGTTTTATGCGCGTGTTAGGCGCGCCCTTCCTCGCGGAGTTCGAGGGTCGCACCATCAACACCCACCCGGCGCTGCTGCCGTCCTTCCCGGGCGCACACGGGGTGCGCGACGCCCTGGCGTACGGGGTGAAGGTCACAGGATCCACCGTCCATTTCATTGACGCTGGTGTAGACACTGGCTCCATCATCGCGCAGCGGCCAGTGTCCGTGCTTGCCGACGACACGGAGGCCAGCCTGCACGAGCGCATCAAGGAAGTTGAGCGCCAACTCATCGTAGAGGTCTTAAAGGCCGCGCGCGTTGCAGAAGGCAAACTCGAAATCACTCTTTAATGAAGGAAGTACACCGACCATCATGACTGAGCTCAAGCAGATCAAGCGAGCACTCATCAGCGTTTATGACAAGACTGGACTCGAGGAACTGGCCGCGGCTCTCGACGCGGCTGGGGTGGAAATCGTGTCCACGGGATCCACGGCGGCCAAGATTGCCGCCCAGGGCATCAAGGTCACGCCCGTTGAAGAGCTCACCGGCTTCCCGGAGTGCCTCGAGGGCCGTGTGAAGACCCTCCACCCGAAGGTCCACGCGGGCATCCTGGCCGATACCCGCAAGCCGGAGCACCTCGCGCAGCTCGAGGAGCTGGGCGTCGATGCCTTCCAGCTAGTCGTGGTCAACCTGTACCCGTTCCGGGAGACCGTTGCCTCCGGCGCGGACTTTGATGGCTGCGTCGAGCAGATCGACATCGGAGGCCCGTCCATGGTGCGCGCCGCCGCGAAGAACCACCCGTCCGTCGCCGTCGTGGTGGACCCGGCCCGCTACGGCGAGGTGGCCGAGGCCGTCGCCCACGGCGGCTTTAGCCTGGAGCAGCGCCGAGCCCTGGCTCGCGATGCCTTCCTGCACACCGCGGACTACGATGCCGCCGTCTCCGCCTGGTTCGTCGACCAGCTCCGCGAGGGCGAGGAGACCACCCCGCTGCGTTACGGCGAGAACTCCCACCAGTCCGCCACCGTTACCCGCATCGGCACCACCGGCCTGGCCAACGCGAAGCAGTTCGGTGGCAAGGAGATGAGCTACAACAACTACCAGGACGCCGACGCCGCCTGGCGCGCCGCCTGGGACCACGAGCGCCCCTGCGTGGCGATCATCAAGCACGCCAACCCCTGCGGGATTGCGGTGTCTGACGAATCCATCGCTGCGGCTCACCGCGCCGCCCACGCCTGCGACCCGATGTCGGCTTTCGGTGGCGTCATCGCCGTCAACCGTGAGGTCAGCGTCGAGATGGCCGAGCAGGTCAAGGACATCTTCGCCGAAGTTATCGTGGCTCCCTCTTACGAGGACGGCGCCATCGAGGTGCTCAAGGAGAAGAAGAACCTGCGCATCCTCCAGGCCGAGTACGAGGCCCCGCAGGTAGAGCGCAAGTTCATCTCCGGTGGCGTGCTCACCCAGGAGCCCGACTCCTACCAGGCGGAAGGCGACCGCCCCGAGAACTGGACCCTCGCCGCGGGCGAGGCCCTTGGCGCCGAGGAGTTGGAGCAGCTCGAGTTCGCGTGGCGTTCGGTGCGCGCCGTGAAGTCCAATGCCATCCTGCTCGCCCGCGACAACGGCACCGTGGGCGTTGGCATGGGCCAGGTCAACCGCGTGGATTCGGCCAAGCTGGCCGTCGAACGCGCGAACACCCTAGCCGAGGACGGCGCTGAGCGCGCCCGCGGCTCCTTCGCCGCGTCCGATGCCTTCTTCCCGTTCCCGGACGGCCTGCAGGTGCTCATCGATGCCGGCGTTAAGGCCGTCGTCCAGCCCGGCGGGTCTATCCGCGACGAAGAGGTCATCGCCGCCGCCCAAGAGGCCGGCATCACGATGTACCTGACTGGCACCCGCCACTTCTTCCACTAAAGACACGCACAAGCGGCGCCGCATTCTTCTGCGGCGCCGCTTTTGCGATCTAGGCGTGGTGTCCGGTGGCGGTGGGGATGGCGTCGTTGCGGTTCTTCAGCAGCTCCAAGGTGGTCGGGTAGCGGTCCTCCGGAGCCGTAGCGCCGAGGACAGCCAGGACGGCATCGGCAAGCATACAGGCGGTGTCGGGGATGGACTGGGCCGCGATATAGGGCGGGGTGCCATTATTGGGGCGCATCTCGATGACCGACAGCGCGATGTGGAACGGCAGCTCCACGCGCGGGTCATCCTTGCCCACGATCGCCGCGGCGAAGTTGCGGAAATACTCCCGCAGCCCATCGCGAGCCTCGTGGTAGTCAGAGAACTCCTCAGACTTGGCCACCGGCAGCTGGTAGAGGCGGCCCACGTTCCACCCGGAGGTCAACAGCAGGCGGGATTCCGCGGCCACCAGGGCCCACAGGCGCTGCTCCGCCGAAGCGGAGGAATTGTCCAGCTCTTCTGCCAGCCCCAGGGAAGGCTCGATGGTGGAATTGAGCAGCGTGAGGAAGATTTCCGTCTTGGAAGGGAAGTGGTAGTACAAAGAGGCCTGACGGATGCCCACGGCCTCGGCGATCTGGTGCGTCGAGGTAGACGCAAACCCCTGGGTGGTAAACAGCTCTGCGGAGGCGTCGAGAATCTCTTCGCGCGCGGTACTTCCGCGGCGACGCGGGCTATTCTTGCGCGGCCTACCTACGGCTCCAGCCATGGCTGTCGCCTCCTTTCGAGCAGATGGGGTGGGGGAGGAAGAAAACTGGCAGTGACCTGCCTTCTAACATATCCACCATATACGAGCGGTGAAGCGTTTTAGGAACGACGGGCGTGAAGCGAATCGAAGGCCTCTGCCACCAGGCGGCAGGCCGAACCATAAGCGGTGCGATCCAGCGCCGGCAGGTCCCCGAACGTCAGCTGGGTGGAGTCAACGTGGTCGCGCCACGCGCGCATCTCCAGTGCCAGCCCGGTGCCCCATGCCAGTGACAACGACTGCGTCTCCTCGGGGAGCAACAGCTGCCTCTCCTGGGCCAGGGCCAGGCGGTCGAGCGCCGGGCGCGGGGCGGGGGCGGCCCAACGGGCGATGGCCTGGATGGGATCGAGCAGGTGAGCGTGCACGTCGACGGGCTGGTTGCGGTCGGGCAGCCCATGGTGCAACTGCAGGGCGGGCGGGCGCTGGCTCAAGGCCGCCTCCAGCAGGGTCTCCTCACCGGCGGGCCCGATGGGCAGCCCGGCATCGATACGCTCGGCAATTCCCTCTGCCGCCGGGCCGGCGTCCAGCCCCGAGCTGCACAAGAGTTCTTCCAAGCGGGCATCCTCGCCGAGCCAGCAGATGCGGCTGGTGGCCGTGGCATCGCCAGTTGCCACAGACCCCGTCAGCCGCACCGGGCTGGCGATGGCGGGGGAGCGCACAATGTCAGTGACGAGCCGCGAGAACCACGCGGCCAGCTGGACCTCGCTTTCGCGATGGTCGAGCGCGTTGCACAGCAGATCCTGAGACTCTTCCAGCAGGCCGCGGGCCGTGGCCGGGGACTCGCAGCGCGGGGCAAGCTCGCTCAAATCCAGCAGCGACTGATGTAGGGCCATGGGTGCTCCTTCTTCCCGGCGGAAAAATTTTCGCCTATAACCCTAGCAGCAGCCACGGTTGCCCAAAGACGCGAATACCCCCTCGCCAACAAGAAAGCGAAGGGGTTGCGGTGCGGCTAGTTCTTAGAACTGCTCGACGTCGACCAGGCCGAGCTTGGCGGCCTTGACCAGGCGGCGCGGGATGCGCACGGTCTGGCCATCGATCTTGACTTCCTGGAGGGCGACGTTGTCAGCCTTCCACTGCGAACGACGGGAGTGGGTGTTCGCGCGCGACTTCTTAAACTTAGGAGTTGCCATTTTCTAACTATCCTCCTTACGCGTTCTTCTTGCGACGACGGGCCATGCCACCGAAGCGCTGGTTGAACTTCTCAACGCGGCCGGCGGTGTCCATGACGCGCTGTGCACCGGTCCAGAACGGGTGCGACTCGGCGGTCACGTCAACGACTATGAGCGGGTACTCATTGCCATCCTCCCACTGCACGGTGCGTGCAGAGGTGGCGGTGGACTTTGTCAGGAACTGGGTGCCGGTGCCGGCGTCCTGAAAGACCACCGGGTGGTAATCCGGGTGGATATCCTTCTTCATACTTAAATTCCCTCAGGGTTGAACTACGGGTCGGTTCTCCGCAGCGCGCGGGCTTGGTTCAGCTCCGCCGGCGGGGATCGTGCCCGAGTTGGGATTAAACTTGTCTTAGGCGAGTTGCCGCTGAAGCCTGGCGATGCCCCGGCCAGCCGGGATCGACGCAGGCGCGCGTCAACAACTCGGACAATCATACAGGTAGGCCACCAGCAAGGGAAATCACCGGCGGTGCCGGAAGGGGCATCGGCAGCCTGGGGTGCGGGAAGGGTGGCGCGGGCGGAATTAGGAATTTGCGGCCCGAGCATGTAATATTTTCCCTTGCTGTTGTCACATTGTACGAATAACGCCGCGCCTTTTGGCGGTCACAGCCGGCAAATCCGCCGCTCACCCTCACTTTTGAGCGCTCCGCCCCTCACGCGGACGAAGGTTTGCCAGCCCGGCCACCGAAGCGATTGGCGTCTAGGAGAAAAGAGAACCCATGTCGGCTATTTGCCAGGTCACGGGCCGCAAGCCGCAATTCGGCAAGCAGGTCTCGCACTCGCACCGCCGCACGTCGCGCCGTTGGAACCCCAACGTGCAGCGTCGTCGCTACTTCCTGCCCTCTGAGGGCCGCACCATCACCCTGACCGTTTCTACCAAGGGCATCAAGATCATTGACCGTGACGGCATCGAGTCCGTCGTTGCCAAGATCCGCGCACGTGGGGAGAAGATCTAAAGATGGCACGAAACGATATTCGCCCGATCATCAAGCTGAAGTCTACGGCTGGCACCGGTTACACCTACGTCACCCGTAAGAACAAGCGCAACAACCCGGATCGCATCACACTGATGAAGTTCGATCCGATCGTCCGTAAGCACGTCGAATTCCGCGAGGAGCGTTAATCTATGGCTAAGAAGTCCAAGATTGCGAAGAACGAGCAGCGCAAGGAAATCGTCGCCCGCTACGCGGAGCGTCGCGCTGAGCTCAAGGCAATCATCAAGAACCCGAACACTTCCGATGAGGATCGTTTGGACGCACAGTTCGAGCTGAACCGTCAGCCGCGCGATGCCTCCCGTTCCCGCATCCGTAACCGCGACTCCGCCGATGGGCGTCCGCGCGGTTACCTCCGTAAGTTCGGCCTGTCCCGTGTCCGCATGCGTGGCATGGCTCACCGTGGTGAGCTGCCGGGCGTCCGTAAGTCCAGCTGGTAAAGAGGTAGTTGCATTATGGCTATGAAGCGCAATAACGCAAAGAAGTTCCGTATGGAACAGTCCCGCCGCCCGAAGAAGAACCCGCTGAAGGCTGAGGGCATCGAGAAGGTTGACTACAAGGATCTCAAGACCCTTCGTATGTTCATCTCCGACCGCGGCAAGATCCGTTCCCGCCGCGTCACCGGCCTGACCCCGCGCCAGCAGCGCGAGGTTGCGACCGCCGTGAAGAACGCTCGTGAAATGGCTCTCCTGCCTTTCACCGCTCGCTAAATTTTTGTAGCAGGGTTTTCAACAGCGTTTACTTTGTGACACCCCCGCCGTCATCCCACCTCGTTGGGATTGGTCGGCGGGGTTAAGTCGTTTTTGCCGCGGGCACGCCGAGCAGACACACGTTTGCTACATGACCGCACGCCGAAGCGCCCGCCGGGGCGGGTCGTTTCGGTGCGGGGGTCCCTAACCGGTGTGGGGCGTTGTGGTCGCGGCTGGGTATGCTGGCGCCAGCCGCCATTCTGGTTCTCTAGCTCCGGGTGATGGGGCTTCGCGGCAGAAGACGAGCCTGCCGAATGGTGACTGCCATGCCAGTCTGCCTTTGACTCTGACCATCCTTCCGTAGAGGAAGGTGTCGGGGTCGTCGTCGTTTCTACCGTTGTGGAAGGGACACAGCATGCACAGATTTGGTGCTATGGTGCGCCCGCCGTTCTTCCAGGCGGCCAGGTGATGGGCCTGCGAGTGCTCTGCCGGCCGGTTGCAGCCCTTCATCGCGCACGTGGGTGACTCCACCGAGGCCATCAGCCGTTGTTTCTTATTGGCGTGGCGGGCGTTGCCGCCGTCGATGGTGCCTTCCTCGGGGACCAAGCGGTACGTGTTGACGCCGATGCCGGCTGGGGTCTGCAGGATGACCCGCAGGCTATCCAAGGCGTCGGCGGAGAGTTCTTGGGCTAGTTGGGCGCCGGTGCGCCAGGCTCCGTCGGTGGAGTGGACGCGCACCTCGTCCCCGCGGCCGGCCTCGATGGCGGCCAGGTCGGTGGGGGTGACAATCACGTTGGTGACAATCGTCTCCCGCAACCCTCCCTTGGTCAGCGCCTCCTGTAGTGCTTCGGGGGTCTTGCCTACCTTTTCCAACTTGGAGATGACATCCGAGGGGGCGGTGATGTTCATCGACCAGTTGCGCCCGTCCCGCCGGGTGATTTTCACGCCGGGCTCCGGGTCGGGCGGGGGTTGCTTGGTGAGTTGTTGCCCGCGGGCTTTGATTTTCTGGGAGTTTGGCAGTTTGGCTAGCTCTAGGCGGATGTCCCAGGCCTTGTTTTCGCCTGCTGCGCGGCGGGCGTATTTCTCGATCAGGTCGATGGCGTCCAGGGTGAGCCCGTTGTCCTTCGCGGCGGCGATGGCGGCTTTCCGCTTGGCGGAGTTGGAGCAGGGGCCGGAGTAGGGTCGGGAGATGGTGTGCAGGCGCCGGGCCAGCTCCGGGGCGAAGCCCAGCTTTTGTAGCTGGCCCAGGCTCAGCTCACCGGCGGCAAGGACTGCGTCCATGCCGGGCTGGTGGGCCTTCGCGAGTGCCATCAGTGTTTCCATGCCTTGCAGACTAAAG
>CAVFKS010000010.1:0-35172 GCA_963623015.1 Clostridia bacterium
GGAGACCACGAAAAGGGGGACCACAAAAGGGACATCAACCGACAAGACCCTGAACGCCTACCCGGATAGTCCCCCTTTACTGGTACCCCAACCAGCACCCGCCGTCAGAGCACAAGAGGGCCCAGTCAGGCCCTAAATGCCATAAGTGTCAAAGCCTGGCGGGGCCATAAACTCGCGCTTGGCACCGCTGAGAGGATCCCGGAACGACAGCACTTCGGCGCGCAGCCGCAGAGGCACAGAGAAGTCCTCTGCGTCCTCGGGAAAGATCACCGGGTACACCGGATCACCCAGGATGGGCACTCCTGCAGCCAACATGTGGAGCCGCAGCTGATGGGTCTTCCCGGTGGCCGGCTCCAAGGTATAGCTGGCGAGCGGGGGCCGAGGGCCGTGGGTGAGGTTTAGGCTCGCCTCTTCCTCGTGGCTAAGGCGGTCTACTGAGCGCAGCAGGGTGACTGCGTTGTGCTCGGAGGGGGCGGCGTCGACGATAGAGCCCTGGATGTGCCCGGGGACTTTTTCCATGCGGTTGGACCAGACCAGAGGGGTCTCGAAGTCCTTGATGGGTGCGATAGCCCGGTAGGTCTTATGGACTTCCCTGCGCGCAAAGAGTGTCTGGTAGGCGCCGCGGATCTCCCGGCGCTTGGTAAATAGCAATAGTCCGGAGGTTAGACGATCCAGGCGGTGGGCCGGGGTGAGGTCGCTGTTGCCGGTTAGGCGCCGGAGCCGGACAGTAGCGGTTTCTGTGATGTGCCGGGCGCGCGGCATGGTTGCCATGAACGGGGGCTTATCGGCAATGAGGATGTCCTGATCCTCATAGACAATGCGGATCTTATAGGGCACGGGAGTCTCAGGCGCGGGCATCCGGTAGAAGTAGACGTCGTGGCCGAGCTTCAGGGGCGAATCGGGACGGAGGACCGTGCCGTCGCGTAGGACGATCTCGCCGGCGTCGAAGCGACGCTGCAGGGCGGCCTCATCGTCGTCCGGGTGGCGGTGGCGTTGGGTGGAGATGAGGTGCCAGACGAAGTCCCAGGCGGTGAGATCGGGCACGGGCACCCGCGCACGGGTGGGATTAAGGCCATCGCGAATAGGTAAAGGGATGAATCCTTTTCGCGGATGTATTATTCTTTCTCCCATGGATTTTAATGCCCTTCTGACTCCGGTTGTTGAGTTCTTTTCCCATGGTATCGGTGCCGTGATCGCACAAGTTCTTGAGTTCGTCTATATGGTGCTGTTCCCCGCTAACTCGGGGGCGGCGCAGGTTACCCCCGAATCTGTACTTAACTAGGTACCCACGCGGCAGTTGCACGGTAGACTTGAATAGGTAATGACCACTTCGAAAGGATGAACTCATGGCTAAGGAAGACATTGTCGTTGTCGCAGTAGACGGTTCGGAAGCTTCTAAGAACGCTGTTCGGTGGGCCGCTAACACGGCGATGAAGCGGGGGATTCCGCTTCGCATTGCCTCCAGCTATACCATCCCGCAGTTCCTATACGCGGAAGGTATGGTTCCGCCGAAGGAGCTTTTCGATGATCTGCAGGCGGAGTCCCTGGAGAAGATCGAGCAGGCCCGCGCCGTGGCCCACGAGGTCGCACCGGAGCTGAAGATCGGCCACACGGTGGCGGAAGGCTCCCCGATTGACATGCTGCTGGAGATGTCGCATGACGTCACCATGATCGTCATGGGCTCCCGCGGTATGGGCGGCCTGTCCGGCATGGTGATGGGTTCTGTGTCCGCCTCCGTGGTCTCCCACGCGGCGTGCCCGGTCGTCGTCGTGCGCGAGGATAATCAGGTTACCGAATCCACCAAGTACGGCCCCGTCGTCGTTGGCGTGGATGGCTCCGAGATCTCCCAGAAGGCAACGCACTACGCCTTCGCTGAGGCCCACGCCCGCGGCGCGGAGCTCATTGCCATCCACACCTGGATGGACATGCAGGTGCAGGCCTCCCTGGCTGGCCTGTCCGCCGCACAGACCGAGTGGGCAGAGGTGGAAAAGGAGCAGGGCGCGCTGTTGAGCGAGCGCCTGCAGGCCTTCCAGGAGGAGTTCCCGGACGTGCCGGTCAAGAAGATTATTGCTCGCGACCGCCCGGTGCGTGCGCTGTCCGATGCCGCTGAGGGCGCGCAGCTCCTCGTGGTTGGCTCCCACGGCCGTGGTGGCTTCAAGGGCATGCTGCTGGGCTCCACGTCCCGCGCGCTGCTCCAGTCCGCGCCCTGCCCGATGATGGTGGTGCGCCCGGATTCCGAGTAAAAACTTGCCCGTTTAGGCCCGGGTTTATTGCATTTGCCTAACGAGTCGGTGAGGATTCAGTAACGATGCTGTCTCCTCATCGACTTTTTGCCTTTTTGGGGGCATCATGGGGATTACACATTAGAAGAACATTAGAAGGAGTAACACCATGGGCTTTATTGGCTGGATCGTCGTCGGCATCATCGCCGGTTGGATCGCTGAGAAGATTATGAAGAAGGATCACGGCCTGCTGACCAACCTGATCGTCGGCATCGTCGGCGCCGTCATCGGTGGCTGGCTGCTGTCCCTCGTCGGCATCGAGGGCAATAACGGGATGCTCATGTCCATTGTCACCGCAGTCATTGGTGCCGTGGTGCTGCTGTGGGGCTGGGGCCTTATCCGCGGCAAGTCCAACGCCGAGTAATTCGCGTGTAACGCGAGGCGGCCCCAGGGCCGCTAAGGGCACTTTCTAAAGCGCCGGGTTGGTACCGAAAGGGTACGAACCCGGCGCTCAGTCGCATTTAATTCGCGTAGAACATACCGGTTTGTCTATATTGTGTAGATGAGCCGTTAATCCCCGTTTGGGGTCCCCATGACGCGAAGGAGTCCCGTGAGCACGCCCCAGAAGAAGTCACGCCGCAATAGGCCCAGCCCGCGCAGCCGTCTTCTGGAGTCGGCCACCTCGCTGTTTACCACCGAGGGTATCCGCGTCATTGGCATCGACCGCATCCTGCGCGAGGCCGACGTGGCCAAGGCCTCCTTGTACTCGCTCTTCGGCTCCAAGGACGCCCTGGTCATCGCCTACATTGAGAATCTGGATGAGAAGTACCGCGCCGAATGGGCTGCGCTCGTAGAGGGCAAGTCGCCGGAGGTGCAGGTCCTGGGCTTCTTCGACAAGGCCATCGCGGACCAGCCGGGGATGGAATACCGCGGATCCCACTTCCTCAACGCGGCCGGGGAGTACCCGCGCCCGGAGACCGACCAGGAGCACGGCATCGTGGCCGCGTGTAAGGCCCACCGGCACTGGATGCACACCACCATGACGGACATCCTGACCAAGCGCAACGGCTACCCCTCCCAGGATCAGGCCAGCCAGCTGCTCATTCTGCTCGACGGCGGGCTGGCGGGGGCGCGCCTGCAGCATGAGGTGGAGCCGCTGCGCACCTCGCGCGAGATGGCCTCCCAGCTGCTGGCCGAGCCCCCGGCGGATTACTCCATCTAGTTTGAGTCCGCGTCCTCCGCGGCGCCGTCCGAGCTTATGCTTGGGCGCTTTTCGGTGGCGCGGCGCTCACGCACAATCGCACGGGCCTGCTTTTCGATTTCCATGCGGGCGGCGTGCTTTTCTTTGCGCTCGGCCTTGGCCTCGGGGGACTCGTTCCGGCGCTCCTTCTTCTCGGCCCGCTTGCGGGCTTTCTCCTCGCGCTTGCCGGCCTTGTCACGCCAGCGGGCGATGCCCTCGCGGTGGAACTGACGCACATCCTCAGTAAGGGGGTAGCGGCGGCGCAGCAGGACCTCGCAGACTAGCGTCTGCACCAGCGTGAAGAGGTAGGTGCCGCCCCAGTAGAAGATCACGGCCACGGGCACGGGCCCCACGGTGGCGGCGTTCCACAATAGCCACGGGACAAAGAAGAGCATTGCACACATGAACCAGAACGTTCGCCGCCCGATCTTCTGATCGAACTGCAGGGTCACGTAGGTGCGGTAGAGGCTAATGAGCAAGTTCAGGATGGTAAACAAGATGGCCAGCGCCAGCACCGGGGTGACCAGCTCCTGGTGATCGCGCGCCAGGGCCGAGATGGACACGCCGTTGATCTGGGTGGCCTGGAAGGACTCGATGTCCGCTCGGTTGAGCACGCCGATGGAGGCGATGTCATCGCCATACCGGGCCATGCGCAGCACCACCTGGTACAGACCCAGGAAGAAGGGCATCATGATGAGCGGCGGGAGGCAGCCCAGCGCCGGGTTGAAGTTGTACTGCTTCTGCAGCGCCTGCTCCTTGAGCATCAGCTCGGCGATTTCCTCGGGGTCCTCGGATTTTTGGCGGGCCTCCCGCAGGCGGGTCTGCTCCGGGCGGATCAGCGCGCCGACGCGACCCGAGCGCACCGAGAACCAGTTGAGCGGGGCGATGAGCCCGCGCACGGTAAGCACCAGCAGCGCCAGGCTCACCAGCCACGCCGCCGAGTTGTCGATGAAGGGCCCTACTACCCAGTGCCAGAATTTCATGATGGCAGAGACTGGATAAACGAAGGTATCAATCACAGCGGCAGGGACTTTCTAGCTGGGGATGGGGCACTTCTACACTACAGACACTAAACTTCTCGGCTATGGCACAAACCAGGCTGAGTTTCTCCCATGCAGCGGGGGAGGTGTTGCTGACCGTAGGCGCGGTGCTTTTACTTTTCGCATTCTATGAGGCCTATTGGACCAATATCGAATCCGGCAAGCTCCAACAGGAGGCCAGCGCCAACCTCGAGGAGGAGTGGGCCAACCCGCGGCAGGCCCGCGGGGTGCAGCCGGGCGAGGCCTTCGCCAAGTTATACATCCCGGCCTTCGGCTCGGACTTCCAGTTCGCCGTGGTCGAGGGAACCGACGAGGACGACCTGCTGCGCGGCCCGGGCCGCTACTCGGAGTCACAGATGCCGGGCGAGAAGGGTAACTTCGCCGTGGCCGGCCACCGCGTGGGCAAGGGCGCGCCCTTCAATGACCTGGGCAGCCTGCGCACCTGCGACGCCATCGTCATCGAGACCGCCACCGAGTGGGTGACCTACCGCGTGCTTCCCATCGACAGCGAGCAGGCGGACTGCTTTAGCCCGGAGCAACAGGCCCGGCCGGAGTACCAGGGCATCGCCGGGCGCCACATCACGCTGCCGGGTGATACCGAGGTCATCGAGCCGGTGCCGGGTTATGAGATAGCGGCTGCCGATGCCGCCGAGGGCTTGCTCACGCTGACCACCTGCCATCCGCAGTTTTCTAATGCGGAGCGCATGGTAATCCACGCCATGCAGGTCGCAGCCGAGCCGAAGGGCGCGCAGCCGCCCGCCGTACTGGAGGGAAACTAATGTATCGCTTATTGTGGCGGGCCCTGCCCGGGCCCCGGTGGGCCAAGGCCATCCAGGCGCTGATCCTGGCGGTGGTCGTGTTTGTAGTGCTGATGAACTACGTGTTCCCGGCGGTATCTAGCCTCATGCCGTATAACGACGTCGCGGTCTAGGCCCTATAATCCCAGGTTGGCAATCGCGGTCTCGGCCAGGCGCTGGGCCTTGAACGTCTGTTCCTGGTCGCTCCAGACCACCACGGCCACCGGGCCTTTTTGCACGGCATAGACCGCATGGGGGGCCGGCCCTGGCGCGCCGGGGGCTTGCTCGACGATGCCGCGCCCGCCCTCCCAGCCGCCGGTATCAGCGGCGGAGACGGGTTCGGTGGCATCGACAGGCGCGGCCCAGTCCACCGTGGCACGCGCGCCTTCCACCGTGCCCAGGTCGCGCACCAGGACGGTGGCCTGGGGGGTGTCCTCATAGGACCAGAACTGGCAGGCAGGGGTGGCAAACCGCGGGTCGATGCCCTGGCTGAGCACCCGCTGCCCGTTGATGCCGGCCACGTCCTGGGCCTGGAGGTAGGGGCAGTCAACCCACTCGGTGGCGGCCGGGGCGGCATCGGCGGGCAAGCCATCGCCCGCCGGCGCGGGATCGGTTGGGGCCGAGGTGGGGGCGGGCTCAGGAGTCTGCGGCGGGTTGCCGGCGCACCCGACGCCCCCGGCGGCGATGCCGATGAGCAGGGCGGGGGCAAGTAAGCTGTGGCGCATGAAACCCAGCTTAACTGTCGAATTGGAGCCGCTGCGCACGGGCGTGCACATCCTCACCTCGTTGTTGCTGACGGTCGCCATCCTCACCTCGGTGACTATGCCGCTGCAGGAGGCGGTGACCAACCTGCTGCTGATGAGCGGGTTCGCGGCGATCTACTTCGGCGGCTGGAGCTTCCTGGACCGGTGGGACACCATTCCCAAATCCGCGTGGCTCGCCGCGCTGACGATGCTGTGGTTTATGGATCTGCTCATCGCCCCGGCGGCGATGTACCTGGTGTTCTCGCTGTTCTTTATTTACCTGCGGGTATTCTCCGATTGGCGGGGCGTGGTGTTGGTTATCTTTGCCACCGCGGTCTCGGTGGGCGTCCAGATCCCCACGGGCCTGAGTTTCGGCGGCGTGATGGGGCCGGCGGTCTCGGCGGCGGTGACGGTGGCCATCCACTTCGTCTTCGTCAAGCTGGCCCAGACCAACGCGGAGCTCAAAGCTACCCAGAAGCAGCTGGCGGAGTCCCAACACAACGCAGGCGTTATCGCCGAGCGCCAGCGCATCGCCCACGAGATTCACGACACCCTGGCGCAGGGGCTGTCCTCCATCCAGATGCTCCTGCACGCCGCGGAGTCCAACCTGGACGCGGAGCAGCCGGACAAGGCGCGCGAGCGCATCGATCTCGCGCGCAAAACCGCCGCCGATAACCTCGCAGAGGCCCGCGCGATGATCGCCGCGCTGCAGCCGGCGGCGCTGGCGGAGACCTCCCTGCGCGGCGCGCTCGAACGCATGGCCGCAGGCTTTGGGGCCACCGGCAACATCGACATCGACGTCGACGTGGACGGCGCCGAGCGGCAGCTGCCGATGAAGGTCGAGGCCATGCTGCTGCGCGTGGCCCAGGGCGCGGTAGGCAACGTGATGAAGCACTCCGGAGCCACGCGGGCGCGAATCACCATCTCGTATGGGGAAGATGAGGTGCGCGTGGACGTCGTGGACAATGGGAATGGCTTCGACGTAGCTGCGGTGGAGGCCCGCCCGGCGGGGCTGGGGCACATCGGGCTGTCAGCGATGCGCCGGCGCGCAGAAGAGCTCGGCGGCCAGGTAACGGTTGAGTCTCACCCCGGCGAGGGGGCGGCAGTTTCAGTTAGCGTGCCCTTATTATAAACTTTTGTATGACCCGACCTTAGGTAAAAAGGAGAACGCGCGATGATCAAGGTTCTGCTCGCCGACGACCACGAGATTGTACGGATGGGGCTGCGCGCCATCGTGGAATCCGCCCACGACATCGAGATCGTGGGCGAGGTCGCCACGGCGGAGGCCGCCATCGCCCAGGCCGCCCAGGGCGGTATCGACGTCATCCTCATGGACCTGCGCTTCGGCGCCGGTGTGGAGGGTACCCGGGTGATGACGGGGGCGGAGGCCACCCGGGCCATCCGCCAGCAGCCCAACCCGCCCAAGGTGCTGGTGGTGACCAACTATGACACCGACGCCGACATCCTTGGCGCGATTGAGGCCGGCGCGGTGGGCTACCTGCTCAAGGACGCCCCGCCGGCGGAGCTTCTGGCCGCGGTGCGCTCCGCGGCGGAGGGGGACTCGGCGCTCTCGCCCACGGTGGCCGACCGCCTCATGACGCGCGTGCGCGCGCCACGGACCTCGCTGACCCCCCGTGAGCTCGAGGTGCTCCAGCTGGTGGCGGCGGGTGCGTCCAACCGCCAGATCGGTCATGACCTGATGCTCTCGGAGGCCACCGTGAAGTCCCACCTGGTTCACATCTACGACAAGCTGGGCGTGCGCTCGCGCACCTCGGCCGTGGCCGCCGCGCGCGAGCAGGGGGTGCTCTAGCGCGCCGTGGCTTCGGTGTAGGCCTCGATGACCTCGGCGGCGATCTTACCGCGCTTGGCCACCGGGATGCCCTGGGTGCGTGCCCACTCGCGGACGTCGCGCTGGTTGATGCGGCTGCGGTCGGTCTCCGGCGCAATGCGGGCGGCGTCAACGTAGGGCTGCATCATTTCGCGGAATTTAGCGGCGTTGTCCCGCGACAAATCCAGCAGGTAGTTCTTGCCGCCGAAAGAAAAGCGGACTACCTCCAGGTTGTCCTGTTCAAGCAGGGTATTGTCCAGATCGTCATAAAACTGAGTAATAGCGCGACGTGCCATAGGGTTTCCTCCTGGTTAAGGGTTTACATGAAGTTAATCTTGTGCCCAGCAATAGCGGTGTTTCCGGCGGGCGGGCCTTTTGGCCGCTAAAACCATAATACCCGCCGCAGTGCAACGGATATCAAAACTGTTGCGAATGCAGGCGGGTTTTATTTTAGCGGCGGCTTTAGTTGTTCCGAATACGGGATTGGATTTCGGCGGAAACCGCGTCAATATCGCTGGAAATGGTGTTGTGTACGCGGCGGCGCTGCTGATCGGTCATGAACTCCGCGTTGCCGATGGCGGCGTCGAGTTCCTTGAGGCGCTCCTTGACGTCACGCTTGAAGCCGCCCGGCAGGTCGGTGTCCTCCAGGGAGTTGCGTAGGCCTGCGGTGCGCACGCGCAGCGGGGCGCCGTGGCCGCTGAAGGAGGCCATCTGCTCTGCGCTCACGCCCGCCTTGTCGGCACGGCGCTTCTCCAGGGCCTCGCGGCCGGCAATGATGCCGCGGTAGATGAGCGGCAGCGCCAGCGGCAGGGCCGCGCGCATGGCGCCGGCGTAGCGCTTAACGTTGCCCGAATTAAAGCGGCCTTCCCGCAGCTTGGCCAGCTCCTGCTTGGCGCGCTTTTGCTCATGCTTGCGCTTGTTCTTCAGGCCCTTCTCCTCGGCCTTGATGAGCATCTTCTCCTGCTTGGCCAGCAGCTTTTGCTGCCGCTGCTGCGCCTTGGACTGGGCCTTGACCTCCTGCTTCACCCGGGACTTAGCCGCCTTGAGCTCTGCCTTAGCGGCGCGGCGGTGGGCCTTGTACTTCTTGAGGATGCTAGCCATGAGGAAATTCCTAACTTCTATAGCGGGTGCGGGGACTGATTTCGGTTTATCGCCCACTAACTCTACCCGTTACGCTCGAAGGTGTGAGTCAACATAGTCTGCCGCGCATGGCCGGGGATCTGGTGGGCTGCCGCTTCCGGCAGGTCCAGCGCCGCGCGCACCCCGAGGTTCCGGCCACCCCGGCGGGGCAGGAGCGCGCCAGTCGGTTTGCGGCCGCCCGCCGCGTGGTCCTGGATAACCTGCCCGCCGCCGGCAAGAATTTCCGGCGCATAGACCTCGGTTTCGCCGAGGGCGAAGAGTTCGCCCACGAGATGGCCACCCTGGAGGCCCTGGCCACCGGCGCGGATCTCATCACCGGCGGGCTATTTGCCTACCACGGCTGGCGCGTGACTGTCGATGCCCTCCTCAAGGCGGTGGACGGATATGTGCCGGTCTTAGTCTCCAACCACCGGGTGGCCCGTCGCCACCCGGAACAGTGCACCCCGGGCGTGCCCACCCACCGCCTGGGGCTCTCCGAGCCCCTGGACCTGCCGTATCGGCTGCGCCACCACGTCGCTGACGGCTACCGGCTGGGCCTGGCGGCCCGCGCGCTGGCCGAGTCCGGGCTGGACTCCGGCCGCGGGGCGGTGGTGGGCCAGGATCGCCACACCGCCTTCTTCGTGGACACCGCCCGCTATCAGCCCGCGCTGCAAGCCGCCCTGGACCAGGTTCCACCCGCCGGGCCGCGCCGGGTCAAGGAGTGCGCCACGTGCCGGTTCTGGGATCTGTGTAGGCCCCAGCTGGAGGCCCGCGACGACATCTCGCTCTTCCTCAGCGGGGATAAGGCCCGGCCGTTTCGGGAGCGCGGCATCGACACGGTGGGCGGGCTCATCGCCGCGGACCTGGGCGAGCCCTCCCGCCTGGCCTCGGCCTGGCGTGACGGGGAGGTGCTGCTGCGCCGCGGCGAGGTCACCGTCCCGCGCGCCGACGTTGAGGTTGACATCGACATGGAGGCCTACCTCGACCAGGGCGCCTACCTGTGGGGGACCTGGCACGCCGGTCAGTACCGGCCATTTGTGACGTGGCAGCCGCTGGGCGGGGCCGCGGAGGCGGAGAATTTCTGGCAGTTCTGGCAGTGGCTCCAGGCCCTGCGCGCCAACGCCCACGCGCGCGGCCAGACGTTTGCTGCCTACTGCTATTCCGCCCACGGGGAGAACCACTGGATGCGCCTGTCTGCCAAGCGCTTCGGCCGGCCCACGCTGACCGCGATGGAGGAATTTTTAGCCTCCCCCGAGTGGGTGGACATGTTCGCCCACGTCAAGGCCTCCTTCGCCGGCCCTTATGGGCTGGGGCTCAAGGTGGTCGCCCCGGAGGCCGGGCACGCCTGGCCGGAGGATGACTTCGACGGCGAGGACTCCGTGGCCGCGCGCCGGGCCGCCGTGCATGGCGATGCCACGGCTCGGTCCCGCCTGTTGGCCTATAACGAGGGCGACGTCGTGGCCACCGCGCGCGTGCGCGAGTGGATGAGCGCCGGCGCCCCCGGCACCGGCTTGCTTTAAAACCCCGGCAGGCCGGCGGCAGGTGCTACAGCAGCTGGAAGATCACCCACACGGCCAGCAGCACCGCGCAGCCGTAGGCGACCTCGATCCAGCGCGGCTCGAGGGCCTCGACTCCGGGGCCCTCTGCGGTCTTCATCAGCACGGCCTTCTGGGCCTTGACGCCGCGGACCATGAAGATGGGGAACACCG
Source organism: Clostridia bacterium (assembly GCA_963623015.1). Lineage (GTDB taxonomy): Bacteria > Actinomycetota > Actinomycetes > Mycobacteriales > Mycobacteriaceae > Corynebacterium. Next base: position 10,699 of record CAVFKS010000010.1, read on the forward strand.
CCAGCGCGCCCAGGCACAGCAGCGACATGACCACGTTCTGCCAGGACGGCCCGCCCGCGACCCACAGCAGCAGCCCGCCATTGATGAGCGTGGCGCGCAGCAGCCCGTACTTGCCCATCGTGGCCAGGCCGGCCCGCACGGCCGCCGGGCCGCCGCCCATGGTGGTGGGCAACAGGTAGGCCATCACGCCGATGAGCAGCTGGCCCGCAAAGCCCACCAGCAGCGCCAGGGTGGGAAGCGCGGGCTCTTCGTCGAAAAGGTGGGCGGTGGTGTAGTAGGCCAGGGAGAGTACCAGCCAGGTCACCGCGCCGAGCGCGGAGACGGCCGGGTAGCTGGCCTTCGGCGCGGAGACGGCGCCGAGCCACTGCTGCCAGTTGAGCACCCAGCCTAGGGTGTAGATGACCAGGCCCACCTCGGGCACGTTGACCAGCGCGCCGAGAGCGGTGGCCACCACGCCGACGACCAGCAAGGCGAAGGCGGGGTTCATGTACTTGCTGATCCCGTTTGAGCGCCAGATGGCCGGGAAGAGGACAGTCAAGGAGGCGGCCGCGGCCAGGCCCACGAAGCCGGCGACGTTGCAGGCGATGTGGGCCACCAACAGGCGCGGGTTGCCGGGATCAAGCGCCAGCCAGCCGCCGAAGAAGGCGCCGGCGGGCAGGCACGCCGCCGAGGCGGTATAGGCGGCAACGAGCGGGCGGAAGCGTTTGCCCGCCGAGCCGCGCCACTGGCTAAGCAGCTCCACGCAGTGCCAGGCCATGAGAGCGGCGATAATTACCGCGCCGGTGATGGTCACCCACGGGATGACCAGGCTGTTGCCCACCAGGGTGACGATGGCGCCCACATTGACGGTGTAGATGCGGTAGACCTGGCGCGGGCGGGCGGCATCGTCAAGCCGGTGCTGGACGAACTTCTCCGTGAGGTGCTGCGACCAGACCAGGATTGCGTTGGTAACAATGCCCAGGGTGAAGATGTGGATGAGCACCCACCGGTAGTTGGGGATGAGGATGTGCGCTAGCCCGGCGATGATGAACACCATCATCCAGATGCTCACTGGCCGCGCGGCCTTGCGATGCCAGGCGCGGCGGCTCCACTTATCGGAGTCGGCTGGGCGGCCACCAGGGCGGCCGGCGGCGCCGGCGGCTGGTTTGGCACCTGGGGCGGGGGCAGGCGAAGATGACGCGGCAGACATATCTACGACTTTAGTCGGAGATTTTGGTGGCTAACAAGGTGGCCAGGCCCGCCAACGTCGCGAGTAGCCCCACGAAGCCCGCCCAGGTCAAGACCCCGAAGGCCCAGCCGGTGGCCGCGCCCACCAGGGAGGAGCCGAGGTAATAACAAAAGACGTACATGCTAGACGCCTCCGCACGGTCGTGGCTGGCAATCGCGCCCACCCAGCTCGACGCCGTGGAGTGCAGCGCGAAGAAGCCGGCGGTAAAGAGTACAAGGCCGCCGATGAGCAGCGGCAGCGGGCCTGCGCCAAAGAGTGCCCCGGCGGCCATGAGGGCGCCGGAGCCCTGGAGGACCCGCCGGTGGCCGAAGCGGCGGATGAAGCTGCCGGCGCGCGCCGCCGACCACGTGCCGGAGAGGTAGAACAAGAAGACCAGGCCGGCAAGCAGCGGGGCGATATGGAAGTGCCCGGTGAGCCGGAACCCGACGAAGTTATAGAAGGACACGAAGGTGCCCATCGATAGAAAAGCCAGGACGTAGAGGATCGCTAGCCGCCCGTTGCGCCAGTGCCGCAGCACCGCGCGGGCCTCCTGGCGGAAGCGGATTTCCTTCGGCCGGAAGTTGCGCTGCGCGGGCAGCAGCGCCCATGCGAGCAGCGCAAAGGCCAGGCCCACCGCGCCGCAGGCGAGGATTGCACCGCGCCAGGAGGTCAATTCCACCACGCCCAGCGGCACGAGGCGGCCTACCAACCCGCCGCAGGAGTTGCCGGCGATGTAGATGCCCATGGCCTTCGGTAAGGCGGCGCCGTCGAGCTCCTCAGACAGCCAGGTCATGGCGGTGGCCGGCGCCCCCGCCATGGCCGCGCCCTGCACGAAACGCAGCGCAATAAGCTGCCACGGGGTGGCCGCCAGGGGCACGATGAGCCCCACCGCCACGGCGGCCAGCATGCTCAGAAGGAGCACGCGCCCGCGCCCGAAGCGCTCGGAGAGGATCGACGCCGGGATGACGCACAGCGCCAGGCCTCCGGTGGCGGCAGACACCGTCAGCGCCGCCTGCGTCGAGGTCAGCTCGAAGCTTGCCACCAGCACGGGCAGCAGCGCCTGGGTGCTGTAGAGGCCGGAGAAGATGGCCATGCCCACCAAGAGCATGGCGATGGTCGCGCGCCGGGCCCGCCGGGAGTCCGTGGCGCCGCCGGCCGCAGGCTTGGGTTCGGGATTCTGGGTCATGGCCTCTAGGGTGCCTCACCGCCTATGATGAGTAAAATGTCTAGAAGTTAGTAAATCGATGCACATTCTGCATACGTGGGGAGATGCCTGCCAGGGGCGAGAGGGGAGAGCGAATGAATATCGAGGACGTGCGCGGCCTCATCGCCGCCGCCGAGCTGGGGCACGTGGGTGCTGCGGCCGATGAGCTGGGCATCTCCCAGTCGGCGCTGACCCGGCGCATCCAGCGGGTAGAAAGGCAGGTCGGCGCGCCGCTTTTTGATCGCCACGGCCGGGGCCTGCGCCTCAACGCCCGAGGGGCTGCTTTCTTAGGCCACGGCCGGGCCATGATCGCGGCTGCCGATGCCGCCTGCGCGGATGTGGCCCGCCAGCTCGACCCGGAACGCGGCACGGTGCGCCTGGACTTCATGCACTCGCTGGGCACCTGGATGGTCCCGGACCTGTTGCGCGACTACCGGCAGCTGCACCCCCTAGTCCAGTTTGAGCTGCACCAGGGGCCCTCGAATGAGCTGATCGCCCGCGTGCTCGACGATGAGACCGACCTGGCGCTGGTCGGCCCGCGCCCCGTGGTGGACGGGCTAGGCTGGATCCACCTGGCGCGGCAGCGGCTCGCGGTGGCTTATCCGGCAGGTGCCACGGGAGGCGGCGGGCCGGTAGCGCTGGCGGACGTCGCCGACTCGCCATGGGTGGGCATGCTGCCGGGATATGGCACGCGCACCCTGCTCGATGAGCTGGCCAGCGAGGCGGGCTTTAGCCCGCGGCTGGTATTCGAGTCGATGGAGCTGACCACGGTGGCAGGCCTAGTCTCCGCGGGGCTGGGCGTGGCGCTGCTGCCCATGGACGACCCCTACCTGGCCGTCTCTGGCGTCCAGCTGCGCCCCATCGACCCGCCGGCCTTTCGTGACCTGGGCGTGGTGTGGCGAAAGGAGGCCTCGCCCGCCCCGCCGGTCGACTATCTCCGAGAATTCATCGCCGCGCGCCGCTAGCGCCTCTAGCGCCGCTAATGCTTCTGCTTCTAAGGGAGGGGCTGGTTCGGGCATGCGAAAGGGGCCACCCGGTGGGGACTGGTCTAGTCCCCGGGGCGGCCCCTCAAGCGAGTGGAAAGAAGATTTACTTCTTGGCAGCAGCGTAGCGCTCTGCGACGTCATCCCAGTTGAAGACGTTCCAGACTGCCTTGACGTAGTCAGCCTTGACGTTCTTGTACTGGAGGTAGAAGGCGTGCTCCCACATATCCAGCATCAGCAGCGGGGTGAAGTTGATGGAGGTGTTGCCCTGCTGGTCGGTCAGCTGCTCGATGATGAGGCGGCCGGCGATGTGGTCGTAGCCCAGGACGGCCCAGCCGGAGCCCTGCAGGCCGGTGGCAGCGGCGTTGAAGTGAGCCTGGAACTTCTCGAAGGAACCGAAGTCGCGGTCGATGGCCTCAGCCAGCTCACCGGTGGGCTGGCCGCCACCGTTCGGGGAGAGGTTCTTCCAGAAGATGGAGTGGTTGGTGTGGCCACCCAGGTTGAAGGCTAGGTTCTTGGACAGCGCGCGGATGCGGTCCGCGTTGGCCTCACCGTTGCGCTCTGCCTCGAGGGCCTCGAGAGCAGCGTTAGCGCCGGCCACGTAGGTGGCGTGGTGCTTGGAGTGGTGCAGCTCCATAATCTCAGCGGAGATGTGCGGCTCCAGGGCGTCGTATGCGTAGTCGAGCTCGGGAAGTTCATAAACAGCCATTGTGCAAATCCTTTCTTTGGGTACGCCGCCCAATGATAGGCGCGACCGCCCAAATTTGCCACGATTAATTACGGCCGTTCTCTATCAGCGAAACTCCGGCGCCATGAATTTAAAGGTTGAGCAAAGGCGCACAACCCGGAAGGGTCAGTCGATAATGACAGAAATCAATCACTAGAGCCTCGCTCAACCACGAAAAGCTTTACCTAAATCCGGCCCCGCGAATGCGGCCTAAAAGGAGAAACCCCATGTTCACGTTCCGCCCCACCCCCAAGCTCGTCGATGCCGAAAGCGCACTGCCCGACCGCGCCTACCCGGCGCTGCGCGAGCCGCAGCCCCACGCGGTGCTGGGCACCCCGATTACCGGCCCCTGGGAGGAAGGCCAGGCCAGCCTGCTCATCGGCATCGGCTGCTTTTGGGGCGCGGAGAAGCTGTTCTGGCAGCTGCCCGGCGTGGTATCTACCTCCGTGGGCTATGCCGGCGGTATTACCCGCAACCCCAGCTACTTCGACGTCTGCGGCGGGCGCACCAACCACGCCGAGGTAGTCCAGGTGGTCTACGACCCACAGCAGCTGAGCCTGCACGACCTGGTGGTCACCGCACTTGAGGCCCACGATCCCACGCAGGGCTTCCGCCAGGGCAACGACGTGGGCACGCAGTACCGCTCGGTGTTCTACCCCGAAACGGAGGCCGAGCGCGCCGAGATCCAGAAGCTGGTCGATGCCTATGCGGGCAATCTCGCCGCCGCCGACTATGGCGCCATTACCACCGAGGTCAAGCTGCTATCGGAGACCGACTCGGGCGAGTATTTCCTGGCCGAGGACGAGCACCAGCAGTACCTGCACAAGAACCCGGACGGTTACTGCCCGGTGCACAGCACCGGCGTCAAGTGCGGCTAAGCTCGCCTGCCGATGCCGCCTCAAGGGTGGCGCTCGCCGAAGGTGCGGATGCGTTCCCGGAAATCCGAGGGGGCGGCCTGCTGGTCGTGCTCGACGAAGCCGCGCATGCGCGCGGCCTCCGCTTCGGTTAGGCGCGGGCTAAAGCGGGGCGTAAGGACTGCGTCCCAGTACCAGAAGGTTTCCTCGAAGTAGTTGTGGCCATGCCCGCCGGGCACATTGAGGGAGACCAGCTGGTCGAGCGCGACCTGCCACCACGTGATCACCGGCACCCAGGGCAGCCGCCGGAACGTATCGGCGCGCAGGCCCGCCGGGGTGGCCTCCCGCAGCCAGTCCGGGCGCCGCCACATCAACGACAGATCCCACCAGGCGATGGGGTCGGAGGCGTGCTGGGCAAAGACCACGCGCGGGGCCTGCCAGGATTCGGCATAGGGGGCATCGAAAGAGTCGCGCTCCAGGTGCACTGGGTGCGCTGCGAACCGGATGTGGCGCCCGCCATCGATGACGGGCTGGCGCTCCAGCGAGCCGCGATCGCGGCGGCGCAGCAGCCGGCGGACAAACGCCGTCATGCGGGGCGGGCCGGTAAACACCGCGCCATCGCAGGCCGCGAGCAGTTCCTCGGCGTCCTCGAAGTTTTCCACTAGCGCATAGCAGCCCAAGGACTCGCCCGAAAAGTACAGCGCCGGCCGGTCGCACGGATCCATGGCGTCGAGGCGGGCGCGCACGGCGCGCAGCAACAGGCCGGCGGCCTCCACGGGGCCAGCCCGGTTGACTACGAAGCTAAAGACGCTGGGCAGGAAGGAATACTGCACGGCCACGGTGGCGCAATCGCCCCGGGTGAGAAACTCATAAGCGCTGGCCGTGTAGTTGTTGATCCACCCGGAGCCGGCGGGCATCTGCACCACGATGGCTTCGCGCCTAAAGGCCCCGGTGCGCTCGAGCTCCGCCACCGCCAGGCGGGCGGCCGCGTGCGGGGAGCGGCCCGGCACCAGGCCGGCGAAGACGCGGATGGGCTCGCGCACCGGGCCTGCCCCCGGCTCCATGACGCGGGTGATATCGAGGGCGCGCGGCCCGCGGGTGAGGAAGGCCCGGCCCTGCGAGCCCACCGCCGTCCACGGCTCCCTCGACCAGGGGCTGCCGGTGCGCTCCGGCTCCCACGGCATCATCGAGCCCGGATAGACCAGACGGTTGAGCCGGGCGGCCCGCCGCCGGGCGGAGTGGAGCAGGCGCCGCCACACCACCAGGTCGCTGGCGGCCCAGGCGCCCGCGGACATCACGCCCACGGCCAAGGCCCAGGCGATGCCGCGCGGCAGCCACCGCTGCGCCTGGTGCGAGAACTGCGTGGTTACAGCCTGCGCGGCCTCGCCTAAGAGCAGCAGCGCGCCGTAGCCCAGCGTGCCCACGGCAGCCCCGCGCGCGGCGGCCTGCGGGCGCCGGTGCACCGCGAGGTTGACCAGGCGGGCCTGCGCCTTCAGGTTGCGCAGCGTCGACCACGTCACGGCCACGGTGATGGCCCCAAGTGCCAGGTGCCCGCCCCGGCGCAGGCGGGGGCCTACCCGGTCCTGGGGCCGGCGGCCCGCCCGGCGCAGCCCGCGCTTGAGACCCCACGCGCCCGCCGATGCCGCCGCGTGCCCTAAAGCCTGCCCCAGCGCCACGTTGGCCGCGGTCACCCACCACGGCCGCGGCAAGAGGGAGGGGGAGATGGCCGCCCAGGTGGCCACCTCCGCACCGGCCAGGCCCGCGGCCATGGAGCGCGGCAGGCGCCGGCGGCCCGTCATGCGCACCCCCGGCGTGAGATCGCTTGCCACCTCTAGCCCGGCCAGCGCCCCGGCCAGGGCGGCATCGGCAGCCCGGAGCGCAAGGCGGCGGGCGAGGCTGGGCAGGCGGGCGGTCATGGCCCCATTCAACCAGTAAAGTTTGCTCCCCGCAGTGCGCGGAAGGGCCGCGGGGCGCACAATATAGGGCATGCACATCGTCGCCCACCGGGGCTATTCCGGAAAGTACCCAGAGGCCAGTGCCCTGGCCTTTGCCAAGGCCTTGGAGCTGCCCATCCACGGCATCGAATGCGACGTCCGGCTCACCCGGGACGGCAAGCTGGTGGTCATTCACGACGCCACGCTGGACCGCACCTCTGACCGGGGCGGCCGGATCTCCCGGATGGACTGGGTCGACGTAGCGCGCGCCGACATCGGCGGGCCGGAGCACCCCGGCCAGCACCCGCTGCTGCTCGACGAGCTGCTGGAGATGGTCCGGCCCACCGGCCATCACCTCTACATCGAGACCAAGCACGCGCCGGTGTATAACCCGGCGGTGGAAGAACAGGTGCTGCTGCGGCTGCGCTACGCGGGGCTGGACGATGACCCGCGGATGCACCTCATTTCCTTTAGCCACCGCGCCATCCGCAAAGTAGGCGCCCTGGCCGCGCCGGTAGACCGGATCTACCTGCGCCGAGACTGGGAACGCCACGTCAACCGCCCGGACCTTCTGCTGTCTCGGCCCACCGGGCTGGGGCTGAGCCTGCTGCGCGCCAAACTACAGCCGGAGGCCATCGGCGGGCACGGGCTGCCCACCTACATGTGGACCGTGGACCGGCCCGAAGACATCCGGTGGGCCCAGGCCCGCGGCGTCGATGTCTTGGCCACGAACCAGCCGGAGGCAGCCTTGCGCGCCGTGGCCGGCTAGCCCAGGTATCCTTAACCACCATGGCTAAGAAGAAAAAGAAGAACGAGCAGCTCCCGGAGGGCATGTCCCGCCGCCAGGCCAAGCTCGCCGCGCGTGCCGCCGAGCGCGCCGCCCTGGAAAAAGAACCCCGCCCCTACGCCGGGCTGGCCTGCGAGTCGCAGCTGGTGGCCCTGCAGGAGTTCGTGCCCTCGGCTATCGCCAAGCTGCCCGTCAAAGGTTTTGACCGCGACGTCTACGTGGCCACCGTCCTGCCGGGCGCGACCGCAGCCCTCATCCGGGATGAGCAGTCCGGCGGCGCGGCTTTCGTGGGCCTGCAGGTTCAGTCGCACACCCACAACCCGGGCCGCGACCTGGCGTTTGCCCTGAACTGGGTCAAGAACGCCGAGCCCGGTTCCTCGCTGGAGTCCACTGCCGCCGATGGCAGCCAGCCGCCGCTGACCGAACTGCTCGGCGGCGATGACGCCCTCGACATCGAGGTCTACCAGGACTTTTCCTGGTGGATGCCGGAGGGCGCCCAGGTCAGCCCGCAGGTGGCGCAGTCGCTGCAGATGGCCAACGACTCCGTGGTCCCGTCCGAGCAGGTCGGCGTCGAGGCCGGCATCACCGGCACTGCCTTCTGGGCCAATGCCGGCGGCGGCAAGGCCCACATCCGTTGGGTCCGCCCGAATGACAACGAGCCCGCCCTGCTCAACGCCCTGGCCCGCGCCGCGGCCGCTGGCAAGCTCAACCTGGGCGAGGACACCAAGTTCGCCGGCGTGTTCCGCACCCACGGCCTGGTGGCCCCGGTCTTCGACCTGCACAACCCGGACAAGCCGGCCGCGGACTACGAGCCCGAGCTGCGCCGCGTGGACGAGCTGCTGAACCAGGAGATCGACAACGACGCCCCGCTGACGGCCGAGGAGCGCCGCCAGCTAGAAAACATCAAGTCCCGCCAGGTGACGCTGCGCTAGGAGCGCGCCTCACCTCGCACGCCGCCCCAGAGGCGGCCCAGACGCCGCCCCGTGCGGCGTTGACCGTCTTAACCGCCGAGCTGCCCGCCCAGGGATTCCCACAGCGCGGCGGTTTCTGCGTCATCCCACAGCACCACGCTGCCCACCGCGGTATCGGCAAAGCCTGACAGCGGCACCGTCTGGGTATTCACGCCCGAGCCCATGGCCCAGGCCACGCGGGCGAGGTTCCACACGTGGTCGTGTTCGCCCACCACGAAGGACTTGGCGGTGCTGCCCACCAGGGACACCGTCCGGAAGGGGTTGAGCAGCGTGGCCGGCGAGGTGATCTTGTTCAGCAGCGCCGCGAAGAACTCCCGCTGGCGCTGCACGCGGTCCAGATCGCCCATCGCCGTCGCGCGCGTGCGCACATAACCCAGGGCGTCGCGGCCTTGCAGGTTCTGGCACCCGGCCTGCAGGTTGATGCCGGCCAGGGGGTCATCGATGGGCTCAGCCACGCAGATCTCCACGCCGCCCACGGCGTTGACCACATTCGCCAGCCCGCCCATGCCAATTTCGGCGTAGTGGTCGATGTGCAGGCCCGACCACTGCTCAATGGTCTGGCCCAGCAGCTGTGGGCCGCCATAGGTAAACGCCGCGTTGATCTTGTCCATCCCAAAACCCGGGATGTTGACATAAGAGTCGCGCGGGATGGAGACCAGCTGCGCCTGCCCGGTGCGCGGGATGTGCAACAGCATGATGGTGTCCGTGCGGCCTTCGCCCACGTCGCCGCCGGTGCCCAGCTCCATCTGTTCTTCCTCGGTCATGCCCACGCGGCTGTCGGAGCCCACCAGCAGCCAGTTCGTGCCCGGGGTGTTGCCTACTTGCTCATAGGCTAAGGCATCGGTGCGGCTGAGCTGCGTGTCGGCCCACAGGGCCAGGCCGGCGGTAAAGACCACGATGGCCGCCAGGATCACGGCCACCCACCGCACCACCAGGCGCGCCGGGCTTATCCGGCGGGCACGCCGACGCCGCGGCCGGGCGGGCGCAGGAGTAGCAGGGCGCACGTCCGCGAAGGCGCCGGCTCCAAATCGGCCCTGGCGCTGGCGCGGGGGCTCGGCCGGGAAACGCCGGCCCTGCTGCTGGCTGGAAGCCGGGCGCGGCGCCTGCGGCTGCGGCCGCCGGGGAGCCTCCGCGCGCGGCTCGAAGCGGGTCTCCGGGAAGGCCTGCCGGTGCGGCTGCTGCGGTGCCGGCCGGGATGGCTGCTGGTTCTGCTGCGGCCGGGCGCGGCGGCGCACCGGGCGCCCATAGCGGTCGAGCAGCGGCAGGCCATCGGCGCCGAGGACGAAATCGCTGGTGTCGGCGGAGCGGTGCGGCCCGCCGGCGCCGGGAAGATGGTCTCCGGCGCGCCGGTTCTCCCGCTGCGGATCACGGCCATGTTCGTTCATGGATTTCACCTTACCGCGCCGCGGGCACGCGCCGGACTAGGCGCCAAAGAGGAGGCCATAGCCCACGAAAGCCACCGCGTCGATGAGAAAGTGCGCGATCACCAGCGGCCAGATCCGCCCCGTGCGGTAGTAGAAGTAGCCAAAGACAAGCCCCATGGCCAGGTTGCCCAACCCGGCGGACACGCCCTGGTAGAGGTGGTACGAGGCCCGCAGCAGGGCCGAGGCACCCAGGGCGGCGGTCAGCGACCAGCCCAGCCCGCCGCGCTCGCGCGGGGCGCGCAGCCGGTAGATAAGCCAGCACACCACCACGATCTCTTCGCCGAAGGCGTTGGCAAAAGACCACGCCAGCAGGCTGGGCGCCTCCACCCAGGCGTTGGTGAAGGCAGTGGGGATAACCTCCTTGGTCCAGCCCCAGTGCAAGGCCCCGGCGTACCAGGCCAGCCCGGGCAGGCCGATGCCCGCGGCCAGCGCCGCACCCCATCCGGCATCCCGCCAGCCGGGGCGAGCCGGGCGGATGCCTTCGCCCGCCAGGAGGTAGAGCGCCAGGGCGCCCCACGCCACCAGCACGCCCGCCGAGCACAGCTGCAGGGCGATGTCGAGCCAGGCCAGCGAAGACTGCGAGGCATTCAACGTGACGGACTGCTCGTTGAGCGGGGCCGGGTCGAGGAGGGCATCGACAAGCTTTAGCAGGGCGCGCACCCCGGACATGCCGAAGGTGACGGCCAGGACGATGAAGAGCTCCGACCGCACGCGGCCGACGGTAGCGCGGCCCGGCACGGGCGTCACGGGTGGAGCCTTCCGGCCAGGCCGAGGAGCTCGGCCTCGGTGAGTGTGATGGAGCCGAGCTGGATGCCCACCGGCGGCCGGCCCGGCAGGTCCCAGGGGAGACTGATGGCGGGCAGGTGGGCGACGTTAAACAGCGAGCCCCACGGCGACCATCGGGTCTGCGCGGCGAAGTTTTCGGCATGCCCCAGGCGGCCGAAGTGCCCGCGGGCCGGCGGATCGCAGGTGAGCATGGGCGTTAAGACGGCATCGACTTGCCAGTGTTGCGCCAGCAGATCCGGCAACTTCGCCCCGTGGGCGCGGGCGGCGGCTAGCTGCGCGGTGGAAACCTGCAGGCCCTGGGCGCGTACCCAGTCGGTATAGCCGGTGGCGCGGGCGGGGTTTAGCCCGGCGAGCCCGGAGGTAAAAATGTGGCAGAAGGCCTCGAAAGTCTGCCGGGCCTGCGGATAAGGGGAGACCTCCACCGTCTCAAAGCCCTGTGCCTCCAGCTCCGCCCGTGCCTGGTCAACGGCGGCCAGCATGGCCGGATCGACGGCGACGTCGCAAAAGAGTGGCTGGCGCAGCACGCCGATGCGGGCGCGCGGCACCGTGGGGGATAGATCGTGCAGGAAGGCGGCATCGGCCACCGTGCGGGTGATAAACCCTTGGACGGAAAGCTCGCGGCCGGCCGGCTTGAAACCCACCACGCCGCACGCGGCGGCCGGCACGCGGATGGAGCCGCCGCCATCGCCGGCGTGGGCCGCGCGCACCAGACCACGGGCCACCTGGGCGGCCGCCCCGCCGGAGGACCCGCCCGGGCTGCAGCCGGGCCAGGCCGGGTTATCCACGCCGGGCACGTCGATAACCAGGCCCAGCTCGGAGGCCGCCGACTTGCCTACCAGCACCGCCCCGGCGTCCTCCAAGGCGGCGAGGAAGGGATCGGTGACTTCGGCCTGGTACGCCCAGCCCGCCTTGCCCAGGGAGGTGGGAAACCCCGCCACGTCGTTGAGATCCTTGGCGCTGAGCACCCAGCCGTCGAGGCGGCCCCGGCCGGTGGGCCGGCGGTCAAAGTCGAGTGCCGTGAAGCCGTGCTGCTGCGCGTCTAAACCGGCTAAGTCCGCGCGCAATTGGGCCACGCTGAAATCCATGAGTACTCAGAATAGTAGGTTGCCGCTATGAGGACACCGCTTAAGCAGGCAGATGTTAAAGTTTGGGGATGACTCGCACCGTCGCATTCTTGGGCCCGGCCGGCACGTTTACCGAGGCCGCACTGTGGAAATTTGATCTAGGAGACATCACTCCGGTGGCGGTAAGCTCGCCGGCCGAGGCCCTGGCGGCAGTCCGCGACGGCAGCGCCGAACGCGCCGTGGTGGCCATCGAGAACTCCGTCGATGGCGCGGTGACCGCCACCTTCGATGCCCTGGCCGCCGGCGGCGCCACCGAGCGGGTCCAGGTCTACGGGGAGGTCGACCTCGACATCGCTTTTGCGATTATGGCCCGCCCCGGCCAGGACCGGGAAGCCGTGCGCACGATTGCCACCCACCCGGTGGCCTACCAGCAGATCCGCGGCTGGCTGGCGGAGCATTTCCCCCACGTGGAATTTGTAGCGGCCACCTCGAATGCCGCCGCGGCCCGCATGGTCTCCCAGGGCGAGGCCGACCTGGCAGCCGCCCCGGAGCGCGCGGCCGAGCTCTATCAGTTAGACGTGCTGGCCCGGGGTGTTGCCGACATGCGGGAGGCCACCACGCGCTTTATCCTGGTCGGCCCGCCCGGCCCGCCGCCGGCGTCCACCGGTCGCGACCGCACCAGCGTGGTCTTTACCCTGCCCAACGAGCCGGGCACCCTGATGGGCGCCCTGCAGGAGTTTGCCTTCCGCGGGGTGGATCTCACCCGCATCGAGTCCCGGCCCACCCGCCGGGAATTCGGCAACTACCGCTTCTACGCGGACCTGGTCGGTCACATCGAAGACCAGGCCGTGGGCGAGGCCCTGCGCGCTCTCCACCTGCGTGCGCAGGAACTGGTCTTCTTAGGCTCCTGGCCGTCTGCCCAGGAACTGCCGGCCCGGGACCGAGACCCGGGCAGGCTCGCGGCCGCGGACGCCTGGGTAGCGGGATGCCGCGCTGGTCAATAGGCTAAAGCCATGCGCATCTACCTAGTTCGGCACGGCCAGACCTACTCCAACACCGAGCACCTTTTTGACACCCGCCTGCCCGGGGCGGAGCTCACCCCGACCGGCCGGGAACAGGCCGCCGCGGTGGGCCAGGAGCTAGCCGGAATCATCGAGGGCACGCCGCGCGTGTGGTCCTCGGTGGCCATCCGTGCGCAGCAGACCGCGGTGCTGGCCATGGCGGCCTTCGAGGAGGCCCGGGGCATGGCGCGCCGGGAGGTCGACATCGACCCGCAGGTGGGCCTGCATGAAATCTTTGCTGGCGACTTCGAGATGTCCGGCGCCCCGCAGGCCCACCGGGCCTACCAGGCGGCGCTGCGCCGCTGGGTGGCGGGCGAGGCCGACGCCGCCATGCCCGGCGGAGAGAGCCTGCAGGAGCTGCTTGCGCGTTATCGCCCGGTGCTCGAGCGCGGGGCAGAAAACGCGGACCGCGACCTGGTGATCTTCAGCCACGGCGCGGCGATCCGCTCGGTCACCGCCAACGCCTGCGGCGTCGACCCAGATTTCGCCTTCGAGAATTCGATTACCAACTGCCGCTTCACCGTCTTCGAGCCGCGCGGCGAGTTTGGCCACTGGCCCCTGGTGCGCTGGGGCGATAGCGCGCAGGCCTAACCCCACTCGAAAACCCCAGCCTGGCTGGTGCCTGTACCGCTAGCCCCAGCCCAGCTCGTGGAGTTGTTCCTCCTCGATGCCGAAGTAGTGCCCCAACTCGTGGAACACTGTGACCTCGACTTCGTGCTCGAGTTCTTCCTCGGAGTTGCACCAGTCCTGCAGCGCGCCCCGGTAGATGAAGATGGCATCGGGCAGAAAGCCCGTGTGATCAAAGGTCCGCTCCGTCAGCGAGACGCCCTCGTAGAGCCCCAGGATTTCCGGGGAGTTCTCGTTATAGTCCTCGACCAGGATGACCATGTTGCGCATGCGCGCGACGAACGCCTGGGGAACCTTATCGAGTGCCGCCTCAACCATCTCATCGAAGCGCTCTTCGCTGACGTAGTACATCGCCTGCTGCTGCCTTAGGGAGCCACCGGGGCAGCGGGCTCGGAGGCCCTGGCCGGGGCGGAGGGGGCAGCGGAGGCCACCTCGGAGCGCAGCGGGTTGCGCGTGGCCGGGGCGGCGGGGACCTGGCCGTCGACGGTGAGCTTTTCGCGGCCGTCCTTGGCGGTGCCCGTCAGTGCGGCAAACGACCCTTCAGAGTTGGCGCGCACCAGCGAGCAGTTAACCGAGTGCGTGCCGCCGGCCCAGGAACTCTCAGAGACCACGCCCCAATAAGGCTGCAGCGTGGACTGGTAGAGGGCCTCCTCGCCGCCCAGGTAGTCCTCGGCGTCCTGCGTGCAGCGCTGCGCGAGGAAAGTGTTCTGCTCGTCCGGGGTGGGGAAGGCGCGCGGGAACTGTTCCAGCAGGTTGACCACGGAGACGGTCTCGAGCTGGTGCGGGTCGGCGCAGGGGACATCGCGCAGCACCTGGTTGTCTGTTACCCGGCGGCACTGGCCCGGGGCGGCGATGTTGGCCTGGTCTACCTCCAGCACGCGCCCGGTGGTCACCTGGGGCACGCCCTGCTCGTTGGTGGTCTGCAGCCCGCACAGCATCGTGCGGTCACCGGCCGCCCACGCCTTGTCCGGCGGCAGGATGGGGGCTATCGAATAGCGGCCGGAAGGATCAAATTTCCCGTCGAGGTAGTTGAGGGTATCGCCCTGGCAGAGCTCCTCGCGCAGCTGGGCCTGGCGCTCGAGGTTGGGCAGCGGGGCATCGCTGCTGAACTCGCTGGTGGGGTAGATGCTCAAGTCTTCCCGCGAGGAGACCTCGAAGCGGTGCTCGCTGGCACAGTCAACCTCCTGGAAGTTGACGGCCGCGCCCTTGTCGTTGAGGTCCCACATGAGGCAGGACCCGGGCTGGGCACTGGTAAACGCCGCCAGTGCGGGGCCGGTCACCGCCGCGGCGTCATCCCCTGCGGCCACCGCCGCGTCGTCGCGGGTATCGGTGCGGTAGGTCACGGCCTCGTAGCTTCCGAGGAAGACGGCAGAGGCCGCCGCCGCGATGAGGGCCGTGTTCAACGCGAGCCCGCTGCGCAAGGTTTTGACTGTGTTTGTATGGCGGTTCATATCGCCGCCCAGTCTAGCGCAGGGGCCTGGCACCACACGGCCTTCCTGGGGGTTTGAGGAGGTGCCAGGAGGCTTACCGGGGCGCTAGAGCTTGCGCGTGACCTGCGTGGATAGGTGGTAGCGGTCGGTGCGGTAGACGGAGGAACACCACTCCACCGGCCGGTCCTGCGAGCGCGAGCGCCGGATGATGTGCAGCAGCGGCGTGCCCGGGGAAACGTCGAGCAGCTCGCCTATCTCCTCGGTGGCCGCGATGGCCGTGACCGTCTGGTCGGCATCGGTGATCGGCACATTAAAGTCCGTGTCCAGGATGTGGTAGACGGATTTATAAATGTCATTTTCTAGCAGGTTGGGCACGTACTGCGAGTTGTACCAGCCATCATCGATGGAATAGGGCTCGCCGTCGCCCAAGCGCAGGCGGCGCAGGTGCGTGTGGGTGACCTCCGGGCTGGTGCCGAAGAACTTGCCCACTTCTTCCGGGGCGTTGGCGCGCCCGCCCAGCAGGATCTTCGACGTGGCCGTGACGTCCTGGGCGCCCATCTCGTCCGAGAAGGACGCCAGGTGCAGGCGGGAGACCAGCGGGTTGGGGGCCACGAAGGTGCCCTTGCCGCGCACGCGGCGCAGCTGGCCGGAGGCCACCAGATCCCCGATGGCGCGGCGGACGGTGATGCGGGAGACCCCGTACTGTTCTTCGAGGGCCCGCTCGCCGGGGAGGAGATCCCCCGGCTTGAGCTCTTCCTTGCACTTGCGCGCCAGGATGTCGCGCAGCTGCGCATGCTTCGGGATGGGGCCGTCCTCAATGATGCGTGCTGGATGAGTCATAATAGCCATAGTAGGCCGGTGGTTATGACCACGCCAACCTGCCGGTCGGGCGCCTGCCCCCAGCTGGTCCGGTGACCACCGCGCCGGCCCGGCGGCGTGGATTCGGTGGCGTTAAGGCCCTGTAAACGAGGCGCGAAATGGAGCGCGAAATGAGGTGCGAAATGGGGTGCGAGTTTTGTTGCGATTCGGGGCCCGGGCAGCCTTTAGTGCGCTAGAATTAGAAGCGTGATTGATCTAAAGTTCCTCCGCGAAAATCCAGACGTCGTCCGTGCCTCCCAGGTGACTCGAGGCGAGGACCCGAAGCTTGTTGACGAGCTCATCTCTGCCGATGAGCGCCGCCGCGCCGCCATCCAGGCTGCCGACGAGCTGCGCTCCGAGCAGAAGGCCTTCGGCAAGAAGATCGGCCAGGCCGCCCCCGAGGAGCGCGCTGCGCTGCTGCAGGGCTCCGATGAGCTCAAGGCCAAGGTCAAGGAGGCTGAGTCCGAGCTGGAGGCCGCTGAGGCCCGCGTGCTGGAGCTCCAGTACCAGATCGACAACATCGTCGAGGGCGCCCCCGCCGGCGGCGAGGATGACTTCATCGTGGTCGAGGAAGTAGGGGAGATCCCCAACTTCGACTTCGAGCCGAAGGATCACCTCGAGCTGGGCGAGTCCCTGGGCCTCATCGACGTCAAGCGTGGCGCGAAGGTCGGCGGTGCTCGCTTCTACTACCTCACCGGTGACGGCGCCTTCCTGCAGCTGGGCATGCTCATGCTTGCCGCGCAGAAGGCACGCGAGGCTGGCTTCCAGCTGATGATTCCGCCGGTCCTGGTGCGCCCGGAGATCATGCAGGGCACCGGCTTCTTAGGCCAGCACTCTGACGAGGTCTACTACCTCCCGGCGGACGACCTCTACCTGGTCGGCACCTCGGAGGTGGCCCTGGCTGGCTACCACAAGGATGAGATCCTGGATCTGTCCGACGGCCCGATCAAGTACACCGGCTGGTCCTCCTGCTTCCGCCGCGAGGCCGGCTCGCACGGCAAGGACACCCGCGGCATCCTGCGCGTCCACCAGTTCGACAAGCTGGAGATGTTCGTCTTCTGCAAGCCCGAAGAGGCCGAGGAGATGCACCAGCAGCTGCTGGCCATGGAAAAGGACATGCTCGCCGCCATGGAGCTGCCCTACCGCACCATCGACATCGCCGGCGGTGACCTGGGCTCGTCCGCGGCCCGCAAGTACGACAACGAGGCCTGGGTTCCCACCCAGAACTGCTACCGCGAGCTGACCTCGACGTCGAACTGCACCACCTACCAGGCCCGCCGCCTGTCCACCCGTTACCGCGACGCCGAGGGCAAGACCCAGTACGCGGCAACCCTCAACGGCACCCTGGCTACCACGCGCTGGCTCGTGGCCATCCTGGAAAACCACCAGCAGGCCGACGGCTCCGTCGTCGTCCCGGAGGCCCTGCGTCCGTTCGTGGGCAAGGACGTCCTCACCCCGGTGGACAAGAAGTAGCCCTTCTTTAGCTGGGGTCACCCCCCCGGGGCAGCCTCGCTGCCCCCTTAGCCCCTGGCGGGCCGGCAACTAGGCCGGCCCGCCTTGGTCTGGGTAGGCTATTTCACATGGAGTCAATGGAGATTCGCGAAGGCCTAATCCGTGTACCCGTCACCCTGGACCGTCTGGCCCCCCACGCGGAGGCCGGCGAGAGGTTTTACCAGTCCATCATCGAGGTGCTGCGCCGGATCCTGTGCTGGCAGAAGATGCGCGTGACCGTCTTTGGGGCCGAGCACGTCCCCGAGTTTGGAGGGGCGCTGATGGCCATGAATCACACTGGCTACTACGACTTCATCTTTGGCGAGATACCGCCGCTGCTGCGCGGGCATCGCCTGACGCGTTTCATGGCCAAGCGGGAGATCTTCGAGGTCCCCGTGGCGGGCTGGCTCATGCGCAAGATGCGGCACGTGCCCGTCGACCGCGCGGCCGGGGCCTCCAGCATTGACGCCGCCGTCGAGCACCTGCGCTCCGGCCGGCTGGTCACCATCTTCCCGGAGGCCACCATCTCGCGTTCCTTCGAGCTAAAGTCCTTCAAGACTGGCGCCGCCCGCATCGCCGCTGCCGCCGACGTTCCGCTCATCCCCGTCGTAACCTGGGGTTCTCAGCGCGTGTGGACCAAGGGCGGGGACAAGCACTTGGGCCGCGAGGGCCTGCCGGTCTACATCCGCGTCGGCGAGCCGGTGGAGCTCACCGGCGATCCGGAGGCCGATACCGCGGCCCTCAAAGAGGCCATGCAGGCCCTCCTGGAGGAAAACCGCGCCGCTTATGCCGCTGAGTACGGCCCCTTCGCCGAAGGCCTGGAGTGGATGCCCGCCGCCCTGGGCGGCAGCGCGCCCACCCTGGCAAAGGCCGACGAGATGGATGCAGCCGACCGCGCCGCCAAGGCCCAGGCCCGCGCGGAAAAGAAGGCCCGCCAGGAGGAGAAGTCGCGGAAGCGTGCCGATGCCCAGCTGGCCAAGCGCGTGCGCAAGTCCTGGCGCCGCCTGCGCAAGGAACACTAGCGCCGGCCGGCAGCGCGGCCGGGCAGATACGTAGATAACAGAACACTTCTTTTAAGGGATAACCACCATGGATGCAGCCCCGCGGCTTATCGCCAGCGACATCGACGGCACCTTCCTCGACCAGAACCACCGGGTCAGCCGGCGCACCCGCGAGGTCGTCGTTCGGGCCGTTCAGGCCGGCGCGCACTTCGCCCTGGCCACGGGCCGCCCCTACCGGTGGATTGCTCCGGTGTTGGAGCAGCTGCCGCTGCGCCCCCTGTGCGTGACGTCCAATGGCGCGGTCATCTATGACTCGGCTGCCGATGCCGTCGTGGCCGCCCAGGAGATCCAGCCCGCCGGGCTGGCCGAGGTCGTCGATGCCGCCCAGTCGGTCATGGGCCGCCACGGCGGCGTGGCGGTAGGCGCCGAGCGCGCCGGGCGCACCTCGCAGGACCGCGTGGAAGACCTCTACGTGGTGGACCCGATGTACTCGGATAACGCCGTCTTCGATGGTTTTGGCGTCGACACCCTCGAGGGGGTCATCGGCGAGCCCTGCGTCAAGCTGTTGCTGCGCAACGTGCACCTTTCCGCCCCGCAGATGTATGAGCTCATCGCCCCGCATATCGACCCGGATGTGGCGCATGTGTCCTATTCCATGAACGAGGGAATCCTGGAGGTCTCCGCCCCGGACGTGACCAAGGCGCACGGGGTGGAGTGGCTGGCCCGCCACCACGGCGTGACCGCCGCGGAGACGGTGGCGTTTGGGGATATGCCCAATGACATCGAGATGCTCCAGTGGGCCGGCCTGGGCGTGGCCATGGGCAACGCGGCGCCGGGCGTAATCGCCGCCGCCGACGAGGTCACCAGCCCCAACCACCAGGCCGGCGTGGCCCGCGTGCTGGAGCGCTGGTTCTAGTGCGCGCCGGGGGACGGGGGCGCATCGTTGGCGCCATCGACCAGGGAACGACGTCGACGCGCTGCGTCTTCGTGGGCGAGGACGGGCGGGTCATCGCGTCAGCCCAGTACGAGCATGCCCAGATCATGCGCCAGCAGGGCTGGGTGGAGCACGACCCCGAGGAAATCTGGGATAACGTGCGCCGGGCGGTGTCTGCGGCGATGGTGGAAATCGACCTGGCCGCCGAGGATGTCGCAGCGCTAGGCATTACCAACCAGCGGGAGACCGCCGTGGTGTGGGACGCGGCCACCGGCGAGCCGATTTACAACGCCATCGTCTGGCAGGACGTGCGCACCGACGGCGTGCACCAGCCGGCGGACAAGTGGTTCTCCCGCACCGGCCTGCTGGCTAACTCCTATCCGGCTGGGCCCAAGATTGCCTGGATCCTCGACCATGTAGAGGGCGCCCGCGCCCGCGCCGAGGCCGGGGAGCTGCTCGCCGGGACCATCGACAGCTGGCTGCTGTGGAAGCTTACCGATGGCCGGGTCCACGCCACCGATGCCACCAATGCCTCGCGCACCCTGCTCATGGACCTGCGCACCCTGCAATGGGACCCCGAGTTGTGCGCCGAGGTGGGCGTGCCGCTGGCCGTCTTGCCGGAGATCCGCCCCTCCGTGGGGCACTTCGGTCACGTGCGGGAGCGCGGCACGCTCGCCCGCGTGCCGATCACAGGCGTCTTGGGCGACCAGCAGTCTGCGCTCTTTGGCCAGGCGGCTTTCCACCCTGGCCAGGGCAAAAATACCTACGGCACCGGACTATTTTTGTTGTTTAACACCGGCGCCGAGCCCCGCTTTTCCAGCCATGGCCTGCTGACCACGGTGGCCTACCAGGTTGACGGCCAGCCGCCCGCGTACGCGTTGGA
This sequence comes from Clostridia bacterium, assembly GCA_963623015.1. Taxonomy (GTDB): domain Bacteria; phylum Actinomycetota; class Actinomycetes; order Mycobacteriales; family Mycobacteriaceae; genus Corynebacterium. The sequence goes on from CAVFKS010000010.1 coordinate 30,925, forward strand.
GGGGTCCGTGGCCGTGGGCGGATCGCTCATCCAGTGGCTGCGCGACCAGCTAGGGATCATCCCCTCGGCCGCGGCCAGCGAGGAAGTCGCCGCCCCGGACAACGGCGGGGTCTATGTGGTCCCGGCCTTCTCCGGGCTTTTCGCCCCGCGCTGGCGGCCCGATGCCCGCGGGGTCATCGTGGGCCTGACCCGCTTTGCCACGCACCGCCACATCACCCGCGCGGCGCTGGAGGCCACCTGCTTCCAGACCCGCGAGGTCGTCGAGGCCATGGTCGCCGACTCCGGCGTGCCCTTGACCGAGCTGCGCGTGGACGGCGGCATGACCGCCAACTCGCTGTTGATGCAGATCCAGGCCGACGTCTTGCAGGCCAAGGTCACCCGCCCGCGCGAGATCGAGACCACCGCCTTAGGCGCCGCCTTCGCCGCCGGCCTGGCCGCTGGCGTGTGGGCGGACATGGAAGAACTCGCCAGCCTCGTGACCGCCGGCGTCACCTGGGCACCGGCCACCGACATGGACGCCCTCTACGCCCAGTGGAACCGCGCGGTGGAGCGCACCCTCAACTGGGCGTGAGGCCCCAGGCACGCAAAAGCGGGCACCGAACTGGTGCCCGCTCAAGTGGTGTAGGGGCTATCCCCGGGTCCGTTAGTTGCGGAAGAGATCAACCTTCTGGGTCTCCGGGTCGAAGACCAGGTGACCACCCTCGAAGTCCACGCGGATCTTCTTGCCCTCGAAGCTGTACTCATCCGAGGTGGGCAGGCCCAGGGCCTCCGGGTTCTCGGCCCACTTCTTGGCGATTTCGCCCACCAGGGCGTGGGTGCCGGTCTCCTGCGTGGACAGCACCACGCCGTTGCTGAAGAGCTGGTAGATCAGGGCGGAGTCGATGCCGCCCACGTTGACGGCGTTGGGGCCGCCAACCGCCAGGCCCAGGACCGGGCCGAAGGAGTTGAGCACGGCGGTCCAGGTGCTGCGCAGGCCCTCGTTGCCAGAGATGGCCACGACCTTGGAGACGATGGAGGGGATCTCGGACAGGCTCAGGCCCGGGACGACTTCCTGGTCCATGTCCACGCGGTCGGAGGCCTTGGTGCCGCTGACCGTGCCGAAGATGACCACCAGGGCGGCGGCGATGCCGACGATGGCTTCGATGCTGCCCACGGGCACGTCAACGCCGCCGAGGGAAGACATCGCGTTCGGATTGGACGGCTGGGTGCCGCCGCCCGGGTTGAGGCTGCCCTGGCTGCCGCTGGGGGTGTCGGTGGTCAGGTTGAGCTGGCCGGACTGGGCGCCGGCCCCGCCCATGGCGTCGTACTTCTGCTTGGTCATGCGGCGGATATCCGCCCAGCGGGCGATGTTGTAGCGGCCCGGGCAGGCGTTATTGTGCAGGTCGCCGTGGCCCATGAAGGCCGGTCCGGTGTAGGTGCTGCCCGCCGGGTACTTCGTGCCGCTATAGGTATAGTTCGAGGTCAGCGAGGTCGTGCCGGAGGGATCGAAGCCGGAGACGGCGGCCTTCCAGCCGGCGATGGCGGCCACGGATTCGAGCATGGCCTCCGACGGACGGGACTTGTCGTAGTCGCCCATGGTGGAAATGCCCCAGGTGTTCTGGTTGAACCCGCCCACGTGGGCGCCCTGGACGGCCTTGTCCAGCCCGCCGTAGCGGCCCTCGTAGATGGTGCCGAACTTGTCCACCAGCACGTTGTACCCGATATCGCACCAGCCCAGCGCCTGGGCATGGTACTGGTAGATGCCGCGCACCTGACCGGCGGCCTGGGCCTGCGTGTAGTCATTGGAACCTGCGGTGTGGTGCAGGGTCAGCGCCTTGACGCGGTCATCGTAGGTCGGCGCGGAGCAGCGAATGCCTTCGTTGGCGCCCCAGCCGGCGCGGGAGACCACCTGCGGCATGGCCTTCGAGGTCAGATCCGCCACGGGGGCGATGCCGTCCTGAGCGTTGCCGTCGATGAAGACCACGTCCAGGTCGCTGGGCAGGGTCGGGGCGCCGGCGGTGTCTTCGACCTCGGCCACGGGCGCGATGTCCCCGACGTTGGTCTCTAGCAGCGGAGTCACCGCGGTGGCGGCCTGCTCTACCAGGGGCACGTCGCCATTGGCGGCGGCGGGCAGGGCTTCGGCCGCGGCGGCATCGGCAGCCGGAGCCGCGTCAGCCGCGTCCCCGGCGTAGAGGTCCACGTTGCCCACGGAGACCTGGACGTCGTTGGTGGGCTCGATGTAGATGAGCTCAGTGCCGGTCTTTTCGTTGCCCTTGGTGGCGATTGGGGCGGCGTTGTACCACTCGGACCAGGAGCCGTCCGCGCGCTTGGCGCGGACGAAGACGGCGATGTCGCGCTGCCCGGTCCAGGTCAGTGCAAACTGGGAGAAGGTCTGGTCGCGGTGGAACTCCTTGACCGCGCGCGGGCCTTCGTCCTCGCCCTGGGTGGCGATGGCTGGGTCGTCGACGACGACGGTCTCGCCATCGGCGAAGCTGGCCTCCTCCAGGGAGGTCTCGATGGGGCCGGAGGCGATCTCCTGGGTTTTCAGGATCTCGTTGCCGCCGAAGGCCGCTGCGGCGACCACGGCTACGGAAGTGACAGCGGCAACGATGGGCGTGGCCCAGGAAGCGCGCTGGCGCTTGTTGATTCGGCGTAGTTGCACTGGGTTCTCCTAGGTGGGTGGGCTGGCGTGAAAAGTGCGCACAAAATACACGTTTGTGGCTCATGTTAAACAAGGGAGACGTGGTGAACCTGTTGCGACACGCGCCCAAGGTTTGCCTTTGTGCGCTGCTATAGGCCCTTCCGGGCCCGCGCGTGCGGCGCGTCACCTATGCTCCAGGCGCCTGCGCCTTATACCCTTGAGGCATGACTGCATATGACCTCATCGTTGTCGGATCCGGTTTCTTCGGGCTCACGGTTGCCGAGCGCGCCGCCAGCCAGCTCGACAAGAAGGTGCTCATCGTCGAGCGCCGCTCTCACCTGGGCGGCAACGCCTACTCGGAGGCCGAGCCTGAGACCGGGATCGAGGTTCACAAGTACGGTGCCCACCTATTCCACACCTCCAACCAGCGCGTGTGGGACTACTGCAACCAGTTCACGGACTTCACCGACTACCAGCACCGCGTCTTCGCCATGCACGACGGCACCGCCTACCAGTTCCCGATGGGCCTGGGGCTCATCAACCAGTTCTTCGGCCGCTATTACTCGCCGGACGAGGCTCGCGAGCTGATCAAGGAGCAGGCTGGGGAGTTCAAGCCGGAGGAGGCCACCAACCTGGAGGAGAAGGCCATCTCGCTCATCGGCCGCCCGCTGTATGAGGCTTTCATTCGCGACTACACCGCCAAGCAGTGGCAGACCGACCCGAAGGAGCTGCCCGCCGGCAACATCACGCGCCTGCCGGTGCGCTACACCTTCAACAACCGCTACTTCAACGACACCTACGAGGGCCTGCCCGTCGACGGCTACGCCGCCTGGCTGGAGAAGATGGCCGCGCACGCCAACATCGAGGTTCGCCTGGACACCGACTGGTTTGAGGTGCGCGAGCAGCTGCGCGCGGACAACCCGCAGGCCCCGGTGGTCTACACCGGCCCGCTCGACGAGTACTTCGACTACGCGGAGGGCAAGCTGGGCTGGCGCACCCTCGACTTCGAGATGGAGGTGCTCAACACGGGTGACTTCCAGGGCACCCCGGTGATGAACTACAACGACGCCGACGTCGACTACACCCGCATCCACGAGTTCCGCCACTTCCACCCGGAGCGCAAGGACCAGTACCCCACTGACAAGACCGTCATCATGAAGGAGTACTCGCGCTTTGCCGAGGACACCGACGAGCCCTACTACCCGATCAACACCCCGGAGGACCGCACCAAGCTGGAGGCGTACCGCAAGCTCGCCGCCGCCGAGGCCCGTGACAACCAGGTGCTCTTCGGCGGGCGCCTGGGCACTTACCAGTACCTGGACATGCACATGGCCATCGCTTCCGCGCTGAGCATGTTCGACAACAAGCTCGCCCCCTTCTGGAACGAGGGCAAGGTGCTCGAGCAGGAGCGCGGCCACTAGCCCGCGCCCGCGAAAGCTGCAGGATAAGGGACCTTAGGTCAGGAAGGGAGGCGGTGCCGCAGTGGCCAGCGATGCCAAAGGCGACGGCGCGGAGGTAGCCGCCAGCCTGGCGCGCGCCGAGGAGTGGGCGCCCACGTTCAAAATCCTGGGCGACCCCACCCGCCTCAAGCTGCTGGCCGCCATGCACTTCGCCGGGCCCTTCGGCGC
>CAVFKS010000011.1:0-34257 GCA_963623015.1 Clostridia bacterium
CTCCAAGCCATCGCCGCCGCCCACCAGCCGGGCATGGACGCGATCTTGGAGGCAGGAGAGGCCACCCTGCGCCAGCTGCTGGCCCTGGGCTTCGACCCGGACATGGCCCGCAAACTCTACCAGGCCGGCGCCATCTACACCGGGGCATGCTCCAACCCGAAGAAGCGGGCGGCGACCATAGCCCAGGCCCGGGCCGGCCGGCTCAACATGGAGGCCATCTTCCTCATCGAGTCCTATGCCGGGCGCATCAAAGACATCAACCGCGCCTGGGATGTGCGCCAAGAACTGGCCGGGTTGGCCACCAACCAGGAGATCAAAACCCGCGGCGCCCAACTGACCAAACCACCGGCCCCCAACCCCGAGCCGGGCGTGAGGCTCACCCGCCGGGAAGGCCGCAACTGGGATCTAAAAATCACCGCCTCCTCCGACCTCATCGCGGAGCTGGCCAAGGTGGCCACCAGCCCCGAAAGCCTGCAGCAGGCCCTGCACGAAGGTGGGGTGCGCACGACGTTTACCACCAACCTAGTCATCACCCCGCAGGATTTGGTGGCCATCGAGGCCGGGCGGGCCGATGAGGTGCGCGTGCAGTCCACGGACGGGGCCTGGCGCACCGGCGCCCAAGTCGCGCAAGCACTAGCGGCTGACTCGCTGCGCATCATCTTGCAGACCCCGGGCGGGGTGGGGATCAACTCCTACCGCCTAGTACCCGAGGCCGGTGCCGTGGATGCAGGCCGGGACCGCCACGCTAACGCTAAGCAACGCGTGCTGGCGGCGGTGGAGTCGCCTACCTGTGCCATGCGGGGGTGCAACCGGCCGGCGGAAGACTCCCAGGTTCACCACCTGCAGGCCTGGTCGCAGGGCGGACGCACCCACCCGCCGAACCTGTGCGTGCTGTGTCCCTTCCACAACGGGCGCAACGATGACGGGCCGCAGACCCACCTGAATGGGCGGATGATAAGAACCCGGGGCCGGCTGGCTTGGCGCTCCCCGTTCGGAAAGATCGTCTACTCGCGCACGCCCCCGCCCTCGGGCGCGCGGGAACCCGAATGGAGACTAAGCCCCGCAGAAACAGCCTGGGCCTAAGCCTGCCTAAGCATGCCTAGGCGCGCTTTGGGCTGCCTTGGGATTAAATCCTTTTAGATGCTGACGTGGGCCAGCTGTGCCCGGTGGACGATGGCGTTCCAATCGGCGAAGTCCTCTACCGGCCGGCACAGGCCCTCCCAGGTGGTCACGGGGACCCCGCGGGCGAGCAGCTCCAGGATGAGGACCTGCGGGTCCGGGTGAGAGGACAGGGCGTGGAGCTCGCGCGGGGTCAGGTCGGCGCCGGGCTCGTCGCTCACGCGCACGTTGCCGATGAGCCGCAGTCGCGGGGTGGTGCCGGGCGCGCAGCGGACGTCCTTAGCTGCCCTGCCCACGCAGTCGGCGGCGCAGCCGCGCAGGCCCGCGAAGCGGCGCAGCAGCCCAAAGGGCGCGGGGGAGGGGGAGAGGAGATCCACACACATGCCGGCGGCGATGAGGCGTTCGGTGGCCGAAAGTGCCGCGGGGCCGTTGCCGACGACGGCAATGCGCTGGGGCATGGTGTCCTCCTTCAGTGGGTGTCACAGCCATCTTACTAGACTGTCTAGTCTATAAAGATAGACCGCTTAGTATGTGCCGGGCAATTAATATTCGCCCCGCTTTCCCAGCCCAGCGGGCTGCGCCGGAACAAACTCCCGCGGGAGGCTGCGGCCGCGTGCCCGGTTGCCTAGAGTGTTCACCTATGACCGAACCGATAAATTTGCTGGGCGCGGGCAAGCAATTCCGCAACCCGGCCGAAAGCCCGGCCGGAACGCGGCCGACGGCGCCGCTGGAGGAGGGCATCGCCAAGCTCAATGCCGAGCTGGTGGAACAGTGGGCGGACAAGCTTCACGATGCCAGCGCCGAGGAGATTGTGCAGTGGGCCGCCGAGCACGCCCCGGGCCGGCTGGCGGTGACCATGTCCATGGAAAACACGGTGTTGGCCGAGCTGGCTCATCAGGCACGCCTGGACGCGGACCTGCTCTTCATCGACACCGGCTGGCACTTCCCGGAGACCCTCGAGGTGGCCGACCAGGTGGAGCAGCGCTACCCGGACCTGCCGCTGGTGCGCGTTCTGCCGCTGCTGACCCCGCAGGAACAAGATGAGGTCTACGGCCCGCGGCTCTATGCCACGGACACGGCGGCCTATAACCGCATGCGCAAGGTCGAGCCCCTGGCCATGGCCATGGACCCTTATGTCGGCTGGGTCACCGGCCTGCGCCGGGCGGACTCCGAGCACCGCGCCACCGCTCCCGCCTTGAGCCTGGATGCCACCGGGCGGCTGAAGATCTCGCCGATTATCACCTGGGATCTGGAAGACACCGACCGCTACATCGCAGACTACGACCTCATCATCCACCCACTGACGCTGCAGGGCTATCGCTCCATCGGCTGTGCCCCGCTGACCTTCCCGGTAGGCGAGGGCGAGGACGCCCGGTCGGGGCGCGTCTTCGCCGACGGCAAGACCGAATGCGGCCTGCACGAGTAGCCGCCTGAAGACACCAGAATCACTGAGCAAAGGTTTATCGTCGTGACACTCTCACCCCACCTCAAGGACTTGGAAAACGAGTCCATCCACATCCTGCGCGAGGTCGCAGGCCAGTTCGACAAAGTCGGCCTGCTCTTCTCCGGCGGCAAGGACTCCGTCGTGGTCTTCGAGCTGGCCCGCCGGGCATTCGCGCCCGCGCGCGTGCCCTTCGAGCTGCTCCACGTGGACACCGGCCACAACTTCCCCGAGGTCATCTCGTTCCGCGACTCGTTAGTGGCCGAGACCGGAGCGCGCCTGCATGTCGCGAAAGTCCAGGACTGGATCGACCGCGGCGAGCTGCAGGAGCGCCCCGACGGCACCCGCAACCCCCTGCAGTCGGTGCCGCTGGTGGAGACCATCCGCGAACGCCAGTACGATGCCGTCCTCGGCGGGGCACGCCGCGACGAGGAGCGGGCGCGCGCCAAGGAGCGCATCTTCTCCATCCGCGACGCCTTTGGCGGCTGGGATCCCCGCCGCCAGCGCCCAGAGCTGTGGGACCTCTACAACGGCGGCAAGATGGCCGGCGAGAACGTCCGTGTGTTCCCCATCTCCAACTGGACGGAGGCAGACATCTGGGAGTACATCGGGGCACGTGGCCTGCGCCTGCCGGAGATCTACTACTCGCACCAGCGCGAGCTCTTCCAGCGCAACGGCATGTGGCTGTGCCCGGGCGAGTGGGGCGGGCCGCGCGAGGGCGAGGAGCTGGTGACCAAGACGGTGCGCTACCGCACCGTAGGCGATATGTCCTGCACCGGCGCGGTGGAGTCCACCGCCTCCACCCCGGACGAGATTCTGGCGGAGATTTCCATCTCCACCCTCTCTGAGCGCGGCGCCACCCGCGCCGATGACAAGTTATCCGAGTCCGCCATGGAGGACCGCAAAAAGGAAGGCTACTTCTGATGGTTGATACCCACGCACCCCAGGCCCACGACGTCTCTGCCCTCAAGGTTCGCGACACCCTGCGCCTGTGCACGGCCGGCTCCGTCGATGACGGCAAGTCCACCTTCGTGGGCCGCCTGCTCTATGACACCAAGTCGGTCCTGGCGGATCAGGTCGAGTCGATGGAGCGCAGCAGCGCCGACCGCGGCTTCGACGGCATGGACCTGTCCCTGCTGGTCGATGGCCTGCGCGCCGAGCGCGAGCAGGGGATCACCATCGACGTGGCCTACCGCTACTTCGCCACCGATAAGCGCACCTTCATCCTGGCCGATACCCCAGGCCACGTGCAGTACACCCGCAACACCGTCACCGGCATGTCCACGTCCCAGGTGGTGGTCTTGCTTATCGATGCCCGCCACGGCGTGGTCGAGCAGACCCGCCGGCACGCCAACGTCGCCGCCCTGCTGGGCGTGCGCCACGTCATCTTGGCGGTCAACAAGATCGACCTGGTGGCCTATGACGAGGCCGTCTTCCGCGGCATCGAGGCGGAGTTTCAGGAGATTGCCCAGCGCCTGGGGCTCAGCGATACCCGGGTCATCCCGATTTCGGCGCTGCGCGGCGACAACGTGGTGGAGCGCTCCACCGAAATGGCCTGGTACGAGGGTCCGACGGTCCTCGAGACCCTGGAGACCATCCCGGTTACCGGCGGCCGCGACGAGGCCCTGGACTTCCGCTTCCCCATCCAGTACGTCATCCGGGAGCACGCTAGCGATTACCGCGGGTACGCCGGCCGCATCAAGGGCGGCGCCATCGCGGTGGGGGATACCGTGACCCTGCCGCACGGGCGGACCTCGACCGTCACGGGTATTGACACCACCGACGGGGAGCTTGCCGCCGGTACCCCTGCCGTGGCGGGCGACTCCGTGGTGCTGCGCCTAGCCGACGACATCGATCTGGCCCGCGGCGATCTCATCGCGGGCACCAACCGCCCGGAGGAAGTCCGCGAGTTCCAGGGCACCATCGTGGTGCTCACCGAAAAGGACATCACCCCCGGCCAGCTGGTGCACCTGCGCTATGGCACCAGCCTGGTGCAGGCGTTTGTCACCTCCGTCGACCGAGTCCTCGACCTGGATGGCGTGGCCGACGTGGAGGACCCGGACAAGGCCACGCTCAACGACATCGCCTATATCTCGGTGCAGACCCAGCAGGAGCTGCCGGTCGAGGACTATGCCGCCCGCGGCGCGGTGGGCAACTTCCTGCTCATCGACAAGGCCAGCGGCAACACCCTGGCGGCCGGTTTTGTGGGCCGCCGCCTGCGCTAAAGGTTGTCCGCAGGACGCGGAGTTAAAGCGGCATCGGCAGGCGGGCGGCCGGTAGAGTGGCGGGCATGACTGATTCTGCTTCCCGGACCATTTTCGTCGCCGCCGTTGACGGCGAGGTGGACTTCCTGCCTGCCGATGCCCCGCTGCTGATTACCGGCATCGGCACCATCAACGCCGCGCTGACCGTTACCGATTACCTGGCGCGCGCGGCCGAGCGCGGCGAGCTGCCCGAGCGCGTGGTCAACGTGGGCACGGTGGGCTCCCTGCATGATGGTCTCGACGGGGTGTTTGAGATTGAGCAGGTCATCAAACATGACTTCAACCTGCTCATCGAGTCCGACATCCACCGCTACCTGCTGCCCGAGACCTTCGAGCTGGAGACCACCGGCAAGCTGCCCGTGCAGTCCCTGGCCACGGGTGACCACTTCGTCACCGACACCGCCACGCGTGAGCGCCTGGCGCAGACTTCCGGCCTGGTGGACATGGAGGGCTATGCCATCGCGGCGGCGTGTGCCCGCTTCGGGGTGCCGCTGACCATGCTCAAGCAGGTCTCGGATCCGGCGAACGAGGAGACCATCGGCGCCTGGGCCGGCAGCCTCTCGCGCGCCTCGCAGCAGCTCCACGATGCCTGCCAGACCCTGGACCTGCTGCCGCAGGAAGCCTAAGCCGCCCGCTAGATACGCCAAACCCCCAGCGCAACCGTGTGTGCTGGGGGTGTTTCGGCGTGGGGCTTAGTGGCTGGGGGCCATGGAGCGGAAGAGCTCGCGGACCTTGGCGCGGGGCTCGTCGCCGGTGGTTTGGATTTCGGCCTCGTCGGGGTCGACCTCGCCGGAGCGGATGGACAAGGTCATCGCGTGGTAGCGCAGCGCCACGGTAAGGGTGGCGGCGACTGGCACGGCCAGGAACGCGCCGACAATGCCGGCCAGGCCGGAGCCCACCGTGACCGACAGCAGGATGGCGGCGGCGTGCAGGCCCATCGCCTTGGACTGCAGGATGGGCTGGAGGAGGTTGCCCTCGACCTGCTGGACGATGATGATTAGCGCCAGCGCCAGTAGGGCGTTGGTCAGGCCGTTGGAGACCAGCGCGATGACCACGGCCAGGGCGCCGGCCACGACCGCGCCGATCATGGGGATGAAGCTGGCGAAGAACGTCACCACGCCGATGACGAACGCCAGCGGCACGCCGAGTGCCCACAGGCCCAGGCCGATGAGGATGCCGTCGACCGCGGCCACGGCGGCCTGCGCCTGGATGAAGCCGGAGAGCGTCTTCCAGATGCGGCTCAGAAGCTCGGTGGCATGCCAGCCGATGGTCGCGCCGGTGTACTTGCGCATCCACGGCAGGAAGCGCTCGCCTTCTTTGGTGAAGAAGAACGTCAAGAACAGCATGATGAACAGGCCGATGACGATCGAGCTGACGGTGGAGAACCCGCTCATCACGCCGGTGGCGATGTTCGAGGCCTGGTTTTTGAGCAGCGTGGTGACTTCATCCACGACGTTTTGCAGCTGTTCGGCTTCGACGTTGATGGGCAGCTGCTCGATCAGGTTGGCGGCCTCGCCCACGCCGCGCTGGGCCTGCTGGACGAGGTCGCCGCCCTGCTGGCGCACGACCGGGGCCATGGCGCTGAACACGCCGCCGATGATGATGAAGAAGCCCAGCAGCGTGGTAATGGAGGCTAGCGCGGCCGGGAACTTGGCCTTGCGACGCAGCCAGTTGGACACCGGGATGGTCACGGTGGAGACCAGGATGGCCAAAAGGACCGGCAGCAGGCCGCTCCAGACGTAGCGCAGCAGGAAGCCGGCGATGCCCAAGGCTGCCACGATCAGGATGAAGCGCCCGGCAAAACGTGCCGTGGCGGAGTAGTCCTTGCCCAGTACTGCCGACTTATCGTCGGCGGCTAGCGGGCGGTTCATGTCTGCGCCGACGTCCTCTGCGTCCTCACCCACTACGGGTTGAGCCAAGGGGTCGACGTTCTCGTTGTCGTCTTTAGTGTCTTTGTTCTCGCTCACGTGGCTTATCTTGCCATAAGGGCAGGTGATTGCCCTATTCCCGGGCTTAAAAAGCGCTGCCGGCGCCCGTGCGAAGGGCTCTGGGGAAAAATTTTTCAAAAAAGTTGAGCGGATCGGGAACAACTTTGAAAGCAGCGCCGTTGTAAAGGTTGAGTGACATCCACTCAGGTTCATGTGACTGGGAGTGGTTCTTCTGTTAGGGTGGCATCGTAGCCGTGATAGAAGTTGAGTCACTGGCAATCAACTTAATTAAACCCACAGTATAGAAGGAGAACACATCATGGGACGCGCAGTAGGCATTGACCTCGGTACCACTAACTCGGTCGTTTCCGTTCTGGAAGGCGGCGAGGCCACCGTTATCGCTAACTCGGAGGGCGCCCGCACCACCCCGTCGGTGGTCGCATTCGCCAAGAACGGCGAAATCCTGGTCGGCCAGTCCGCCAAGAATCAGGCCGTTACCAACGTGGACCGCACCATCCGCTCCGTCAAGCGCCACATCGGCACCGACTGGACGGTAGACATTGATGACAAGAAGTACACCCCGCAGGAGATTTCCGCCCGCACGCTGATGAAGCTGAAGCGCGACGCGGAGGCCTACCTCGGTGAGGACGTCACGGACGCCGTGATTACCGTCCCGGCTTATTTCGAGGACTCCCAGCGCCAGGCCACCAAGGAGGCCGGCCAGATCGCAGGGCTGAACGTGCTGCGCATCGTCAACGAGCCCACCGCGGCCGCACTGGCTTACGGCCTGGAGAAGGGCGAGCAGGAGCAGACCATCCTGGTCTTCGACCTGGGTGGCGGTACCTTCGACGTCTCCCTGCTGGAGATCGGTGACGGCGTGGTCGAGGTTATGGCCACCGCCGGTGATAACTCCCTGGGCGGCGATGACTGGGATCAGCGCATCGTCGACTGGCTGGTAGACAAGTTCAAGTCCGCCAACGGCATCGACCTGACCAAGGACAAGATGGCCCTGCAGCGTCTGCGCGAGGCCGCGGAGAAGGCCAAGATTGAGCTGTCTTCCTCCCAGTCCGCCACCATCAACCTGCCGTACATCACCGTGGACGCGGACAAGAACCCGCTCTTCCTGGATGAGACCCTCTCGCGCACCGAGTTCCAGAAGATCACCCAGGACCTGCTCGACCGCACCAAGGCCCCGTTCAACCAGGTCATCAAGGACGCGGGCATGTCCCTGTCCGAGATCGACCACGTGGTGCTCGTCGGCGGCTCCACCCGTATGCCGGCCGTGTCCGAGCTGGTCAAGGAGCTCACCGGCCGCGAGCCCAACAAGGGCGTCAACCCGGACGAGGTCGTGGCCGTGGGCGCTGCCCTGCAGGCCGGCGTCCTGCGCGGTGAGGTCAAGGACGTCCTCCTGCTGGACGTGACCCCGCTGTCCCTGGGCATCGAGACCAAGGGTGGCGTGATGACCAAGCTCATCGAGCGCAACACCACCATCCCGACCAAGAAGTCCGAGACCTTCACCACGGCTGAAGACAACCAGCCCTCGGTGCAGATCCAGGTCTTCCAGGGCGAGCGCGAGATGGCTTCCGCCAACAAGCTGCTGGGCTCCTTCGAGCTGGGCGGCATCGCCCCGGCCCCGCGCGGTGTGCCGCAGATTGAGGTCACCTTCGACATCGACGCCAACGGCATCGTCTCCGTGTCCGCTAAGGACAAGGGCACCGGCAAGGAAAACACCATCAAGATCCAGGATGGCTCGGGCCTCTCCCAGGAGGAGATCGACCGCATGATCAAGGACGCCGAGCAGCACGCCGAGGAGGACAAGAAGCGCCGCGAGGAGCAGGAGGTCCGCAACCAGGCTGAGTCCGCCGCGTACCAGACCCGCAAGTTCCTGGATGAGAACGCGGAGAAGGTCAACGAGGACACCAAGTCCAAGGTCACCGAAGCTGCCGATGCCGTCGATGAGGCCCTCAAGGGCGACGACATCGAGGCCATCAAGGCGGCCGTGGAGAAGCTCAACACCGAGTCGCAGGAGATGGGCAAGCAGATCTACGAGGCATCGGCAGCCGAGGCCGCCGCTGCTGAGGGCGCTGCTGGCGCAGACCAGGACCCGAACGTCGTGGACGCCGAGGTTGTCGAGGACGACCAGGCTGGCGACAACAAGGAAGAGAAGTAAACCATGACCACGCCACAGGACCCGGGTAACCCGGAGTACACCGACCCCGAGGCCACCTCCCCGGAGGCGGCGGAGGCTGCCGCGGACGCGGCCCAGGCCGCGCAGGACGCGCAGTCTGAGCCGGCGGCGGGTGACGCCGATTCGGATCCGTCGGCGGGCCTGGACCCCAGCCTGGACGCCGACCTCGAGGAGGCCTTGGCGGACGTAGCCGGTGAGCCCGCCGATGACGCCGCAGCCGACGCCGGCACTGACCTGGCGGCGCAGCTGAACGAGCGCACCGAGGATCTGCAGCGGCTCAACGCGGAGTACACCAACTACCGCCGCCGCTCCGAGCGCGAGCGCCTGGCCGCGGCCGATAACGCCAAGTCCAAGGTGCTGGCCCAGTTCCTGCCCATCCTCGACGACCTCGAGCTGGCCCGCCAGCATGGGGACCTGGAGGATGGCGCGCTCAAGGCCATCTCCGACAAGCTGCAAAGCGTGCTGGATGGCCAGGGCCTGGTTGCCTTCGGCGCCGAGGGCGATGCCTTTGACCCCGAGGTGCACGAGGCCGTGCAGGATCTCTCCACCGGCGGCGAGCAGGTGCTAGGCACTGTGCTGCGCCGTGGCTACAAGGTGGGCGAGAAGCTGGTGCGGACGGCGATGGTCATCATCGCGGATCCGGAGTCGGAGTCCTCCGGCTCAGGCACGGACTCGCAGGAGTAGCAAGGTGGCGCCGGGGCGTAGATTCCCCGGCGCCTCGCCTTTTATTTAGACAGTAGATTTAGCAGATAAATATTTTAGAAAGGCCTGCGGCGCACCCTGCCGCGGCCGTACCACCAATCAACGAGCCTCTCGAAAGGAGGAGATGCCCAGATGAGTGTTAAACCCGAATGGGCTGAAAAAGATTATTACGCGGATCTGGGAGTCTCCTCGTCCGCCAGCCAGTCCGATATTAAGAAGGCTTACCGCAAGCTTGCGCGTGAGAACCACCCCGATACCCACCCGGACGACAAGGCCAAGCTGGATCGCTTCAAGGCGGTCGCTGAGGCCTACGAGGTCTTAGGGGACGAGTCTTCCCGCAAGGAATACGACGAATTCAAGGCCATGGTCGCGCACGGTGGCTTTGGGAAGGGAGGAGCCGGCTTCCCCGGCGGGTTTCGGCAGACGCAGACCACCCAAGACTTCAGCTTCACCGACTTCTCGGACCTCTTCGGAGGACCTGGAGGCGCGTCTCAAGGCGGCGGTCTGGGGGATATCTTCGGTGGCGTTTTCAACCGCGGCGGTCATTCTGGCGCAACAGCTCGGCCGTCGCGGGGAGCGGACGTCGAAACGCACGTCACCCTTGAATTCCGCGAAGCCGCGAAGGGGACGACGCTCCCGCTAGAGCTCAGCGGTGAGGCCCCGTGCGCTACCTGCCACGGATCCGGCTCGAAGTCCGGTAAGACCTCCCAGTGTTCCAACTGCGATGGCACGGGCTTTACCAGTGAAAATCGCGGGTCCTTCGGGTTTTCCGCGCCATGTAAGGCCTGCGGCGGCACCGGGCAGACCATCCCTGACCCATGCGGCACCTGCGATGGGCGCGGCACGGTGCACCGCACCCGGTCCATCCGCGTGCGCATCCCGGCCGGCGTGGAGGACGGGCAGAAGGTCCGTCTGGCCGGCCAGGGCGAGGCCGGCCCGAACGGCACCCCGGCGGGCGACCTCTTCGTCTCGGTGACGGTCAAACCGGACAAGCTCTTCCAGCGCGACGGCGATGACCTGCTGGTCACCGCCCCGGTCACCTTCGCGGAGCTAGCCTTAGGCGATACCATCACGGTGCCCACCCTGGAGCAGCCCGTGCGCGTCAAGATCCAGCCGGGCACCCCGGATGGGCGCACGCTGCGGGTGCGCGGACGCGGCATCGCCAAGCGGGGCGGCAAGGCCGGCGACCTCCTGGTCACCGTGCAGGTGCAGGTCCCCAGCTCGCTCGATGCCACCGCGGCCAGCGCCCTGCGCGCCTACGCCCAAGCCGAAAAGGATGCCGGGTTCAACCCGCGTGCCGGCTGGGCCTAGCGCGCCCGGCCCAAGTGAGTGACGACTAGTTGCGATACGCGAAAGGAGGATGAAGACCATGAGCGAGGCGAAGAGGGAGACCAAGATGTATGTCATCTCCGTGGCTGCGGAGCTATCGGGCATGCACGCCCAGACGCTGCGCACCTATGACCGCCTGGGGCTGGTGACCCCGGCCCGCACGCGCGGCGGCGGGCGCCGCTACTCGGAGCGCGACATCGAGACCCTGCGTCGGATCCAGGCGCTCTCGCAGGAAGAGGGCGTGAACCTGGCGGGCATCAAGGCGATTATCGAATTGACCGCCGAGCGCGACCGCCTGGCCGAAGAGCGCGATGCCCTGGCCGCCGAACTGCGCCAGGCACGTGCGCGGCAGGCCCGCCCCGGTGGGGAACTAGTCCACGTTCCCCGATCCACCTCCGTGGTGATGTGGAAGCCGCGCCGCCAGCGCGAGTCCTAAGGCCTCGGCCTGGCCCCGGTGATCCGGCCCATGCCGGCTAGAAACTCTGGGTCGTCCCAATAATCGGAATGGCCCCCGGGCAGGTTGGCCGCGCCTGGCAGGGCGCGGGCCCCGAACGTGGGCCCCGCCGGGTCAAGCCCGTGAATGCCGCCCAAGGGGCCGGTGGCCAGGCCGATGGGATCGTCGGCATTGGTGGCCGCCCACACCCGGGCGCCAAAATCTGCCGCCCGCATGCGCCCGACGCCGGGGCTGCCCACGAACACGATGTCATCGGCGCGTAAATCCTGGGCGTGGCCCACCACCACCGAACCATAGGAATATCCCACCACTACCCGTTGGGCTGCGGGCCATCGGCGCGCCACCGCCTGCTGGAAACGATCGAGGTCGCGCGCGCCGGCCTGGGCGGGCCCGCGGTGGACCGCGCGCTGTAGGTTGGCGGGGGCCTCGTAGCCCAGCCAGGCGATGGCCGGCCCGCCGGTGGCCTTCGCCAGCGCCCGCGCCCTATCGATGCTGCCCGGCCAGGTTCCTGGGTCAGCCGAACCGACGCCCGGCACGAAGGTGGTCACCGACGCCGGCGCGGTCGCATCCCAGTGAGGGTCGGAACCCGGGGGCGGGACCATTGCGACGATGCCATGCTCGGAGGCTTCCAGCAGGCGCAGGTCCGGCTGGTGTTCGCTCAGCGTGCGGATGTGGGGCGGGGCTGCGTCAAGGTTGAGCTGGTGGATGGCGTCGATGTCCAGGTCCCCGAAGTCGTCTAGCCGCCGGGGAGGTGGCGGGTCCGCCTGGGTGCACAGGGCCTCGATCTGGCGGGCGCACAGGAAGTCCAGCGCCCGGCCCACCGTGGTGCCGAAGTGGCCTGCCGCGGTGCCCAGCGGCTCGTCGGCTAGGGTCTCGGCTAGGCGCACCACTGGCACGTATTCCCACAGCAGTGTTGCCACCTGCGCCATGATGGTCTGCGAGGCGTCCCACTGCGTGGCGGTCTCCAGGAGACGGTCGCGCAGGGCGTCTGGGGCGGGTCCGCGCAGGTCAAAAAATAGGTCATCCCAATGCTGGTGGGACTCATTAGACCAGCCGGCCAGCCGCCGGGCCTCCTCCTCGAGCAGCCTGGCCGCCGCCGCGAAGACTGCGCTGCGCGGCATCCCCAGCATGGGCGCGGTCATGGCCGCCCCCTCTCTGCCGGCCCCGGCAGGCCCCGGCCGAGCTCGTGGGCCAGGGCGCCGTCGAGGCCCTCGAGGTGGGCGAGGAAGGCGCCAAGCGAATCCAGGTGCGAGCTAACACTCTCGTCCGTGGCGGTAAGCTGCCTGCTCCAGGTGGCGTGCGCCTGGGCGAGGGCGGCAGAGGTGCGGGATCCATCGTGGGGCGGAGCGGCCGGGGGCTCGAGGCGCCGGCCGGATAGTGACGTGGCCAGAAGGCGGGTGTGTGCGGAAAATTCGATCATGGCCCCCACGCTGCCGCCCGACGTGCGCGCCGGCAACCCCCGCGGGTGCGCGCCTGTGGATAACCCGGCCATTGCACACTACATTGGGCAGGCATGAAAGTAGCGGCTGTGCAATTTACCTCCACTGGTAATACCTTTGACAATCTCGCGGCGCTCACCGGGCTTATCCGCCAGGCGGCGGCCCGCGGCGCGCGGCTCATCGTGGCGCCCGAGGCCGCCTCCCAGAACTTCGACTCCGGGCGACTAGACCGCCAGGCGGCCGACCTGGACGGCGAGTTCGCCACGGGCCTGCGCGCGGTGGCCGAGGAGCTGGGCGTGGTGGTCATCGCCGGCTGTTTCCGCCCGGCCGATACCGTGGAAACCGGCGGCAAGACCATCCACCGCGTCCACAACACCGCGCTGGTCACCGGCCCCGGAGTCCACACCGGATACGACAAAATCCACACCTACGACGCCTTCGACTACCGCGAGTCCGACACCGTCAAGCCGGGCACCGAACCGCTCGTGGTTGACATCCTGGGCACCCGCGTGGGCGTGGCCACCTGCTACGACATCCGCTTCCCCGAGCTGTTCAAGGAGCTCGCCCGCGCCGGGGCGCAGGTCATCGCCGTGCCGTTTAGCTGGGCCGACGGCCCCGGCAAGCGCGAACAGTGGCGGCTGCTCTCGGCCGCCCGCGCCCTGGACTCGACGTCCTTTGTCGTCGCCGCCGGCCAGTCCCGCCCCGGAGGCAAAACACAGGCCGGGCAGCCCTCCGGGCCCACCGGGCTGGGCCATTCGGTCATCGTGGCGCCTACGGGCCAGCGCTTGGCGGAGGCGGGCTACGAAGATGAGATCCTGGTGGCCGACCTGGACCTAGAAGAGGTGGCTCGGGTTCGCCAGAAACTGCCCGTGCTCCAAGGCTAGTGCCCGGCGCCGGGATCTAGCGCGCGGCCGTGGGCCCAGGGGTGGGCCTCAATGCGCGCGGCCTCGACGCCGGCGGCGGTGAGTTTCTGGGCGGCGGCATCGACGTGCTCGGCCGGGCCGACCAGCACGAAGCGGCAGCGGGTAGCGTCCTCGCGCTGCAAGACCGTGACCAGGGGATCATCGGTGACCTCGCAGGCAAAGTCTGCGGGCTGGGGCGCCGCGCCCAGAAGCCAGGGGTCGTCGCCGGCATCGACGAGCCAGTGCAACTCCAGCTCGCTGGAGAACTGGCTCAGGCGCTGCTGCACCAGCGCGTCATAGTGCTGGCCGGGGCTGCCGGCGACGCAGTAGACGGAGCACTCCAGATCGTCTGGGGCATCGGCAGCCACGGCGCGCTCGATGCGGGCCAGCAGCCAGGCGCGGGCGGCGGCCCAGCCGGTGCCGAAGCAGACGAACACGTCGCGCAGCCCCTGCCCGTCCTCCGCGGGGGCGAAGTGGCCGCGCGGGGCGCCGAGCGTCCATACGTCGTTGACGCGCGCGGTGCACAGCATGCTGGCGGCCTCGCCGGCGTTGTGGATGTGAAACTCCAGCTGGCGGGTCTCATTGGCCGGCACCGCGGGAGTGAGGTTTAACCAGGTGCCCGGCAGCAGGCGGGAGGTCACCGGGAAGAACTGCCCCGGCGCATAGTCGATGCTGCGCGGGGCCTCCAGCTTGACGATGGCCATCTGGCGGTGCGGCCTGGAAACCTCCACCACGTAGGCCTCGTGTGCTGCAGTGAGCTGGAGGGAGTCGGCTTCCCGGGCGGCATCGGCAAGCGCGGCTATGGCATAGCCAATAGCGTACTCTGCGGCGATGCGGTCCGATGCCGAGAGATCGAAGAGGTCGAGGCCGCGGATGAGGCAGTCACCGAAGGCCTGGTAGGCCGACGGCGGAAAGCCGTGGCGGCGGTGATCGCGGCCGATGAACCGCATGCGGTCTAAGGCCTCCTGGCTGGGGTGGCCGAACCTATCGCAGCGCTCGAAATACCAGGCCAGAGCGGGTGCCAGGTCGAGGTGGGTGCGCTCCATCGACAGGGCGAAAATCTGCCGGGATTCCAGCAGGGTGAGGTAGAACTCCTCGTGCACTCGGGTGCGGTATGCCGCGGCCTGCCGGCGCAGCAGTTCGGCCAACTCCTCCATGGGGCCCTAGCCTACCCGTCCGGGCTGGCGGCAGTAATTAGTCGATGGGGTATCCGGTGACGGGCCCTTCGGCGTTGGGCTTCCAGCCCAGCTCTGGGGCGACGTACTTGGCAAAAGACTCCAGGATCTTGACGTTGACGTCCACGCCCATGCCGGTGGGCACGGTGATGAGCAGGGTGTCGGCGGCCATGACGGCCGGGTCCGCCTTGAGCTGCTCGATGAGCTTGTCCGGCTCGGCGGCGTAGGTGCGGCCGAAGGTGGTGGCCTGCGCGGTATCGGGCAGCATGCCCACCTGGTCGTGGCCGGAGGCCTGCATGCCAAACATCTGCATGTCGGCGCCGTCGACAATGGGGAAGATGGAACGCGACACGGACACGCGCGGCGTCCAGTCGTGGCCGGCCTCCTTCCAGGCGGCGCGGTAGCGGTTGATCTGCTCCACCTGGACCTCGCCTAAGGTCTGGGCGGTGGTCTCGGTGACCAGGGTCGACGACATCAGGTTCAGGCCGTCGGCCGCGGTCTGCTCCGCGGACTGGTGGGTGCCGGAGCCGTAGAAGATGCCGCGGCGCAGCTGCGGGGCGTGCGGGAAGACGGGCAGGGCCGAGCCCGGCTGGAACATGTTGGGGTACTGACGGTCGAGCGGGGCGGCCTGCGCGAACCCGTAGCCGTCGATGGCCTGCATGAACTTCTCTACGTTGTGGCGGGCCAGGTCCGCGCCATTGGGGGCCTCGGCCTTGTATCCGAAGGCCTCCCAGCCGCGCTCGGCTACCTCGGGGGCGCCGCGGGAGATGCCCAAAGCCACGCGCCCGCCAGAGAGTTGGTGCAGGCTGGCGGCCTCTTCGGCCAGGTAGAGCGGGTTTTCATAACGCATATCGATGACGCCGGTGCCGACCTCGATGTGCTTGGTGGAGCCGGCGACGGCGCCGAGTAGCGGCATCGGCGCGCTAGCCTGCGGCACGAAGTGGTGGACGCGGAAGGAGGCGTTGTTGACGCCGATGTCGTCCGCCGCGCGGGCTAGCTCGAGGTGAATCTGGGCCATCTTCTCGGCCGAGGGGCCGCGCTGGCCGCCGAAGGCGTAGTGGCCGAAAGAGAGGAATCCGAAGGCTTTCATGGTGTAACCCCTAAAGTTGTTGACGTGACAACCAACAGTGTAGCGGTTAAACTTTCAAGCGTCTAGGAATGGCCTTCATTATTGTCTTCGGCTGGCAAGTCGAATTGGGATAAATAGATGAGCTCGCTGCGGTTGCTTGCTTGGAATCGAGCGAGCAGCTTTCCGAGTTTCTTCTTTACGGTGACCTCGGTAAAGCCCAGCTTTCGGGCAATGCTGCTATTGGTACTGCCAGTTCGTATCCCCCGCAGAATTTCAGCTTCGTCAGGGGAAACTCGCCGTTGCGGTGCTAAGGATTGCAACCTGGATACGTCAGTGAGGGCTGGATGTCCGAGCACGGAGCGTTCCACCATTCTGGCGACGCATTGGGGAGACAATGCGACCGCGTCATTTGCGACCTGAGCTAACGCAGCGATGATCTCTGCTGGGGGTTCACTCTTGACAATATAACCTGCGGCCCCGTGTGCAAGCACTTTCAGCATTGTCTCATCAGTATCGAAAGCCGTCATTGCGATGAATGCGGGGGCTTCGTTTTGGGCTTTGAGTTCGTGGAGAAGTTCTAGCCCGTCAAGGTCTGGCATGTGGATGTCAGACAAGACTATGTCGCAGGAGTGAGAGTTTAGCCAGGATAGTGCGTCTCTGCCGGTGCTGGCTACGCCGATCGCATCGAACGAAGAGTAGTGCGACATGTAGCGTGTCATTCCTACTCGGATAGATTCGTCATCATCGACAATGAGTATTGTAGTAGGCATTGTCAGCACCACCGGAGCCTATTCATGTTCAAAGCACGTGTGTGTCGGTCAGGGGCGTCGAGCTCGCCACTTTTCGGGGGGGTATTGCTGGAAAACCAAGCGCCTTCACGGGGTATTTGATTACGCCACCCACAGGAAATTCAAACCGAGCGCTATTTTGCCTGGGCTATAAATTGCAAGAATGTGCAATAGGGAGCATTGAAATCAGAATTCTTCAGGCAGTTTCTCTATGTTTAAAATGAAAGGCCCAGTCTAATGCTGGGCTTTTCTGAGTGCTCGTATGGCTACGTTTGGGACTTCAGCTTTCTTGAAATCCGAAGGTACATCAGTGTTATTGTCAGAGAGTAGATGAACAGAAAAAGTGCGATGAGTATTAGCCAGAATTCGTGTGTCATGATTTCCTACTTACAGATGGCATTCGTTGCTCCCGTGCAGCCCAATGCGCCGATCAGCCCGCAGACTGTGGCGCATCCAAGGCCGGCCCAGCCGCTCACGAAACCTAATGCAAGGCAAATTCCGTAGCAACCAGCGGCTCCGCCTGTACCGCACAGCGCACCTACACCCCATTCGCAGGCTCCCCGGGCTTGAAAAGCCGGATCCATTGGGCTGTCTGAAGCAGTGGTAGTATTACCTTCCCTGTCGACATAACCATGCCACAGTAGCTCGCCGTCACTCAACATCCATGTTTCATGTTGGTCGGTTGCTGGGTCAATCTGCCCGATCTGGTAGGTTTGTACGTTGGCCACTTCGGAAAGCTCGAGGTCGACGGCGATACGGTGAAACTCAAACTTCTGGGTGCTTCCTTCAGGATTCGTTGCTGGGGCGACAGTTACCCACACCTTTTCTTTAGAGGCGATCGCGACGTCCGCTTTTCCCCAATCCAGAATGGTGGCCGAATCAATTCCAGACATGTGTT
The DNA here is from genome assembly GCA_963623015.1 of Clostridia bacterium. Classification (GTDB taxonomy): domain Bacteria; phylum Actinomycetota; class Actinomycetes; order Mycobacteriales; family Mycobacteriaceae; genus Corynebacterium. Next base: position 17,697 of record CAVFKS010000011.1, read on the forward strand.
CCTGGGCAATTGATTTCGCTTCGTTGGTTTGGCCTTCACTGAGCTGCTCCAGAGGGGCTGTGTCTGAAACGTCTCCACAGCTGCTCGGGCGGCTAGGCTCGGGGGTATTAGTTTCGGCGGCGGCGTTTGGCTGCAGTGAATCGCCATTGTTTAGGGACGATGCGTAAGCTGCACTGTTGGTGAGCATTAGGGCGATTGTGGCAACCAAGGCGAGTGTAAGTATCCCAATGCGGATCCAATGTAGTGATTGAACTTTCATGGTTCCTCTCTTCGTTGGTTTTCTATTCCATTGCGGGGGGAGGGCCCCGTTCGATCGCCGTGAATTGCAATCTCTATCGCCCTCGCGTATGACGATAGGGCAAGGTAATTTGCTGAGCAATAGTAATTCGAGGGAAGTATACTTTCGTATATTTCTCCTGGCTCTGATCTGTGGGCCGACCGTAAGCGGGCCATCCATTCCCGGCCTGTAATCTGAAACGCGGTCGTGAAACGTAATTGGCATTGGGAGTGCCTACAAATCGCGCGCACGTAATGGTGTCGCCTAGTGCTTGGGTGGCTTATTCTCTTTGCTGGCAATGGGGCTGAAGTGGCTTTGAATTCGGTGGAGATGACCGCGCCGAGTGTGGGGTGAGGGTGCTGACGGTCGTGTATCGCTTCAATTCAGTAGATTCTTTCCTGCATGCCGCCTCGCGGGACAGTCAGAGCCAGCGATCCTCGAGTCTGGTTTTGGGTGTTGGTCGGAAGGGCTCGTCCTTCCTTTTGTCTTTGTCGGAACCTACGCTGGTTTGATTCCTAGGCCGAGCAACGCCCCAGCCTCTTATAGGTGTTCCGCAGTAGGTTTCTGGCAAAAGGGCTCTCTAGCCGGCATAAGGCGCCAAGCCATTCGCGACTTCGCGGCATGGCGAATATGTCATTCGTAGCGCTCGTTTGACCGGGGGTGAACGCTGTCCAAAGACTATTCCCGTACGGGACGGGAGTGGCCTTCTCCGGGGCGCGCGCAAATGCAATCGCTGCGGCTGGAAAGTGTATGACATGTGTCTTGGCGGCGGTTGCGGTGTTCAAAGTTGAGCGCAGTTCGCTCAAAAAATTTCTGGTTGAGTGGAATAGACTCAAGTTTGGATGCGTTGTGTCCAGTGAAGCCCCTAAGGTGGACAGTGAATGGCCACGCGGGAGGGCTATCACGAACCTTAAAGGAGAAATAAAGCCATGAACGCTTTCAATCCCACTACCAAAACCCAGCAGGCCCTGCAGGACGCCCTGCAGCAGGCCTCGGCTAACGGCAACCCGGACATTCGCCCGGCGCACCTGCTTAATGCCATCCTGCGCCAGGAGGACGGCATCGCCGCGCCCGTGCTGCGGGCCACCGGCGTAGATCCGGACACCGTGGCGCGCGAGGCCGCGGGCTTAGTAGACGGCTACCCCAAGGCTGAAGGGGCGGGCATGTCCAACCCGCAATTTAACCGGGACGCCCTCAACGTGCTCACCCGCGCCCAGGAACTGGCGGGCGAGCTGGGGGACGAATATGTCTCGACCGAGGTCCTGCTGGCGGCCATCGCCGGCTCCAAGACGGACGCCGCGGAGCTGCTGACTAGCCGCGGGGCTACCTATGACGCCATCAAGGGCGCTTTCCCGTCTGTGCGCGGGGCAGCGAAGGTCACCACGGAAAACCCGGAGGATCAGTTCCAGGCGCTGGAGAAGTACTCCACGGACTTAACCGCCCGGGCGCGCGAGGGCAAGATTGACCCCGTTATCGGCCGTGATCAGGAGATCCGCCGCGTGGTGCAGGTATTGTCGCGCCGCACCAAGAACAACCCGGTCCTCATCGGCGAGCCCGGCGTGGGCAAGACCGCCATCGTAGAGGGCCTGGCCCGCCGCATCGTGGCAGGGGATGTCCCGGAGTCGCTCAAGGGCAAGACTCTCATCAGCCTGGATCTGGGCTCCATGGTCGCCGGCGCGAAGTACCGCGGCGAGTTCGAGGAGCGCCTCAAGGCGGTGCTCGATGAAATCAAGGCCTCCGACGGCCAGATCATCACCTTCATCGATGAGCTCCACACCATCGTCGGTGCGGGCGCTACCGGTGAGGGCTCCATGGACGCGGGCAATATGATCAAGCCCATGCTTGCCCGCGGCGAGCTGCGCCTGGTCGGTGCCACCACGCTCGATGAGTACCGCAAGTACATCGAGAAGGACGCCGCCTTGGAGCGCCGCTTCCAGCAGGTCTACGCCGCCGAGCCTTCCGTGGAGGACACCATTGGTATCCTGCGCGGGCTCAAAGAGCGCTACGAGGTTCACCACGGCATTCGCATCCAGGACTCCGCGCTGGTGGCCGCTGCCGAGCTGTCCAACCGCTACATCACCAACCGCTTCCTGCCGGATAAGGCCATCGACCTGGTGGATGAGGCCGGCTCGCGGCTGCGGATGGAGATTGACTCCAGCCCGCAGGAGATCGACGAGCTCGAGCGCATCGTCCGCCGCATGGAGATCGAGGAGCTCGCGCTGCAGAAGGAGTCCGACGCTGCCTCGAAGGAGCGCCTGGCCAAGCTGCAGCAGGAGCTTGCCGATGAGCGCGAGAAGTTAGGTGAGCTCAAGGCCCGCTGGGCCAATGAGAAGGGTGCCATCGACCGCGTGCAGTCGGTAAAGGAACAGCTCGAGGATCTGCGCCGCCAGGCCGAGATCGCCGAGCGCGACGGCGACCTAGCCCGGGCCTCGGAGATTAACTACGGCAAGATCCCGCCCCTGGAAAAGGAGCTGGAGCAGGCCGAGCAGGACTCCGCAGAGCAGCACAACACCATGCTCACCGAGGAGGTCACGCCGGATACCATCGCGGAGGTCGTCTCCGCCTGGACCGGCATCCCGGCGGGCAAGATGCTGCAGGGTGAGACCGAGAAGCTGCTGGATATGGAAAACATCCTGGGCCACCGCGTCGTGGGTCAGAAGGAAGCCATCGCCGCGGTTTCCGATGCCGTGCGCCGCTCGCGCGCAGGCGTTGCGGACCCGAACCGCCCGGTGGGTTCCTTCCTCTTCTTAGGCCCCACGGGCGTGGGCAAGACGGAGCTGGCCAAGGCGCTGGCGGAGTTCATGTTCGACGATGACTCGGCGATGGTTCGCATCGACATGTCCGAGTACGGCGAGAAGCACTCCGTGGCCCGCCTGGTTGGTGCCCCTCCGGGATACGTCGGCTACGATGCCGGCGGCCAGCTCACCGAGGCCGTGCGTCGTCGCCCGTACACCCTGGTGCTCTTCGATGAGGTCGAAAAGGCCCACCCGGACGTCTTCGACGTGCTCCTGCAGGTGCTCGACGAGGGCCGCCTGACCGACGGCCAGGGCCGCACGGTGGACTTCCGCAACACCGTGATCATCCTGACCTCGAACCTGGGCGCGGGTGGCACGAAGGACGAGGTCATGGAGGCCGTCAAGCGCGCCTTCAAACCGGAATTCATCAACCGCCTTGACGATGTCGTGGTCTTTGACGCCCTGTCCGAGGAGCTGCTCGAGGGCATCGTGGACATCCAGCTGGGCTCCCTGGGCCAGCGCCTGGAGGGCCGCCGCCTCACGCTGGACGTGGACGCGGAGGCCAAGAAGTGGCTGGCCGAGCGCGGCTACGACCCAGCCTATGGCGCCCGCCCGCTGCGCCGCCTCATCCAGCAGGCCATCGGCGATACCCTGGCCAAGAAGCTGCTGGCCGGCGAGATCGTGGATGGCGATACCGTCCACGTGACCGCGGCCGCCGGCGGCGAGGGCCTGGAGCTGTCCGCCTAAGCCTTGCTCTCGGGCGGCGGGTCCTTAGTTTCGGGCGGCGGGCGTAAGCCCGCCGCCCGGCATGGATTGACTCATGCCTTTAGTATTGGGGGCATGAGCATTTTGGTTTCTCCGCAGGAGCTTAACGCCTACATCCACAAGGGCCAGCGTTTCACTGTCCTGGCCGCCACCTGGGAGCCAGGGGAGGGCGCGAGCTTCAACCAGTTCTCTTCCCTGCACATCCCGACCGCGCAGTTCTGCGATGCCTCCGATGCCCTAGCGGGCGTTCCCGGCTCCCGTGTGGGCCGTAACCCGCTGCCGGATCCGGCGCAGTTGCAGCACTGGTTCGAGACCTGGGGTCTGCGGGAGGACCGCCCTGTCATCGTCTATGACGAGGGCCGTGGCCTCTTTGCCGGGCGCGCGTGGTGGACTCTGCGCTGGGCGGGCGTCAAGGACGTTCGCGTCCTCGACGGCGGCTTCCGCAATTGGCGTCTCCAGGGATTTCCGTGCCTGACGGGTCCGGGCAACATTGCGGTAGAGACCGACGTTGTGGTGCGCCCTGGTTCCCTGCCCACCGCCAACATCGAGGATGTGAAGAATCACACCGGCCTGCTCATCGATACCCGCGAGCCCAACCGCTTTGCCGGCCGCCGCGAGAACCTTGACTTGAAGGCCGGGCACATCCCGGGTGCCATCAACATCCCGGAGCGTTTTCTGCACCATCCGGAGCCGGATCGCCGCTGGAAGACCCCGGAGGAGATCCGCCAGGTCTGCTTTGACGCGGGTGCCACGGAGGAGTCCATGCGCGACGCCATTATCTACTCCGGCTCCGGCAACCACTCCGCGCTGGCCATTGCCTGCATGGAATACGCCGGCCTGCCGGTCCCGCGCCACTACGTGGGCGGCTGGTCCCAGTGGTCGGCCAACCCGGCCAACCCCGTGGAGCGCGGCGACTAGGCCGGTGTCCACGCGAAGCTACTAGACTTAGCTCGCGATGGCATATCTACTTCTCTTCCTCGCCTTCGCCGCGGCCGTCGGTGCCGCGGCCCTGTGGGCTGCCGCCAACCGGCAGCAGGCCCGCGGCCTTCCCGCACAGGATTCGGCACAACCCGAACCATTAGATGCGCCGGCCGCCACGGGGCCCACGAAGGCGCTCGCGGAGGCCGATGGTGCGCAGGACACCGAAGAGCCTGAAGACACCGAAAACCCCGAAGACACCACAGACACCGCAGCCACGGTTCCCGCTGCGCCGCAGCCTCATCCTCAGCCCCAGGCGGAGCCTGCCGGCGAGGTCGGCCGCGATGGCGGCCAACCTGAAGCCGCAGACGACGAAGCCGACGCCAGCGGCGACGGCGATGACGACGTCGATGGCGACGATGACGGGGAGGTCGCAGCCGGCAGCGAGCTGCTGCCGGAGAAGCGCTCGCTGTTGACGTCGCTGCCGGGGGCGGCGCGCCGGGAGCGCCGCGAATGGGCGCAGTCCCGCGGCTATGACTTTGCGCGCCAGGACGAGTACCTGGTGGACGAGTTCACGCGCGGGGCCGCCGCCAGCGGGGCCGAACCGCGCGATATCGTGGCCGGACAAGTGCTAGGCCACGAGATGCTGCTGATGGACATCGGCGGCGTCGGGGTGATGGCCATGCGCACCGGCGCGGCCTCCGACGTCGTGGTGGATTTTCGCCGCGGGGTCGAAGAGTCCGCCTCCGAGGACCTGGTGCCCGTGATGGACGTGGCCGGGTTTAGCATGTTTGCCTCCGATGCCGCCGTGGCCGAACGCTTCCTCGACGCCCGCGTGCTCACCGCCCTGGAGGCGCTGCCGCCGCAGGTCACCGCCGTGTGGCTGGAATCCGAGTGGGCTCTGGCCCAGACCACCAAGGCCGCGCGCGGGCCCCAGTGGGACGCCATGCAATCCCCGCTGGCCCTGCTTGCCGATGCCGCCCGGGTGCTCCCGCCCCGCTCCAGCGCCGCGATGGCGCTGCACCCAGAGGAAGGTGACCCCACCCGCCCCATGGAGATGGAGGCCGTGACCCTGGCCAATGGGCCGGTGCTGGTGGCCCCGCCCGAGGATGAGTACGAGTTCCCGCCGGTGCAGCGCCCTGAGGAGCCGATGGAGATGCCCACGCGCGTCGTCGGCGCGAGCCGGGGTCCGGTGGCCCATACCGCGCTGGGCGCCGACGAGGTAGACGCCATCGCCGATGGCCGCGAGCGCCCCAGCGTGGACTCAGACACCCCGCGCATCCGCCGGGAGTCCACCCACCGGCCTACTATCTTCACTAGCGAGCCGCCCGCGGACGGCCCGGAGGACCCCGCCTTGAACCACCCTGACCCGAATTACCCTGACTCGAATTACCACAAGGAGAATTAGACATGGACTCCCAAAAGCTTGCCCGCCTGGCCGAACTGGTCAAGGAACTCGCCGTCGTCCACGGCAAGGTCACGCTGTCTTCTGGCAAGGAAGCCGATTACTACGTGGACCTGCGCCGCGCCACGCTGCACCACGAGGCCTCCCGGCTGATTGGCTCCCTGCTGCGCGAGCTCACCGCGGACTGGGACTTCGCCGCCGCCGGCGGGTTGACCATGGGTGCGGACCCGGTGGGCCTGGCCATCATGCACGCCGACGGCCGGCCCATCGACGCCTTCGTGGTGCGCAAGGAGGCCAAGAAGCATGGCATGCAGCGCCGCATCGAGGGCTTTGACGTCGAGGGCCAGAAGGTGCTTGTCGTCGAGGACACCACCACCACCGGCAACTCGCCGCTGACGGCCGTGCGCGCCCTGCGTGAGGCCGGCGCCGAGGTCGTGGGCGTGGCCACCGTCGTGGATCGTGCCACCGGGGCGGGCGATGCCATCCGCGCCGAGGGCCTCGAATACCGCTACCTGCTGGGCCTGGAGGATCTGGGCCTTGCCTAAAGAGCCCACGCGCCCCGCCGGGAAGATCCACGCCGGGGAGGAACACCGCGGCCCCACCGAGTGGGCGGAAGGCCGCCACGGGGTCCCGCCCTGGGAGGGGCCCTGGCCCACCGGGGCGGACGCCGCGCACCTGGACCCGGAGCTGCTGGAGAAGGGCGATAGCCGCAACGTCGTCGACGCCTACCGCTACTGGAAGCGCGAGGCCATCGTCGCCGACATCGATACCCGGCGCCACCCGTTGCACATCGCCATCGAAAATTTCGAGAACGACTCCAACATCGGCACCGTGGTGCGCACTGCCAACGCCTTTGCTGTCGACACCGTCCACATCGTGGGCCGGCGCCGGTGGAACCGGCGGGGTGCGATGGTCACCGACCGCTACCAGCACCTTTTGCACCACGACTCCGTGGCCGACCTCATCGAGTGGGCCGCGGGCGCGGGGCTGGTGGTCGTGGCCATCGACAACACGCCGGGCAGTGTGCCGCTGGAGACCGCGCAGCTGCCGCGCAACTGCCTGCTGCTCTTCGGCCAGGAGGGCCCAGGGGTAAGCCAGCAGGCGCAGGACTGCGCGCGGATGACCTGCTCGATTGCCCAGTTCGGTTCCACGCGATCTATCAACGCGGGGGTGGCGGCGGGCATCGCCATGCATGCCTGGATCCGGCAACACGGCGATCTCTCCCGCGCCTGGTAAGGCCCGTAGTAGGATTTTAAGGCAGATAATTCGCACCATATTGACCTTGTTTTGAGGACGTTAGTGAAAGAAAAGTGGGCCCACCGCGCCGACCTGGCGGAGGCCGCCATCAATGAGCGACATGCATCGCGAGTGTGGGGCATTCCCCGCACCAACCTGGCCGTGGTGAGCTGGCCGCCCACCACCAAGGAGCGGCTCTTCGTGCACTGGCACTACTGGTGGCAGGCCCACTACCTGGACTGCCTGGTCGATGCCGCGCAGCGCAACAGCACCAAAGACCGCCGCCACCGCATCAACGACACCATCCGCGGCATCCGCCTGCGCAACCTCAACAAGCTCGTGGCCAACCGCTACTACGACGACAAGGCCTGGCTGGCCCTGGCGCTTGGCCGCGCCGACGGGCTCAAGAAGGTCAATACCACCAAGAAGTTGCAGTCCCTGCGAAATAACATCCTGGACGGCCTGGACCCCACCCTGGGCGTGTTGCCCTGGCGGGTAGGGGAGACGTTCATGAACGTGCCCTCCAACGGCCCGGGCGCAATCCTTTTTGCCCGGGCCGGCAAGATTGAGGAAGCCACCCACATCGTGGACTGGATCTACGACCACCTGGTGGACGACCGCGGCCTCATCATGGATGGGGTGCGCATGCGCATGGACGGCCCCGAGGTAGTCAAGAAGATCTACCCCTACTGCCAGGGCGTGGTGCTAGGCGCCTGCCTCGAGATTGCGCTGGCCCTGCGCGAGCGCACGGGGCTGCGGGACTGGAAGCTCGAGCGCATCGAGAGCGTGCACGAGGCCGAGCGCGTGGAAGAGATGATGCGCTTTATCACGCGCATCCGCGGCCTGGTGCAGGCCGTGGCTTCCTACCTGGCCACGCCGTCGGGGGTCATCGACATCGATGGCGGCGACGGCGACGGCGGGCTATTCAACGGCATCCTGGTGCGCTACCTGGCGGACGTGGCGGTGCGGCTGCCGGGCGATTCCCCGGCCAACCGCGCCACGAAGAAGCTTGCCGCGCGCCTGGTGCGCGCCTCCGCGGAATCCGCATGGGAGCACCGCCTCGAGGTCGACGGCCTGCCCATTTTCGGCACGAACTGGGCTGCCGATGCCCGCCTGCCCCACAACTTTGGCTTCGGCTCCACCACGCTGGGGGAGAAGGTCGGGCTCATTCGCGTGGCCGAGCGCGACCTGTCGGTGCAGCTCTCCGGCTGGATGCTGCTCGAGGCCGTCGCGCGCATCTACGGCGAGGACTAAACGGCAAGGCCCGCCCGCCTGCGCCCGGGGCATTAGGAACCGGGTGGGAAATGCCCGCCAAGGGGTCGCAGGATTGGGCAAATGCGGGCATACTTGGAGGGGTAAGCAATCCGCCGCGACTAACCCCAAGGATGATTCAATGCCTATCGCAACCCCCGAGGTCTATAACCAGATGTTGGACGCCGCCAAGCAGGGCGGTTTCGCGCTGCCGGCCATCAACTGCACCTCCTCCGAGACCATCAACGCCGCACTGCGCGGCTTCGCGGAGGCGGAGTCCGACGGCATCATTCAGTTCTCCACCGGCGGTGCGGAGTTCGGCTCCGGCCTGTCCGTGAAGAACAAGGTCGCCGGCGCCCGCGCCCTGGCCGCCTTCGCGCACGAGGCCGCCTCCCACTACGGCATCAACGTCGCGCTGCACACCGACCACTGCCAGAAGGAAGTCCTGGACGAGTACGTGCGCCCGCTGCTGGCCATCTCCCAGGAGCGCGTCGACCGCGGCGAGCTGCCGCTGTTCCAGTCCCACATGTGGGACGGCTCCGCTGTGCCCATCGATGAGAACCTGGAAATCGCCCAGGAGCTGCTGGAGAAGGCCCATAAGGCCAACATCATCCTTGAGGTAGAGATCGGCGTCGTCGGCGGCGAGGAAGACGGCGTGGAGGCCAAGGCCGGCGCCAACCTGTACACCTCGCAGGAGGACTTCGAGAAGACCATCGACGCCATCGGCACCGGTGAGAAGGGCCGCTACCTGCTGGCCGCGACCTTCGGCAACGTCCACGGCGTCTACAAGCCGGGCAACGTCAAGCTCAAGCCCGAGGTCCTCAAGATGGGCCAGGATGCCGCGGTGGCCAAGCTCGGCCTCGAGCCCGGCGCCATGCCCTTCGACTTCGTCTTCCACGGCGGCTCCGGCTCCGAGAAGGAGAAGATCGAGGAGGCCCTGACCTACGGCGTCATCAAGATGAACGTGGACACCGACACCCAGTACGCGTTCACCAACCCGCTGGCCCGCCACATCGTGGGCAACTTCGACGGCGTGTTCAAGATCGACGGCGAGGTGGGCAACAAGAAGGTCTACGACCCGCGCTCCTACATGAAGAAGGCTGAGCAGGGCATGGCCGACCGCGTGGTGGAGGCCTGCAACGATCTCCACTCGGTGGGCAAGACCGTCTCCAAGTAAAGCGGCACCCGCGGCGCTAGCCGCACCCCAAGCGGAATACTGTGGCACCCCGGACCATCCGGTCCCATGTCACAGTATTCCGCTTTTTGCTGTGCCCACACCCCGCCCCTGCCGCAGCGAGCGCGAGTTTTGCCACTTTTGGGCCGAAAACTCCCGCCGGAAGCGGGCAAAAGTGGCAAAACGTAAGATCCCGACGCGAGGAGAGGGAGCGCGTAGACTGGCATGCCATGACCGACGCGACAGGAAGGCCGGATAACCCCGCGGCAGTGCAGGGCAGCCAGGAAAGAAAGAAGCGGCGGGTGCGCATGTCCACCCGGGAGCGCCTGCGCACCGTGGACAAGTCGCTTAAGGCGCGGGTGCGCCGCGTGCGCAACCGGCTGGTCTACATCGTGCAGGCCACCCTCGGCGCCGGCCTCGCCTTCTTCGTGGCCCACGAGCTCTTCGGTCACGCCCAGCCCTTCTTCGCGCCGATGGCGGTCATCATCATCCTGGGGCTGTCCGGAGGCGACCGCATCAAGCGCGCGGTCGACATGGCCCTCGGCGGCGTCCTAGGCGTGGTGGTCGGCACCCTGCTGGTCGATGCCCTGGGCACCGGCGCGCTGCACATGACCATCATCATCGGCATCGCCTTGCTGATCGGTTCCTTCGTGACCCGCTCGCAACTGGTGAGCAACCAGCTGGTCATCGGCGCCATCCTCATTGCCACCATCATGCCCCCGGCGGAGATGGGCGCTCTATCGCGCGCCATCGACGCGGTGATCGGCGCGGTGATCGGCATCGCCATGGTGGCGCTCATCCCCAACTCGCCGCTGCGCCAGGGCCGCCACGAGATCTCCAAGGTGCTGGGCATTTCTTCCTCGGTGCTCTCCGATGTCGCCGACGGCCTGCGCGACGATGATGTCGACCTCATCCGGGAGGCCCGCGACGCCGTGCGCGGCACGCAGAACAACATCAATTCCATGCTGGAGGCCGCCAAGGGCGGACAGGAGACCGCGACGGTCTCGCCTTTCTTGTGGGGCTCGCGGCATACGGTGCGTTCGCTGGAGTTCGTGCTCACCCCGGTCGATAACGCCATCCGCGGGGTGCGGGTGCTCTCGCGCCGGGCCCTCGTGCTGGCCGAGGACGGAGACACCGTCTCGGCGGAGCAGATCGAGCTGCTCGATGAGCTCTCCGAGGTCGCCCAGGATCTCTCCGAGCTGTACTCGCACACGAATACCAAGGACCGCCGCTACGACGAGGCCACCGTCATCCCGGAGCTGGTTCACCGGCTGCGGGTGCTCGCGGCGCGGGCGGGGGTGGACGTCGTCGACAAGACGGGCACCTCGGTGCTCTCGGCGTATTCGGTGCTGGCGCAGACCCGCTCGGTCATTGTGGATCTGCTCATGGTCTGTGGCATGTCGCGCGAGTCCGCGGTGGCCCAGCTGGTGCCCACCTCGGCCACGCCGGCGTATCCGCCGGAGGTGATAGCGGATCTCGATGCCGCCGACCGCGACGAGTCCTAGGGGCGCACCGCCTGCAGGTCGCGTAGGTGCCGGTAGAAGGTCACCCGGTCCACGGGGCGCTTGGCGCTGACCCCGTCGACGACCACGCGCATGCCAGGCCCGCCGGCTTGGACGGCGCGGCCGGAGAGCAGCGAAGCGGCATCGACGGCCCCGGGGGTGGCGGCCTGGCCACGCAGGCGCGCGAGCAGTCCCGTGGGCCCGCGCCCGTGCTGGGGGCCGGTGGCGGCGACGGCCGCAACACCGGGGGCGTCGAGCATCGGCACCAGGCGCGCGCCAAAGTGGCGGCCGCCTGCAGCTTTCTCGCTGACCTGGCGCACTAGGGTGTTGTTGTCCACGATGATTTCACCGGTAAACGGCGGCTCCACGCCGCCTTCGCCCCAGGCGCTAATCGTGGCCGAGCCCGCCACGGCCAGGCCGGCGTCGGTGCGGATGAGCGGAAGCGGGCGCACCGGCGCGGAGCGGGCCACGGACCAGGCGGAGTCGGCATCGGAAGGCAGACCCCAGGCGCGCGCTGCGGTGGAATCGGAGACCGGCACAAACCCGACGTGCGCCCACAGGTAGTCGCCGCGCATCATGCGGGTGAGCACCGCGGCCAGCGCGGCGTCGGTGCCGACGACGATGACGCGGAGCGGATCCGCGACCGGCTGCGGGGCGAAATCGGGTGCTCCTAAGTGGTGGACGTCCGGCTGGGCGGCGATCTCCGCCAGGGAGGGGGTGGGGTCGACCGGGAGGGTGGCGGCCGCGGCGGCATCGAGGGGCTTGAGCTCGGCGCGGGTGGGGATGGCGCTGACCTCTAGGTAATCGATCCCGGAGGGAATCGGCAGGTCATTTCCGCAACGCAGGGCCACAATCTTCATGCCCCAAAGCTTAAAGCGCCCGGCTCGTTTGGGGCTAATTCCGGGCGTGCTGCGGGAAGGGCAGAGGCCACAACGGGGGCAAAAATTACCTCCATTACTAAGGCTTCCATTAGTAATTTGGGCCACAGGGAGTTAGAATGAACGCGCTTTTTAGGAAGGCGGGGCGGCGCTGGGCTGCCCCGCTTGTTGCGCCTTAGGGCTCGTGAGCGTCTTTATCTTCCCCCCAATAAACTGAATTGAGGTCAGTTAGTGTCGCCTTTGACGTTTGAATTCGACATCATCCAAACGGCCGGCTTTTCCATCATCGTGCTGATCATTGGCATGTGGCTGCGCCGCCGCGTCAGCTTCTTTGAGCGGTTCGCCATTCCCTCGCCCGTCATCGGCGGCTTTCTGTTTGCCATCTTCAACCTCATCTTCCGCCAGACCGGGTTCGCGGACATCACCTTCGATACCACGCTGCAGAGTTTCTTCATGGTCATGTTCTTCACCTCGGTCGGCTATGGTGCCTCGGTGGAGATGCTGAAGAAGGCCGGCCCGAAGGTCATGGTCTTCCTAGTTTCCGCGACCTTGCTGTGCGTGTTCCAGGACCTGGTGGCCGTGCTGCTGGCCCCGCTGGTGGGGGTTTCCGGCGACCTGGCGCTGATGACCGGCTCGGTGTCGATGACCGGCGGCCACGGCGTGTCCGGCGCGATTTCCCCGCTGGTGGAGGAGTCCGGCGTCACCGGCGCACAGACCGTGGCGTACACCGCCGCAACCTTCGGCCTGGTGGCCGGCTCCCTGATGGGCGGCCCGCTGGCCAATCGCCTCATCTTGAAGCACCGCCTGCACGAGCAGGAGGCCGAGGAAGTCGACATCGACGAGTCCCTGCTCCAGGTGACCGTGCGCAAGCTGCGCGGCGACCGCATCATGCACGCGTTCATCATGATTCTGGTGGCGATGTTCTTCGGTTCGTTTATCACCGAGTTCCTTAACATCTGGGTTGCCACCTTCACGGAGAAGGCCGCCTTCCCGGTCTACCTGGGCACCATGCTGGTCGCGGTGTTCCTGCGCTACCTCAACGACCGCCGCGAGCAGCTCGAGTACAAGGAGCTGGTGCCCACCCAGGAAATCGAGATCGTGGGCAACGTGGGCCTCAACATCTTCCTGGCGATGGCCCTGATGAACATCAAGCTGTGGGAGCTGGCCGATCTGGCCGTCCCGCTGGTGGTCCTGCTGGCCGGCCAGACCGTGCTCATGGCCCTGTGGGGCTACTTCGTGACCTTCCGGGTCATGGGCAAGACTTACGATGCCGCCGTGCTCACCGCCGGCCAGGTCGGCTTCGGCATGGGCGCGACCCCCAACGGCATGGCCAACATGGAATCCCTGGTCACCAAGTTCAAGCCCTCCCCGCTGTCCTTCTTCGTGGTGCCGATCGTCGGCGGCATGTTCATCGACTTCACCAACCTCTTTATCATCCTGGGCTTCTTGGGCTTTGCCAGCTAGCTGCCGCCAAAAGCGTGTGAATCTGCACGTCTTCTGCGCCGTTTCCATTCCGCTGCGGGGCGCGAGCGGGTAGGGTTAATGAGTATTTTGGCTTCAATAACCTAGAAGTGACGCAGGAAGTGAAGTAGCTAATGGCAGCAATCGTGATTGTCGGCGCCCAGTGGGGCGACGAGGGCAAGGGCAAGGCCACCGACATTTTGGGCGGCCGCGTGGACTACGTGGTCAAGCCCAACGGCGGCAACAACGCCGGGCACACCGTCGTGGTGGGCGGCGAGAAGTACGAGCTCAAGCTCCTGCCCGCCGGCATTCTCTCTGAGAACGCCACCCCGGTGCTCGGCAACGGCACCGTCATTAACCTGGAGGCCCTCTTCGAGGAGATCGACGGGCTCGAGGCCCGCGGCGCCGATGCTTCCCGGCTGAAGATCTCCGCCAACGCGCACCTGGTGGCGCCCTATCACCAGACCCTGGACCGCGTGCAGGAGCGCTTCCTGGGCAAGCGCGCCATCGGCACCACCGGCCGCGGCATTGGCCCCACGTATGCGGATAAGGTCGCGCGCATCGGCATCCGCGTCCAGGACGTCTTCGACGAGTCGATTCTGCGCCAGAAGATTGAGTCCGCCCTGGACATCAAGAACCAGATGCTGGTCAAGATGTATAACCGCAAGGCCATCGAGGCCGACCGCATCGTGGACTACTTCCTGTCCTACCGCGACCGCCTGCGCCCGATGGTCATCGAGGCCGAGTTGGAGCTCAACCAGGCTCTCGATGCCGGTAAGCACATCCTCATGGAGGGCGGCCAGGCCACCATGCTGGACGTCGACCACGGCACCTACCCGTTCGTGACCTCCTCCAACCCCACCGCCGGCGGCGCCTGCGTGGGCTCCGGCGTGGGTCCGACGCGCATCACCAGCTCCCTGGGCATCATCAAGGCCTATACCACCCGCGTGGGCGCGGGCCCGTTCCCCACGGAGCTGTTTGACAAGTGGGGCGAGTTCCTGCAGACCACCGGCGGCGAGGTTGGCGTCAACACCGGCCGCAAGCGCCGCTGTGGTTGGTATGACTCCGTGATTGCCCGCTATGCCACCCGCGTCAACGGCTTTACCGACTACTTCCTGACCAAGCTGGACGTGCTCACCGGCATCGGCGAGATCCCGATTTGCGTGGCCTACGACGTCGACGGCAAGCGCTACGACGAGATGCCGCTGAGCCAGTCCGAGTTCCACCACGCCGAGCCCATCTATGAGACCATGCCGGCCTGGGACGAGGACATCACCGGCTGCACCACCTTCGAGGAGCTGCCGCAGCGCGTCCAGGACTATATCCTGCGCCTGGAGGAGCTCTCCGGCTGCCGCATCTCCTACATTGGCGTCGGCCCGGGCCGCGAGCAGACCATCGTGCGCCACGACATCCTGGAGGGCTAATAAGCCCCGGCGTGTGCGATAATGTCAAGCATTATGGCTGAAGACATCGCAAGTTCCCAGAATCCGGCCGCCGCGGGCACCGTCACCAGCACTGCCGCGGGCGGCGATGGCGCGCCGGTCATGGCCCCGGCCGTGGGCACCCCGCTGACGGCGAATGCCACGAAGGTGCTGCTGCTGGGCGCCGGCGAGCTGGGCAAGGAGCTGGCTTCTGCCTTCCAGAATCTCGGCCTGGAGGTCCACGCGGTGGACCGCTACAAGGGCGCGCCCGCCCAGCAAGTAGCGCACTTTGCCTACGTCGCGGACATCCACGATGAGGAAGCGGTGATGAACCTGTGCGCCCAGGTCCGCCCGGACTACGTGGTGCCGGAGATCGAACACGTCGCCGTGGCGGCGCTGACCCAGCTGGAGGCCCGTGGGGATACCGTGGTGGTGCCCACCGCGCGCGCCTGCGAGCTGACTCAGAACCGGGCCGCCCAGCGCCAGGCGGCCGAGGAGATTGGCCTGCCGGTGACCGCCTATGAGTTCGCGTCCTCCGTCGAGGAGCTCGGCCAGGCGGTGGACAAGCTGGGCCTGCCGTGCATCATCAAGCCGGATTCCGCCACCAATGGTCGCGGCCATTTCCTGCTGCGCGACCGCGCGGACCTGCAGGAGGCCTGGGATAGCGTCCACCGCGCCCTCGATGACGGCCACCGGCTGGTGGCCGAGCGCTTCGTGGATTTCGACTATGAGGCCACGCTGCTGGCGGTGCGCTCGATTGACCCGGCCACCGGGCAGCTGGCCACCTGGTTTAGTGAGCCGATTGGCCACCGCCACGCCGGCGGCGACCTGGTGGAGGCCTGGCAGCCGCTGGCCATGAGCGAGGCCGCGCTCGGCAACGCCCGATCGATTGCCGCGCGCATTTCCAACGCGCTGGGCGGGCGCGGCGTCTACGGCGTCGAGGTATTCGTCGCCGGCGACGAGGTCTACTTCTCTTCGGTCTCCCCGCGCCCCTCCGATACCGCGATGCTCACCGCCTATACGCAGCGCTTTAGCCAGTTCGAGCTGCACGCGCGCGCCATCTTGGGCTATCCCATCGATGTCACGCTGGTCTCCCCGGGTGCGGCCGTGGTCCTGCATGCCGATGCCGACCTCAACGACGTCTGTTACACCGGCGTGGGCGAGGCCCTGGCCTTCGAGGAGACCGACGTCCGCCTCTACGGCAAGCCCGGCGCCTACCGCGGCCGCCGCATGGGCCTGGTCGCCACCACCGCCGATAACGTCACCGCCGCCCGCGACCGCGCCGCGCTGGCCGCCGCCAAGATTGGGGTGTGCTCTAGCTCCGCCCAGCCTGCCGATGCCGCCGGCGCCGCCGATGCCGCTGATTCCGCCGGCGCGGCAGAGTCGGCAGAGCCGGCAGCCCCGGCCGAGGACTAGGCCCCGGGCCGCAGCATCGGCACGTGCGGGGTGGTGCCGTCGAGGAATTCCGGCCCGCAGGGGCTAAATCCGTAGCCGCCGTAGTAGCCTTGCAGGCCTTTTTGTGCCTCCAGGTAGACCGG
>CAVFKS010000012.1:0-17834 GCA_963623015.1 Clostridia bacterium
ACATCACAGAGATCATCAGTTTCTTCGTCGAGGAAATCCCCGCCCAACACTTCTTCGATGGCTTCGGAGATTGCGGGGTCGCAATCCTCATCCCAGCCGAGTTCGAGGGCAATCTGACCCTCGACGATGCCTAGTTGACGGGCGTAGTCCTCCTGTTGGTTGGTCATAAATGCACAGCTTATCGCGAATGCTCCAGAAATTCTGCGTTGGCCCCCACCCCGGCGCCGCATTCCCTCGGCCCCTAGCCTGCCGATGCCGGACAACCCCGCCTTCGCAAAACTTGCAATTCAGTCTGCCTACCGCAGCGTATGGGCCCGCCAACCTGCCTAAACAATCCTAGCAAGCTACTTTCTGGCGCTAGCGCGTATCCTGGGTAGCAAACTGTCCACAACGCAGGCTGCTTTTTGGCCTGTGCAACAAATGGAGGAATTTCAATGTCCCCACAGGATGCCCTCAAGGGCGATTCCAACTTCCCCCTCATTCGCGACGGCGTCGCCTCTTACCTGCATGACGCGGACCCGGAGGAGACCACGGAGTGGATGGATTCCCTCGATGGCCTCCTCGAGGATAAGTCCCCCGA
The DNA here is from genome assembly GCA_963623015.1 of Clostridia bacterium. GTDB lineage: Bacteria > Actinomycetota > Actinomycetes > Mycobacteriales > Mycobacteriaceae > Corynebacterium. The sequence goes on from CAVFKS010000012.1 coordinate 581, forward strand.
GCGCGCCCGCTACCTGATGCTGCGCCTGCTGGAGCGCGCCTCCGCCAAGCGTGTGTCCATGCCGGCGCTGACCTCCACCGATTTCGTGAACACCATCCCTACCTCCATGGAGCCCGAGTTCCCGGGCGACGAGGAGCTGGAAAAGCGCTACCGCCGCTGGATCCGCTGGAACGCGGCCATCATGGTGCATCGCGCGCAGCGCCCGGGCATCGGCGTGGGCGGCCACATCTCCACCTACGCGGGCGCTGCCCCGCTCTACGAGGTGGGCTTCAACCACTTCTTCAAGGGCAAGGATGACCCCTCCGGCGGCGACCAGGTCTTCTTCCAGGGCCACGCCTCCCCGGGCATCTACGCTCGTGCCTTCATGGAGGGCCGCCTCAGCGCCGAGGATTTGGACGGCTTCCGCCAGGAGCACTCCCGCGGCGAGGGGGAGGGCCTGCCTTCTTACCCGCACCCGCGCGGCCTGCCGTGGTTCTGGGAGTTCCCGACCGTGTCCATGGGCCTCGGCCCGGTTAACGCCATCTACCAGGCACGTTTCAACAAGTACATCGAGTCCCGCGGCATCAAGAAGACCGAGGGCCAGCACGTGTGGGCTTTCCTGGGCGACGGCGAGATGGACGAGCCCGAGTCCCGCGGCCTCATCCAGATGGCCCCGCTCTATGGCCTGGATAACCTGACCTTCATCATCAACTGCAACCTGCAGCGCCTCGACGGCCCGGTTCGCGGTAACACCCAGATCATCCAGGAGCTGGAGTCCTTCTTCACCGGTGCTGGCTGGGATGTCATCAAGGTTATCTGGGGCCGCGAGTGGGATTCCCTGCTCGAGGCCGACAAGGAAGGTGCCCTTGTCAACATCATGAACACCACGCCGGATGGTGACTACCAGACCTTCAAGGCTAACGATGGCGCCTACGTGCGCGAGCACTTCTTCGGCCGCGATGAGCGCACGCTCAAGCTGGTCGAGGACATGTCTGACGATGAGATCTGGAGCCTGCGCCGCGGCGGCCACGACTACCGCAAGATCTACGCTGCTTATGCTCGTGCGCTGGAGAACCAGGGCACCGGCAAGCCGACCGTGATCCTTGCCCACACCATCAAGGGCTACGGCCTGGGCCACAACTTCGAGGGCCGCAACGCCACCCACCAGATGAAGAAGCTGACGCTGGAGGATCTCAAGAGCTTCCGCGACAAGCAGGGCATCCCGATCAAGGATTCCGTCCTCGAGGAGGATCCGTACAACGCTCCGTACTTCCACCCGGGCATGGATTCCCCGGAGATCAAGTACATGCTCGAGCGTCGTAAAGAGCTCGGCGGCTTCCTGCCGGAGCGCCGCGTGGAGTACACCCACCTGCAGGTCCCGCCGCTGGACAAGCTGCGTTCGGTGCGTAAGGGCTCGGCTAAGCAGAAGGTTGCTACCACCATGGCGCTGGTGCGTACCTTCAAGGAGATCATGCGCGACAAGGAGGTCGGCAAGCGCATCGTCCCGATCATTCCGGACGAGGCCCGTACCTTCGGCATGGACTCCTGGTTCCCGACGCTGAAGATCTGGAACCCGCGTGGCCAGAACTACGTTCCGGTTGACCATGACCTGATGCTGTCCTACCGCGAGTCGGAGAGCGGCCAGATCCTCATGGAGGGCCTGACGGAGGCCGGTGCGGCGGCATCGTTTACCGCTGCTGCCACCTCTTATGCCACCCAGGGCGAGGCCATGATCCCGCTGTACATCTTCTACTCGATGTTCGGCTTCCAGCGCACTGGCGATGCCCTGTGGGCCGCCGCCGACCAGATGGGCCGTGGCTTCCTCATCGGTGCTACCGCTGGGCGTACCACCCTGACGGGTGAGGGCCTGCAGCACATGGATGGCCACTCCCAGATTCTGGCGTCGACTAACCCGGCGGTTGTCTCCTACGACCCGGCGTTCTCCTTCGAGATTGCCCACCTCATCCACCGCGGCATCGACCGCATGTATGGTGAGGGCGACGAGTCGGTCATCTACTACCTGACCGTCTACAACGAGCCGGTGCACCAGCCGGCTGAGCCGGAGAACCTCGACGTCGAGGGCCTGCACCGCGGCGTGTACCACTTCAACACAGTGGGCAACGGCTCCCTGGAGGCCAACATTCTGGCCTCTGGCGTGGGCGTGCACGAGTCGCTGCGCGCGCAGACCATCCTGGATGAGAAATACGGTGTGAAGACCAACCTCTTCTCCGTGACCTCTTGGGTGGAGCTGGCTCGCGACGGCGCGGCCAAGAACAAGGCCGCCCTGCAGAAGGGCGTGGAGCCGGAGGAGGCCTTCGCCACCTCGCAGCTCAAGGGCTTCGATGGCCCGTTCGTGGGCGTCTCCGACTTCGCCACCGACCTGCAGGAGCAGATTCGCCCCTACGTGCCGGGCACCTACATCACGCTGGGCACCGATGGTTTCGGTTTCTCCGATACCCGCGCTGCTGCCCGTCGTTTCTTCAACTCGGACGCCGAGTCCGTCGTGGTTGCCGTGCTCGACGGCCTGGCCCGCGACGGCAAGCTGGAGCGCTCCGTGGTTGAGCAGGCCGCCCGTGACCTGCACCTGGATGACCCGACCCAGACCACTGGTTCTGACGACGAGGAGTAATCATCCCGCCCCTTTTAGCGCCGCGCTTTAAGGGGAAGTTCACGAAAGCCGCCGAGGATTTCTCCCCGGCGGCTTATGGCCTTGCCTGCCGATGCCCCACTGCCCCAGCCCAGGCCTCAACCGGTCGCACGAGCCAGCAGCAGGCCCCGTCAGCCCGCGGAAGGCCCCGACAGGCAGCGCAGCTGCCTGGCCAACGCAGCAACCCTAGTCGCGCACCCAGGCGCCGATAACGCCCGGTACTGCCGGTGGCAGCGGATGCAGCAGCGCCCTCCGATTCGGTTCGGCCTCAATCTTGGTGGTCACCGTCTTGATGGTCCCGCGCCCATTGCCGTTGCCAGCACCTGCCCCGCCCATCATCCCGGGCATCATGCGCATGCCGCCCTTGTTGGCACCATTCGCCGTTGCCCCGCCAGTGCCACCAGCAGCGCCACCCGTGGCACCTGCCCCAGCACCACCGGCACCGCCCGCACTACCAGCACCGGGAACACCGCCGCCGATGCCGCCGATGCCACCGGCCCCGCGCATTGCACCCGCGCCGGCCTGCCCAAGGGAACCTGCACCTAACGCGCCCCCGCCTGCCCCGGACATGCCAGCACCACCAAGGCGCCCGCCAAGAACACCGGACTGCGGCAACCGGCCCAGATTCGGCGCATTACCACCATCACCGGCAACGGCGCCCCGGCCACGGCCAGTCATAGGAACTGCGCCCATACCTAAGCCGGCAACACCAGGCGACCCGGCGGCACCTACACTGCCAACACCGCCTACTCCGGCGGGCAGCACGCCACCGGCCCCAGCGCCACCGCCGACACTGGGGAGCGCTCCCACGCCACCAGGCACGGCACCTACCCCGGCACCGGGCGCCAGCGTCGACGCGGCATCCGTGCCCAAGTCCCCCAGATTCATCGGCAGACCTGCGTGCTGCGCCACCTGTCCCAGGTGTGCTTGTGCCGCCTGGCGCACCGCATCCGCCTCGTGTGGGGCCAACCCCAGCCCTTGTAAAGGTTGCAACTGGCCATCAACCACGCCAAATGAACCAGGGCCTAGAGCGCCACGCCGGGCAGCCTCTAGCATCGCCTCCGGCCACGCCACCCCACTCGTGGAGTAGCTCTTGCCAATCCCCGCATTGCCAGCAAGCCCAGTCTCCACCGAACCGCCGCCATTGGCAGTACCCGGCTCCATCATGCTGCCCTGCCCCGGCAGGGACGCATCCACCGCAGTCTGCAAACTAGTACGCAGCGTTTGCAACGCGGCCTGCTCCATCGCAACCCGCGCCGTGGGCTCCGGGATTGCCTTCGCCGCCGCAGCCAACGCCACCGCAGTCGCCTGTGAGCTGAGCGCACCGGCCTCCAACAATCCAGTCTTTGCCGCCATCACCGACGCATTCGCCGCAAACGCCTGCGCCGACGCGATAGCATTCCCGATCTTGGACACCCCGGCCTCAATCGCAGCGCCTTCATTCTCACCGGAAATCGCTGCCGCAACCGACGTCAGCTCACCAACCAGTTCAGCCGCGGTCTCCGCCAACGAAGTCCACTGAAGCGTAGCTTCAGCAATTACTCCGGTGTTGATCCCCAGAATCTCCGACACCGCACCATCCAGGCTCCCACCCAGCATCACTACTGGTGGCAGATAGCTCAACGGCTGATAATCAGTGGCCGGTTCATCCTCAAACGCATGCGATTCAAGAAGCGGGCGATAACCAATATCCGCGCTCTCTAGTCCCAACTGCGAAGTCATATCCTGAACACTCGCAAACGTATTCAGAGCACTAAAAGTCTTGCCCATCCATCCAATATGTTGTGCAAATTTCCCCAATGTTTGTTGCGCGGACGCCGGATCAGTATGTAACAAGCGAGCATGAATGGTACCTGCTTCAGATACACCCATAATCGAAGAAATCCCAGCGCCCATCCCTAGCCCTGACGGTAGCGAAGCTGCAAGCAGCATGCTGTTTGCCTCCGCCATCATACGTTCGCTACCAGCGCTGAGCGAGTTTCCTGAAATCTTAAGCATTGGAGTCCTCCCCGAAAAGTTTTAATGCTATTCCAGTTGGAATATCGCAGAACCTCGCTTTGTCCGAATGTCCAAGAACATTTGTGTAGCTCACCATAATCGTGCCTCGCTCAGTCTCAACTAGTGCTGCGCAGCTTACTTCAGTGAAATAGTGTCCAGGGCGCCCCACTGCCGCCTTAGGATACTGAGGAAGTTCTTCCTCGAAGTCCAACGTCCCCGCAGAGATCATTTGATCAATCGAATATTGATACGCAGAAACGGTTAAGGCTCCACCAGAGCTAGGATCGTCTTTTAGGGTCATTCCGCACTGAAAGGGCGGTCGATTCTCCCAGGTAACGGAGGCCTTCTCCAACTTCAGCTCCGTTAGCACCTCATCGGGAATCTCGTCACATGCTTTAAAGAGTTCATGTTCAGAAATGGAAGGTTGAAGCAAGGCTGGCTCGGGCATGGCCCACCCCGGCGCGCTGGCAAAGTGCCCCTGCGGAGTGGCCTCGTTGGCAGCGACTGCAGCTGGGGCTGCAGCCGGGTTGGCGTCTGGGGCGGGCGCGGGGCTTTCCGCGCCGACGTCGGTGGCGCAGGCAGTAAGGGCCAGGGCGGCGGTGCCGGCGGCGAGCGCGCCAAGGACGGCGCGGGTAGAGCGCGGCGCCCCGGCACCGCATTGGGCTTTGGTCGTGATGGTCAAAAGGTTATGCATTATTACTCCTCAAATGTCGTCTCACTCGGTTACTTGAGGGGTTATCCCCCGGAGATTTCTGGCACCGGCCCTAGGCGCTGTGCGGGCCCTGGTAGAGCGAGCGCAAAACGTCCTGGGGCAGGTCACAGGACTTGCCCGCGGCAGGCGGCTGGAAGCTGAAGTAGGACACCCCCACCGTGCCGCGTTCGGTCTCCAGCAGGGCTGCGCAGGAAAGCTCCTCCGGCAAGCCGGCGGGGTGGGCAAGAACGGCGCCGTCAAGGCCCTCCACCTCGCCGGCGATGACCATGTCCAGCTCGGCGTCGCTTCCTAAGTCAGCCAGCGGGCTATCCCAGGCGTTAATCCGCAGACGCTTGGTGGGATCTGGCGCCCCGGGGAGGTCGAACTGGCAGTAAATGAGCCCGTCGGCCTGCCCGGACTCGGCTTGCCTGACCAGGCCCAGCTCCTCAAAGACGGGCTCGGGAATGTCCTCGCACGGATGGAATACGTCCGCGCTTAAGGCGGCAGGGTCAAAGGCACCGGGTACGGGCATGGACCACCCCGGCGCGCTGGCAAAGTGGCCGGTGGCGGTATCCCCACCGGCGGGTGTGGCGCAACCGGCCACGGCAAGGGCCACAAGGCCGGTGGCGGCTAGTACGGTGCGGGCCGGGCGGCGCAAGCGCGTGGGCCTAGATGGATGAATGGTAAATGGCAAAAAGTTGTGCATGATTGGTCCTCAAAACTCGTGTTTATCGCGTGTTTCAAGGGAAACGTTCCCGGCGCCGCTGGCGCAGCTGCCACTGCGCCGGTCTCCCCCGTGACACACAGCATGCAACAAGAATCCGACTTTGTCGCGGCAACCGTGCGCGCGGTTACACCCAAACCTTCAATGAGGGCTACGAAGATGCGCCGGCGGCATCGACAAGCTGGCGCAGCTCGCGGCTGACGGACTCCGGCTCTTCGAGGATGACCATGTGCCCGGAGCGGGGCACCTCCACCAGTTGGGCGCTCGGCCAGTGCTCCAGGATTACCTCGGACTGGGACTGCGGGGTAATGATGTCCATGGTGCCCACCATGATCGTGCCGGGCAGCCGGGAGAGGCGCTCAGCGGCGCCGGACTCGTCGTGCTCGAGGAGGTCATCGAAAAAGCCCACGTAGGAGCTCAGCGGCGTATCGACCATCATGGCCACGTGAAATTGCAGCTGCTCCATCTGCGGGAAACCGGTGACCAGGGCGGCAAAGACGGGGGCGATGAGCTCCGCCACCTCGCGGCGGAAGCGGTTGACCTTGGCGGGCATGCGGCGGGCCAGGCGCATAATAAACCGGGCAAGCCCGGAGTTGAGCAGCGCGGCCGCCCCGGTTCGAGCGAAGGGGCGCATGGCAGTGGCGATGAGCAGCACGCTATTGATGCGCCCGTAGACCGACTCCGGCGCCCGGCGGATGACGTTTTGGGCCACCATGCCGCCCAGCGAATGGCCGACGATGATGAGCCGGCCTTCCGGGGCACGCTCGTCGATAATCTTTAGCACGTCGTCGCCTGCGCCGCTGACGGTGCAGTCGGCGGAAGCGACCTCCTCCGACTGGCCGTGGCCGCGCAGGTCTACTAGGAGGCAGCGCACGGGGGCATCGTCAGCCTGGGCGGCGGCGACCTGCTGGTAGTAGGACTCCGCCGACAGCCCGTAGCCATGGATGAACACGATGGTCAATTCGGCGTCTTCTGGCCCGGACTCGTACCAGGCGATCCCGGCGGAGCGGCCCTTGGCGCGCAGGCCGGTCAGGCCCGGCTCCTGGGTATCGTCGTGGAGCGCGGCCAGCGCGCTGTCGTGATCGCGGCGGCGCGAAGGGCGGGCGCGCCGGCCCCAGCTGCGGGCGACGGCTCTGATGCGGCCTCTGTGGAACATCCCTCTACAATATCTGGCATGGCCAATGACTTCTCACATCTGTTGCGCTCAAAGTTCGGGCAGGAAGAACCCGAGCAGGAAGCCGCCGGTGATACCTACGGGGAATTAGCGCGGCTTATCACCCGGATCGCCGGCGTGGAGAACCCAGAGCGCGGTGACCGCCTCGAGGATCTGGGGCTGAGTTCGCTCAATCTCATCGAGCTGACGGTGCGCGCGGAAGAGCGCTTCGGGGTGCGGTTTGAGGAGGCCACGGCCGCGGCCTTTGAGACCGTGGGTGAGGTTGCCGATTACATCGACAGCCGGGCGGCAAAGCCGTAGCGGCTAGCCAGCTCCACCACACGGTGCTCGAGGGCACGCAGCTCGGCGCTAGTCCCGGTGACTACTTGGCGGCAGCCCACCCCGGGTTTGACCGTGGAGTGGCCGGCGGCCAGGGCGGCGAGGTCTAGGCCTGGCCAGTCCTTGTACCAGCGGGTGCACCACTGGGCGGTGAGCGGGTCATCCCCGGGCACCACCCAGGTGGATTCGCTGCGCAGGCATTCGACCATGAGGTCTTCTACCACGGGGCGCAGCGTGGCCGGCATGGACTCGATGATGAGCACGCCGGAGGTTACCGGCTCCGTTTGGACTTCGGCGCCGGTGGTTTTCACGCATGTGTCATTCATGGCCGAAATCCCTTTCGTATCAATTAAGACGAGCTTCGTCTTCCCCAACGAACTCGGGATACCAAGGAAATTACAACGATGAAATTACCGTGCGTAACGCAACCTATTTTCTATCCCACAGACCACACGGGCAACCCTAAACCCCTGCTTTAACCCCCGTTTGTTCAAGTCTTACTCGACAGTTGAGGACGAGGCGGCGGGCCTGGTGCGCGCCCCGGCCCGCCTGTTACAGCCGGCAGATGATCATCACATTTATTGCCGCAGCCTACCGCCGCCCGCTACATTGACGCACTATGCATTTTAAGAAGCTGGCCACCGCCGCCACCGCCGCAGCGCTTGCCGCAGCCCTTGCCACCCCGGCCGCCACCGCGCAGTCCAGCCAGGGATCCTCGATGCCCAACGCCTCCGCACTCCAGGACGCGCTGCAGATGTCCTCCCAGCTTTCCTCCACTGCCCCAGGCCTCATCCCGGGCGGGCAGTCCACCAACCGCCAGGTGCTCAGCCTTTCCGTCGGCGGCCAGCAGCGCGAGTTCATCCTGCACGTGCCCGCCGACTACACGCCCGGGCGCGCCCTGCCCGTCATCTTCGGCTTCGGCGGCATGGACAACACCGCCGCCTTCACCGAGGGCTACATGGGCTTTGAAAAAGCTGCCGATGCCCTCGTGGTCTACCCCCAGCAGCTATCCACCGGCGCCCACGCCGGCTGGGAGGGCCCGCACTACGGCCCGGCCGCAGGCACCGACGTGGCCTTCGTCCGCGCCATCCTGGACTACCTCAACAACGCCTACACCGTGGACTCCTCCCAGGTCTTTGCCGCCGGGCTATCCAATGGCGGCGGGATGGCCCTGCGCCTGGCCTGCCGGGCCCCGGAGCTCTTCGCGGCGGTGGCGGGCGTGGCCACCGCCGGCTATACCCCGGTCTTTGACGGCTGCGCCGGCGGGGTGGACACCCTGCTCATCCACGGCACCGCGGACGGCTCCATGAGCTACGACCACGGCGGATCCAACGCCTGGGGCGGGGCCTATTACTCCGCCCGGCGCACCTTCCGCGAGGTGGGCCTGCACAACTCCTGCGAGGTGGACCACCCCGCCGCGCAGCCGGTAGCCGACGGCACCAAGTTCACCTTCCGCGGCTGCCGTGCCGATACCACCCTCTACCGCGTCGACGGGGGCGCGCACACCTGGCTGCCCGGGTCCACCGCGCGCATCTGGGACTACTTCTCCAACCCGGCGCGGTAGCAAATTTAGCCGGCCAGCCCCTGCCAGATGGCCGTGTTGGCCTGGGCCCACAGGGGCTTGGCCCAGTCCCCAAAGTCGTGGTCGGTGAGCATGACCATCGCGTACTCACCAGCTAGCCATAGGTAGGTGCCGGACATGCCGAAGTGGCCTGCGGCATCGGCAGGCAAAGCCCCCATCCAGTGGTCCTTGTCCCCATGGATCTCAAAGCCTAGGCCCCACTGGCAGTCCTTGAAGGAGCCATAGCCCGGCACCAGCCCGCGCAGGCCCGGGTACTGGACCGTGAACATCTGGTCCACCGTGGAGACATCGAGCAGCTGCGGGGAGGCCACCTCGCGCGCGAAGGCGCCAAGGTCCCGCACGGTGGAGGTCAGCCCGTGCCCGGCCGAGCCCTCCAGGTACGTCGCCCCCATGCCCAGCGGCTCCAGGACGGCCTGGCGCAGGTACTCCGGGAACTCGATGCCCGTCTCGGCCGCCACGGCATCGGCCAGGATTTCGTAGCCCGCCGAGGAATAAATGCGCCGCTGCCCCACCGGTTTCTGGAGCGTGCGGCTATCAAAGCCCACCCCGGAGGCATGCGCGAGCAGATGGCGCACCGTGGCCCCCTCCGGCGCGCCCCAGGCAGAGGCTTCCTGGTCGAGCTCGAGCGCGCCCTCCTCGACTGCCACCATCACCGCGTACGCGGCCACCGGCTTGGTCACCGAGGCCACGGCGTAAGCCTTGTCGACATCGCCCAGGCTCCCCGTCCCGTCCGGCCCCAGCAGGGCCGCGGAGACGTTGCGGGCGGGAAAATCAGCTACGGGTTCCAAAATCTGGTCAAGGGCCTTCATGGGAACCCAGCCTACCTGGCCCACCCGCTAGTCGGCCTCGGCGCCGGAGCGCCCCTCGGACTCCGAGCGCTCCTCGTACTTCTGGGCCAACTTGGCCACGAGCTCATCGGTGAGCTCATCGTCGGCCAAGATGGCATCGAGCTTGGCCGTATGATCGCCTTGCGGGTGCTCCTCGTAGGAGTCGCCGCTGAGATCCACTCCGAAGCCGGCCTCCTCGACTTCCACGGCATCGAGCTGCTCGACCTCCTGGCGGAAGGACTCCAAAAACTCCGCGGCCTCCGAGTTGGCCTCCGCGCGGCGCTTGCCGGAGCTGACCTCGTTCTCGATGCGGCGGGCCATGGCCTTTTCCATCTGGCGATGCCGCCACGCCCGCAGGCGGGAGGGCTCAATCTTGCGGCCCACATCGCGCCCCTTGGCCTCGGCCTTGCGCGCCAGCATGAGCACCTGCAAGGCGGTCTCATTCAGCGGTGCCCAGTCCGAGCGCGCCGGCACGCGCCAGCCGGCCCAGATCCCCAGCAGGGTCAGCACGATGGAGACGATCGGCCCAATAATCATGCCCACCGCCAGAAGGTCAATGTGGTCGGCACCGAGGACAATGAGCGCGCACGCCACCGCCGGGATGACGGTGGGGCGGTTATCGCCGAAGACGCTGGGGACCTGGCCCATGCATACGTCGCGGATCATGGACCCGCCCGTGGCGGTGAACACGCCCATCATCACGCACGGGATGAGCGGCAGCCCATACGTGATGGCCTTGACCGCCCCCGTGGCCGCCCACAGCCCGGAGACAATCGCGTCCCCGTGGTCCTGGACGTAGTCCCACGTGCGCCCCTTGAAGTAGACAAAACGCGCCATCAGCGCCCCGGCAAACGCCAGGTAGAGGTACTCCGGCTGCTGCATGGCGGCCACCGTGCCGCGGTTGATCAGCACGTCGCGCAGCATGCCGCCGCCGAGCGCGGAAAACATCGCGATGTAGAAGAACCCCACGATGTCGTAGCCGCGCTGGCGGGCAATCGTCCCGCCGATCATGCCCATCAGCAGCACGCCGCTGACGTCGAACCAGCGGTAGATATCTTCGATGAGGGGATCTACTTCCATGACCCCTACTTTAGCTAGTCAAAAAGCGGGCCGAACCACACAGGGTTTCTTATCCCACCCATCTGCGCCAAGTCCTCATCCGACCAGAAATCCGTCGGCCGCATCAGGGGCCGGCCGGCCAGGCGCAGCTGCTTGCCGCGCAGGCGCTCGCGCAGGGCGGTGACCTCCGCGCGCTCCTCGCCTGCGGCCACGGGGCTGAGCGAATACGCCGTGCCGGATTCCTCCCAGCCGGCGACCTGGAAGGCCTCGAGTACCACGTTGTACGGGGCGTCCCGGCTAAACCCGATGGAGACAACCGCCACGGGTTGGCCGGCCGCGAGGGCGCCGTCTAGGGCTGCGACCTTGCTGGGGCGCAGCATCCAGAAATCCTTCGCGCGCTTCCACGCTTTGGGCCGTTCTTCCGCAAGCGCCTCGCGCAGCGACTGCGGCCCACGCACGCCCTGGGCCCAGGCCACCAACACGTTGCCGCAGCCTTCCAGGTCCACTGCCCCTGCGGCAGCCACCGCCTGCAGCGTGGACTCGCCCACGCTGGCCACCGGCCGGCGCACCCGCTGCTCGCGCAGCCCTTCCCCGCTCAGCGCCCAGGTCAGCGCGCCCTCGACATGCAGCGCGTTTTCCTGCGTCATGTTGGTGTCCCCCTTGACGGTGACAAATTCCACCCTCGGATGCTCGCAGTACGCCGCCAGGGAATCGCTCAGCTCAACCTGCCGCGGGCCGTGGCCGGCACGCACGTGGAAAACCTCTCCTGCGAGCCCGCGCAGTACGGCAACCCACCAGGTTCGCTCGGCCTCCGCCAGGGCGCGGGGCTGCTGGGTCAGTTCTACAATCCGAGTCATACCCGCCACCATACTTCAAGCTTGAAGTCGAAAGCTAGCGGCCCGCCACTACTGCCCCGCCGTGGCCGTCGGCTCCGTGGTGCGCCCCGCCGAGTCCCCGCCGGCTCCCTGCCCACCGGACGCGCCTGCGGCGCCGGTGGTCTGCGACGCCTGCCCGGTGGCGCTGGGCGCCGTGGTGCCCGCGGCACCGTCAGCGCCGCCCTCTTCTTCCTCCGGCGCCCGGCCCGTACGGCCCCCGCCCTGGCCTGCCGATGCCTCCTGCTCCGGCGTCTCCTCATCCTCACCGTCGCGCGACCCACGCTCTGCCCGCGCGTCGGACTCCTGCGCGGTGGGCGTGGCCTGCGCGCTCGGCTCCTGGCTAGGCGGCGTGGCAGTGTCCACCGCCGCACTTTCCTGGCCGGCCTCCGCGCCGGCATCGGCTTCTTCCGACACCGCAGCCTCGCCTCCGCGCCCCTGCCAGAACGACGGGTTGAGCCACCCGGCCGACCCATTTTCCGGGTTGGCCGACAGCACTCCCAACAGCCCCACTGCGATAAGCGCCGCCGCCAGATACGTCGTTGATGCGCGCACCCGCCCGCCGAGCGTGCTCAGCTTCTGCCAGCGCGTCACCGGCTCCGGTTCTTCCTCGCCGTCGTCCCCGATTAAACCTTCCTCTCCCGCACCACCTGCGCCCGCCCGCACCGCCTCGAGCTCCTCCGTGGCCGCCGCCTCCGCCTCCGCGGCGTGGACGGCCCCCTCATTCGGCGCCGGGAAGATCTCCGTCGGCGCGTCCTCCGGCAACCCCGTCACGGGCACCGAGTTGTAGTGATCCCAAAACGCCGACACCAGCGCGGCGCGAATCGTGCGGCCTACCGCCCACTGCCGGGCCGGGTTGACGGTGACCAGCACCCGGTATTTGACCTGCCACGGCTGGCCGGCCACGGTGGGCTGGGCAATATCGGTCACCGGCCACATCTCCAGGTCCCCCGCCACGTCCGCGGCGACCTCCGGGTCCCGCAGCGCCCGCTGCGCCACCGCAAAGACCCGCTTAGTAATGTCTGCCAGCTCCTCGCCCTCGCGCACCGGGATGGCAATTTCTACCGATGCCCGCGACCACTCCTGCGAGTAGTTCGTAATCACCCCGGCCGACCCATTGGGCACCATGACCACCTCCCCGGTGGAGGTCCTAATCTTCGTCGTGCGCAGCGTCAGCGCCACCACCGTGCCCTGCACCGGCGTCGACGGCCCATCAAAGCCCACGTAATCGCCCACCCCGAACTGCTTTTCCGACAGGAAGAAAAACCCCGCCAGGAAATCCGCGATGATGTTCTGCGCGCCAAAGCCCACCGCGGCGGAGACAACCGTGGCCGGAATCGCCGCCCCCACCGGCGGCACACCCAGATTCGTCAGCGCCAGCAGCACCAGCGCAAAATACGCCACCGCCTGCAGCACGTAGACCAGCGCACCCGCCAGCGCGAGCCGCGCCTTCGTGGCCTCCTCCCCCTTCGACAGCCGCGACTCCAAAAGCCGCAGCACCAACCGCCCCACCCGCGGCACCAACAACCCCATCAACACAAACGCCGCCAGAGGCAACACATGGTCAATGTTGAACTGCCAAGCCCGGTAGAAGAAGTACTCGAGGTTCATAGGCGCTAGCCTAACCCCGAAACCCCCGAAGGAAGCGGGGTTTCAGGGAGTTCACAGCCCCAAACTACTCGGCGGGCAAAAAGAAGCGATTCTTCGGCGTCTTATCACTGCTCACGAGCAGTTCCTCCACGTCCTTGAGTTTGCCTTCGGCCGACTTACAGTGGGAAATACGCTGGTCAATCAACCGCAAATCGACATTGCTATTGTCCTTCTCGTAGATCCATTCGTCTGTATCCATAACCGCAAGCTTCTCGGTGGTATCTTCTGACCACTGATGGACAGAGTGACCAGTAAAGAACACGCCCTCCTTAATCTGGCGGGCCGGGCTGCCTCCAAAGACAGTATTGGACGGTTGCCTCTTGCCTGACATGACGGAGCCGCCCGCAACAATGCTTCCTGAACCAATGTGGGTGCCCTTGAGCACCAGAATATCTTGGCCAAGCCAGACGTGATTCCCGACCAGAACAGACTGACTGTCGTTGATTCGAACCTTGGTATCTGCATCATAAATGAGATGGGGGTCAGCGGTACGGATGAAGATCCCGAACGAAAACACACCACCACCGCCCAAAAGGATGTTCTTACGTTCCGAAGTAACGGCGGTCATCCGTCCGTTGAAGTATTTGTCGGGCCCGAAGAACTCGCAAGTTCCAGAATGAACCGACAGGCTCAGGTAATACGCGTGTCTATTTCGGCTCAGATAGACCAAGCTTCCTGTTCCGTTGAAGCTGATAGTCCCACCTAGCTTCACACCGTCCTCGCCCACCAAGAGGTTTCCATCTTCGGTGAGGATTATTTTTGCCCCGGCAACATGGCGCTTTAGCTAGGGTTGACTCGGATCTCCCCCGCCAACTAGCCCTTCAAAGCTTGCAATAGTCTCTATTCGTTCCCCTAGCTAACATCGTCGCGTTCTAACAGCTGCTGCCCCACTGTCAGCCCCGCCTTAACTCAGATTTCAAAAGCTCATTAAACCTCACACCATGGGCTATCCCAAAGCATAGGCGAACTCAGCAGCTCTCCGGTGTCGGAGGCGGTGCTCGCAGGCCGGGATCGACGGCCAACCAGACGACCAGCCTGCCTACGTATCGCGACCCATGTCATCCCCCCAGGGTACCCGCCCCTCCCGCATGCGAAATCAAACTCGAGAGACGACCGTAGCCGGTTAGCTGCTATTATTTCATGAAGCTAAAAGCAGCCTTAACGAGGCTGTCCTCTGCATGGCGCTGCTTTGGCCTAAAAGTCCCAACCTTTACTCAAACCGGAAGGAGAAACGAGCGTCATGAGTGTCCCTAAGGTCATGGTTGTCTATGGCACGAGGCCTGAGGCAATCAAGCTGGCCCCGCTCATTACCTCGTTTCAGGAAGACTCTCGTTTCACCACGTGCATCGTGTCTACCGGGCAGCACCTGCAAATGCTCAACCAGGTCAATTCGCTGTTTGGTATTGAACCAGACTACGACCTACGCCTGATGCACAAGAGGCAGCCTCTGAACAGGATTATGTCGCGCTCTCTCAAAGGGTTGGACGCTCTTCTAGATAAGGAAAAGCCAGATGCACTTGTAGTGCAGGGGGATACCACCACCGCTATGGCAGCGGCCCTGGCAGGCTTCAACCGCCAAGTAAAGGTAGTGCACTTGGAAGCCGGCCTACGCTCAGGCGATCTCGCTGCCCCTTTCCCAGAGGAAGCAAACCGCAAGCTCATCACCACCGTCGCCTCCCTACATCTCGCTCCTACACCTTCTGCAAGGAACAATCTCCTTGCGGAAGGCGTAGCGGAGCATGACATCGTGGTTACCGGAAACACGGTCATCGATGCCTTGCACGAGGCCTCCTCTTGGGAGATTACGGGGAATTGCGATGACCTCTTTGATCTGCGTAATCCAGATAAGAAGTTAGTGGTGGTAACCACTCACCGCCGCGAGAACCATCCTTTTTTTGCTGCTATCGGGCGTGCCGTCAGCCGATTGGCCGAACGGTTCTCCGAAGTATCCTTTGTTATCCCGATGCATCTGAACCCTGTGTTACGTGACTCCATGCTTCCGGAATTAGAAGGCCACGAAAACATTATTGTTTCCAAGCCGCTGCCCTATGCGGAGTTTGCGCATCTTCTGAGCTCCTCCACGCTTGTCCTCACCGATTCCGGTGGGATCCAAGAGGAAGCACCCGCCCTTGGAATTCCAGTCTTAGTTATGCGGGAAACGAGCGAGAGGCCGGAAGCTATCGAGGCCGGCACCGCGCGCCTGGTCGGTTCTAACGAGGACCGCATTGTCCGGGAGGTTTCACGGCTGTTAACGAATGAAGACGAATACCAGTCAATGTCTCGTGCCCTCAATCCTTATGGCGATGGCCATGCATCCGCCCGGAGCCTTGCTGCCGTGGCAGAATTGTTGGGGGTCGGCTCGCGAGTCAAAGAATTTGACCCGCACCTTTGACACAATCCCGACATCCTTCTTCCTCTCTCAATATTTCGGTCCGGAGTAAATATGAACGCTTCACTCACTTTTCAGCACCGCGCCAATGCTGTGGCTGATGTTTCCGTTGTGGGGCTCGGCTACATCGGCCTACCTACTGCCGCGTTCTTGGCGGAGACAGGGCTTAATGTTTCTGGCTTCGACCTCAACGCCGAACGAGTGTCAACGATCAACAGCGGCAAGGTCCCTTTTGTGGAACCGGGCTTTGAGAGCTTACTATCCCGAACCGTAAATTCCGGTTGCCTCACGGCAACGACTGAGCTCCTCCCGGCCGCGGCGTACATAGTAGCGGTGCCGACGCCGTTCAACGACGATCACACGGTCGATGCAACTTACATAAACCAAGCAGCAGAGAGCATCGCTCCCCTTCTGTCTGGTGACGAGCTAGTCATTCTCGAATCGACCAGTCCTCCCGGCCTCACCGAACGACTAGCTCACAAAGTCCAAACTCTGCGCCCAGAACTGACCCTGAAGCCTGGCCACTCCAACTCCATCTATTTCGCCCATGCCCCCGAGCGAGTGCTACCTGGAAAAATTATGGAGGAAATGAGCGCCAATGACCGCATCGTCGGCGGGCTGAACGCAATCGCAAACGAAAGAGCACGCGACTTGTACGCCCGCTTTTGCAAGGGAAAAATCCTGACCACGGACTCTCGTACCGCAGAGATGGCGAAACTCACTGAAAACGCGTTCCGAGACGTCAATATTGCCTTCGCCAATGAGCTATCGATGATCTGTGATCACTTAAACATCAACGTCTGGGAATTGATCCAGCTGGCCAACCACCATCCGCGAGTTAACATTCTCCAGCCAGGTCCTGGCGTCGGCGGCCATTGCATTGCAGTCGACCCCTGGTTCATCGTGTCTAGTGCGCCCGAGCAGTCCCCGCTTATCCGTACCGCCAGAGAGGTCAACGACGGCAAGCAAGCTTTTGTACTTGGCCGCATCCTCGAAGCCATTTCAGATCAACGCCGAAAGGGGATGTCTCCTTCAGTTTCATGTCTGGGGATAGCATTCAAACCTGACATCGATGACCTCCGTCAATCGCCAGCCCTAAGTGTTGTCGAGTCACTCGCTGCAGCGCTACCAGAGACTCAGCTCAGCGTCGTTGAGCCGAATATCTCAGAGCTGCCAGGTTCTCTAAAGGCCTACCCCAATGTCGTGCTCGAGGAATTAGACGATTCTCTGGGCCGAACATCGCTGGTCGTTGTCCTCGTCGATCATCGAGAGTTTAAAGAAGCCGCAGAAAAGATTCGCGGCAATGAAACCATCATTGACACCCGCGGAATGCTAACCAAGAGC
>CAVFKS010000012.1:17844-33091 GCA_963623015.1 Clostridia bacterium
GGAGACCGACGTATCGATGAAGGCTTTGGTGGTTTCGCAATATTGGTGGCCCGAAAACGGAGTTCCCCAGCGTCGCTGGCAGTGGTTATCACAAGTCCTTTCCCAGGAAGGCCACCAGGTTACAGCGATTGCACCGCCGCCTCACTACCCCACCGGCAAGCTCCAAGCCGGTTGGAAAAGAGCATCTGAAGAAACCGGACCCGCTGGCGAGACGATCGTACGCGCTCGATTCCGACCTCACGCACGCTCGCTAACCGACCGTGCTCTATCTCAGGCTTACATTGCACTGAGCAGTACCTTTGTCGGCTTTCAGCAATGCGCAATCAAGCGGTCTAGGCCTGACATCCTTTTTGGCACCGTTCCAGCACTTCCAACAGCCTGCGTCACTGCCTTTTTGGGGCTCGCATTCAAGATTCCCTACGTCATCGATCTCCGTGATGCTTGGCCACAGCTTTTTGAGGACGCAGTTTCATGGAATAAGGCCGTCGCCCCTAGTGCATCAATTCCGTCTAAGTTCGGCGATAGAGTCAGGAAAGTCATTCTGCGCATCACTCGCGCTGCGCTGGAGTTCTCTTTTCGCCATGCCACAGCCATTATCGTCACTGCTGAGTCCCTCACCGTCGACAACAAGCGGATCCTCACAGTCCGCAATGTATTCCCATCCGGCAGTGACCTGGGCTCCCCACTAATCAGGCAGCCAGATGCAGATCGACCGTCGCTGCGGATTCTCTACGCGGGAACGCTTGGTCGCGCTCAGAACCTCCGCAATGCCCTCGAGGCTTTCACAGAACTCCAGAAAGATTATCCTGATGTAGAGATGCGAATCGTCGGCGGAGGCGTGGCTAAAGACGAGTTAAAGTCCTTCGCGAAAGAACACTCGCTCAGTGTTGACTTTTTCGCTCGAGTTCCGGCTGAGGAAATGCCAGTTCATTATGCATGGGCAGATACAGCGCTAGTACATCTGACCAACTGGAAGGCGCTCACGCACACTGTGCCTTCCAAAACCTACGAGCTGATGGAATTAGGGGTACACATTACAGGCGTAGTCGAGGGAGAAGCAGCCCGCATCATCAATGAAAATCGCGCGGGTATCGTTGTTGCCCCGGAGCAACCTGAATTGTTGGCCGACGCGTGGAGACGGCTGATCAACGAACCGAACAAATTAAAGATGCCTGGCGACGGCGCAGCATGGGTCAAACATCAACGAGATGTGACTACGCCTGAGGTTCTCAGCGGCATCATGGACCTTGCCAAGGGAGCGCACTAATGCCAGTTATTCTCCGTTCACTTACAATCGCAGCCTCTGCGAGTGCAGCTTTCCTGCTTGAAGCCCCCACGACTTTTTTTCGAAATGTAGCGACACGACTTCAAGCCAGCAGGCGATGCGCTACTCTAACCCGACCCCTCACAATGGTTGCTTGCCTCGCAGACCGGAAAAAGTCGATTACGTCCCGGCTTTACGAGCAGGGCCACATCAGTGAGTCAATCGCACGAGCGAAGAATCCACTACGCCGTACGATCTTGGAATCTGAGCTTAAAGTCTTAAACTGCCATGAGCTCAAAATCGAAAAGAAGCCGACGAACAGCTCCGGTGAGCCTAAAGTTCTTTACTACTTGACCAATTCCTTGCCTCACACGCATTCGGGGTATACCCAAAGAAGCGCGGCATTGATTCACGCATTGCAAGGATTGAAAATGCAGGTTCACGCAGTCACCAGGATTGGCTATCCAGTCTCAGTAGGACGTATCCCTAAGTCCGAAGTCGAAGAGATCCAGGGAATTAGTTATGCCAGGATCCTTCCTTGCTTTCTCCCCTTTGACAAGCTGGCGCGACTCCGCGTCGCAGCCGAATCACTAAGGGACATCGCAGCTGAGGAGCGCGCAGCCATAATCCATACGACCACCGATTTCCGGAATGCTATTGTCGCTTCCAGCGCGGCGAAAGCCTTGGGAATCCCCTGGATCTATGAGGTCCGTGGCGAATTAGAGAACACCTGGGCTTCCAAGCAATTGGCTGCGAACCCAGAATCGCGCCCAGAAGACGCCGAAAGTTACAGACTCAAGCGTGCACAAGAGACCTACTTCGCTAAAGCAGCCGACCATCTACTGGTTCTTAGTCAGGTGTCGGCCCAGAACTTCATTGCTCGAGGCGTAGATCCGAATAGTATTACCGTAATTCCCAATTCCATTGATGGAACTGCTTTTGAGTTCTCGTTAAGTCAGGCAGAGTGCCGGAAAGAACTCAACTTGCCAGAAAACAAGGTGCTGATCGGCGTCATCAGTTCCCTAGTGGAGTACGAGGGTATAGACGATTTGTTACGCGCGGCTGCCATGCTCGAGCCAAAATTCGAGTTGGTTGTTGTGGGTGACGGCACTGCCAAAGACGGACTGGAGCAGCTCTCCCACGAACTCGGGCTCGAGTCTCGTGTCCGGTTTGTCGGATGGCAAGCAAGTGAAACCATACTTAAATGGTACAAGGCGCTGGACGTTTTTACGGTGACAAGGAAAGACCTCGAAGTAACGCGCAATGTCACCCCAATTAAAGCCCTCCAGGCCCACGCCTTGAGGGTTCCGGTGGTCGCATCGGACTTGCCGGCTATCCGCGAGGTAACAGGCGGTCACGCGGTATATTCCGCGCCCGAAAACCCCGCTAGCATTGCTGACGCTATTGTCGAGGCTCTCAAACTGGACACCACACCCGCCTGGGAATTTGCCCGCAGCCGCACCTGGGCTGTCACAGGACGAATACTCGCGGAAACCTACCGGAAGGTATTGGAACAGAATGGACGTTAAGCACGCGCTACGAGCAACAGCCAACCACGTCCTGCAGCGTTCAGATTTTCTAGCTATGGGAATTCTGCGCCATGCCAAGGCGGCTGTGCGCAGGAACAACCACGCAGTTCCCACCAGCCAATACAAGTGGAGCAACCGGCCGCGTTACCCCGAAGGCTACTGGGAATGCCCCGACCTCCACCGAAATGCAGACTTCAACTTTTGCCCAAACGACGATTACCCATCCCCGTTAGCAGGGTCCGTCTATGGTTCCCTGTGGCGGTATCTTGCAATAGAAACTACAGGCTTAGACTCCTTTACCGTGAGGCTTTGCTCGCTAAACTCCGCGCGCCGCAGTGGGCCGATTCGACTTCCTTCGGTTCGACGCGCACTCCTCCCCCGCCTGGTTGTCCCCAGAAAAACTCTGGACGAACAACAGTTCAGCCTCCCCCAAGACGAACGACGCTTCCGCTATTTCTTAAGCGTCACCTCGCGCTACACCCGGCATTATATAGCGAACCCCAGAACGGGAGGCGAGCTCAAGCCTGCTGTGCTCCATCACCTACAGCACTTCGGGTTAAATCAGGCAATTATGTCCCAGCCAAACTCCAAACGCCTTTACACGGACGGCAAATCAATCCTCAAGAACTGGTCAGCCGGCCTCGACCGACCGAGCGCTCTCGACTCCGAACGAGACCCACACTTCGTCAGCGTTATCTGCATGACAATGCGACCCGAACTACTGCCCCGGCTCGCCAAGACACTAGCCCAACAAGTCGGTGTCCGAATCCAGCTAGTCCTCGGAACTCACGGATTCACGATAAATTCAAAGGATCTCATCCAACTTCAAGCGAGTGTGCATCAAGTAGAAGCGACAACCATCTCATCCACTATGACTTTAGGCGAGGGATTGAACCAATTGCTGGCGAGAGCAGAAAGCCACATTGTCGCTCGACTCGATGATGATGACATCTACGGTCCTAGATACCTTGCCGAAAGGTGCCATGCTCTTGAACATAGCAAAGCTCAAATCTGTGGAGTAAAGAATGCCCTCTTTTACCTAGAGGAAGAAGAGGAGCTTCGCTACCTGCCAATCGGCCCTGACATCGGATATGCCAACTCGTTCATCGGGTCATCGTTGGTAGCACGAACCTCTTTCGCACGGGCCCTCCGAGGATTTCCAAGCACAGCCGTAGGAGAAGACTCCGGGCTAAATGACAAGGCCAGGAAACTAACCCCTCTCCTAATGGTTCCAACAACAAACTACGTAGTCTGCCGTCGCGACACAGCGGAGCATACCTTTAAGATGGAAGCTAACAGATACCGGCTAAAAACCCAGCTTGTAAGCTGCGGGCCTGAAGCCAAAACAAACATTCGTTGAGAATGTCGCAAAGTCACTAAAAGAACTGTTGAAGAGGAGCTCTAGATGGCGTAAAGTGATTAAAATGCAGGAAAGCCATTCATTCGGTGGGACTGCACGCCAACACTGACTCCGACTCAAAAGCCTTTACACTAGTGCTGGATGGTAGATTGCCTCTCTGATACATAGTTCCAAATCTCACAAGAGACCTGGTTGAGTATGGCATGCTGCGTGCCGACCCAAGCAGTGAAGCCCGCAATTTGAAGAGTGACCGGTAGGCATGGCTGACTAAGCCCAGCGAAAAAGAAAGAAGTGAAAATGAAATTCGTGTGCTTCTGGGAGGGACGAATCCCCCCCGCTTATATGACACTTTGCGTCACCAGCTGGGCAAACTATATCGATATCAATGACATCGTTGTCCTCAATCACCGGAATGTCACAGACTACATCGGCGACTGCGTAAATCTAAGCCAACTGCAAATGTACAGCTTCGCAAAACAATCCGACATTGCATCTGCATATTTTCTCAACAAATTTGGTGGCATCTTCTTAGATGTCGATACAATATTAACCTCAGAGAAAAGCCGCGACTTCTTTGAGATACCCACGAACAGTGAAGTTCTGAAGTACGCAGGAAATAACGCGACCGGCGGTGTTCACATCGGAATTCTAACTGCTAACCCCAATTCAAAGCCAGTACTACACTGGTCCAATGAACTTTTAAGCCGGGTACCCAAATGGGAAAAAGATAATTCCTGGGACTACGTCGGAAATAGCATTATCGAACCCTTCTTGAAGTCACCCGACGGTATGAAGTACCAGTTTTGTTACGACGTCACGAAAAACAAGATCACGCCAGAAAATCAGCTTACTTCATCGGCAGGAATAGCAACTTCAGACCCGAAGGAGAGGTACGAACAGTTCTGGTTCCAACAGCACGACAACTCCGATGAGCTTCTCTCTGCTTACACCGAGGATAACGGTGGAATCATTTGCCTGCATAACTCTTGGACACCTGATTGGTATGCCGACAGAACACTTGAAGAATTGAAAAACGGCAAGGAATTACTGTCACTTTTCTTGCAATGTTTTGCTCGCTGGGATCTTTTTGATGAGGTAGAAAGGCTGCTAAAAAATGGTTCAGTTCGATAATCGCTATATCCGATGCGGGCTCAATGGCCCGATTGAACGTGACAGTAGTTGGTTCGATGTGCCTGGTGGCAAGATTAAAATCCCCCGACGGACATTCCAAAGCGCAGTGATTCTTTTGGGGTTTCCTGGAGATGCCCCAGAGGATTGGTTTGCCGAATCTGATTCTTGGGTCTTTCAAATTCATTCCTGCGCCGACTTTGATTGGGAACTACCTCGACGTCTAGGAGTCGCAACGGATAAAGCAAGCGCATTAGTCTTCCCTGGCGCATGGCCATCCATTGACGAGATCGTCAGCAGACGGCTCGTGAATAGCGTGATCATGGTCTTTAACGAGAGCCAATTTGAAGAACAGGACCTCGAATCATCATTGATGAAGACTGCGAATATTGTCGCCAACCACCAGGATGTCAGCGCAAGCTTTACTGGTATCTGCAGGGAATACGATCGCGCATTGTTGACCAGCATCCCATGCAGGTGGCACGGCCTCGACATCCTAGATTACCCGAACGAAAGCTTCGTCATTTGGGCCTCATTTCTTCGAAGCTGGGCCCAGGTCGGCAACGTTATTAATTCTGGCGGCAGCATAGACTTATGGCTTTCTAACTGGATTGCTGGTACTCGAAGGTCACCGCATCCTTATTTCTTGGAGGCGTTAACGCATAGTCCAGCAACAACCAGATGCTCTGGCTTTTCAGCTTTTTTCAAAGATGGGCTCTTCTACCTGTATGCCTACATACTTACAGACGGCGTACCAGCGCGAAATTGGCATTCCAATGCAGTCCAGGCTCAGTTGCTCGATGGTTCCGCGGTCCTGAATACCGTCAACCTCGGTGCCTTGCGACGGCCCATACTTAATTCAGCTCCCGTAAATCACTTGGATGCTGAGAATTCTTTTGGAGCCTTTGCTCTAAAAAATCATGAAGGACTTCCCCTCGATATTTTCCCGGTAGGTACCACCGAAATACGCATGACTGATGCAACGGGCTATCCGCTCCGTCCGGTAGAACTTAATCATTATAGAAGTCTTTCTGGCGAAAACTCACTGGCTTACGAGCTTCACGTGCACGATGGTCGGATGTTTATTGAGGTGGCACAGAGCAAGGCTTGATGGGTCAACTTCTAATAAGATATTGGGCGTCCTTGTTACCCTGAAACACACAGGGGTGATGAAATATAGACCATTTCTCACCCCCCTACGGAGGACATCGACAGATAGATTCAATCTGCAACCACTCTTAGCGCTAAAGAAACTTCACTTCTCTATGAACTGCTGCGGCAGCCACACCATCTACGAAGTCATCCGCATGTTGCGTTTTGGATTCACGCATGAGCTTCGCCCATTCTTCATAAAGTGGCAGTACTTCATTTGAGGGGCCATCGATTACTTTCCTACCAAGGTGAATCCAGACGGAGCGCTCACAAGACTGTTCTATCGCAGTCGCGCTATGCGAAACAAGAAAGAGGTTTCCTGTTCCCTGGAGAAGCTGCTCCATCCGTTCTTCCGCTTTCGCCTTAAACGCCTCGTCCCCGGTCGACAGTGTCTCATCGACAAGGAGAATTTCAGGACGAATGGCGGTACTAATGGCAAAGCTAACCCTGGCACTCATACCCGACGAATAGGTCTTCATCGGTCGCCTAATCGCTTCGCCGATGTCCGCCCACTCCGCGATTTTGGGAACTTCCTCTTTTGCTTCCTTCGGATGAAGCCCAATAGCTAGGAGCCCTAGGTAAATGTTCTGCTCACCGGTAAGCCAGGTTTGAAGGGCGGGTGCTACGCCTAGAAGCGTAGGTTGGGAAGAGACACGAATCTCGCCTGCCGTTGGTTCCTCTGCCCCTGCAATGAGGCGAAGTAAGGTCGATTTACCAGAGCCGTTGCGGCCTATCAGTCCGACGGACTCCCCCTTTTCGACTAGAAGATCGATGTCGTTCAAGGCATCAACCCACACGGTGCCCTTGGAAGTCAGCTTGCCCAACCCCGGCAATACATTCTTCATTTTGCTTGCACGTGACGCATGACTAACTCGATAGCGCATACTTACTTGAGAAACAGCCACGGCTACTTCATGTTTTTGATCCATTATGCGCCTACCTAGCTTCCGCATACTTGTGCTCGGACATCCAGAAATACACCAAGCCAATACACAGGGAGCCAAAAGACCAACCAACCATTTGTCCCCACTCAGGCCAGCTCGGCCAGTTGCCGTATAGAACCGACTGACGAATGGCTTCCAAGAACACGTGAGCCGGGTTAATTGTCAAAATCTGATACACCATAGGGTCTGTAGCGAACCGGTCGATCGAAAAGAAAATTCCCGATGCGAAAAACCAACCCCGAATCCCCATGTTGATGATGACCTTCAGATCGGGGATAAAGAATGTCAATTTGGCAACGAAGAACATCACCCCGCAGCCGAACAGAACTATAAGGCAGTAGATGGCGATAACGCTCAGCGTGCTGATATGCATGCCTTCATCGATCTGCAAGGCCATCGCAAAGACGACCCCGACAATCGCAGCCGGCAAGGTGTCTATCCCGTATCTCAGAGCTTGCGAGAAGACAAGAGTCGCTTTCGGGAATGCAAAAGCTTTAATGAGGTTCTGGGAAAACTGAATCAGATTCGTTCCCGAATTCACCAAAGAAGTGAGCAAAGAGAAAAACGTAATGCCTAGAACTAAGTAGCCAACGAAGTTGTCGATCCCCCGAGAAGTCTTGAGCAAAAGACCGAATATGACTCCGTACATTACGGCATCCAACAACGGTGAAGCTACCAACCAGAAACGCCACAGTCTGTAATCCTGCGTCGTGCGAAAAGCGCGATAGCGGGCATCGGTGAGGATGAAATGACGCCGTTCCCAGATGCTAGCCAGGTACCCCACCAGCGTGGGACGCACGTTCAGTTTATGCACTGCATCTGACTTCACGAAGTCCACCTGATGTCCTTGGACACTCTCCTTGTCATCCCAAAAGGACTCTGAAAAGCTCTGTCCTCCACTATGCGACTTCGTCATTAGCACTGCTCTCTCGTCTTCAGCGTCATCTCTTACGCGTTTGTCTGTCGATTATCCAACATCTGTTCAATCGCTTCAAAAGTGTTTTTCCTGGCATGACCGACCAAATGTGACTGCATGTCCGCGATGCGTTCCAGGTACCGTACGTCGGCCTGTTGTGTTCCCGAAAGCCAGTCTGACAAAAATCCAAGGAAGGCTTCCGAATCGAAAAATGTTGGGCCGAACCCATCGCGAGACTCAGTGTAATAACCGGGTCGTTGTGTGTGCCCTCCTGAGTAAAAATCTTCCCAGTCAAATTGGTAGTAAGATATCTCCGCGCCCGCAACAGCTGCATCAAATGCTGCAGAAGAATAGTCGGTGATGAAGAGATCCGAGTCCACTAGGAGTTTTTGGAAGTCTACGTTCTGAATAGACAATATATTCACAAAATCCGGGAGCTTGAAGAAGTCTATAAACTCATCGAAGTTGGGATGGAGAACGAAGTTGATCGCAATTTCACCCTGCTCTGCTGCCTTGACAATACTGGGCGCCGCGAACACTGACTCCCATGCCTTTGCAAACTCGGACGTTTGGAAGAGCTTCGCTGCCGCCCTCTTCTCCGTGACAGAATCGACAACTTTTTTCAGATTGCTGCGCCAGGTTGGCATGAAGGAAACCGTGCGCGTGGTGCTACCTGGCTTTTGTTCCTTCGCTTCCCGAAGCTGAACCAACCTATCAAACCGGCTTAGACCGGTCAGAGCCACTTGGTCCGGAGTAAAGTGATAGGGACTCGAGTAGGAAGAAAAATACTGCGCTTCTGCTTCCGTACTTGCAATGATCAGGTCAATCTTCTTGGGATTTAGCCAGGTCGAGATGTCGTAACGAACGACGCCATGCTGTAGGAACACAAACGGAATCTGGGGATTTCCATACGTGCTGCGCTTCGCATGGTACATGACGTCGGCGATAGCGTCGCTGGAGACGATAACCTCGGCGTTAAAGTAGGCCAACTTGTTCTCGAATGAACCGTAGTCAAGGAGGCGGAAGCCTTCAGCTTCCAACCGCGCCCATGCCTCGGCGTCCTTCGAAAGAACGAAATAGGCGTTTTTCTCCGGGTGGTTTTCCTTGAGCCATCGGTAGAAGTGCTCGCCGTTGTCGTTTGCAGAGCGAGGTCGATCCATGATGAGCCAGGCATCCCGGAACCGTTCACGCACGGGCTGCGAGGCAGCCACCTTGTGAAAAGTCTCTAGGTATGCGGGCTTTACCTTCTGACGAAGCTTATTCTCTCGGCGGCGAGCACCGTCGACGAGCATCTTCGCCCAGGCTTTGGGCTTAGCCTTATTCACGGCGAGGGACGCCACCTGGACAGTCGTGTTAAGTCGTTCGAAGCGCCCTGCGCGGCCGCGACTAATGGCCTTCTGCCCCTTAATCTTGTGGGCTTCCGACAACACAACCTTGGGGGCTTTCGCCACCTTTGCTACCGGAACCACGATGCGGTCGTCGAACAAAACTGCAAGGTTTTCCGCTGAGTACTTGAAGTAAGTCTCGTAAGAAAGGATATGGCCGAAGTAATGTCGGCTAACAATTTGCAGTTCAGGGGTTACTCGGCGGCCATCGGCGAGGAGCTCAACCTTGCCGCCAGGGTTTTCTCGAGTCACCAAGGAGAATGATTGAACGTCGTCCTGCTTGCCCCACGAGGTAAGCCGAGCGCCACCAAAGTCCTGGCCAAAGAAGCGAATCAAGAGGGTCTCACGAATATTCCAGGGAAGTCCACGCACATCAAAGCTAGCGATGGTCTCCCATCGGAAGTAAGAGAAAACCTCTTCAAGCAGCGACACGAAAGCATCAGACAGCGCTTTGTCCTGATGCAAAACCTCAGTCGATCCTTGTAACTTGAGGTCCTCGGTAAAATACCAACTCAAGTCATAGAGCACGGTGAACTGCAGCCACTCTGGGACAGCGCCGAACTTAGCTTCCGCGAATGCAAGGGCAGGGATATACCCATAGCGAAGCTGATCTATGTACTTCGCGCGCTGTTTCCAGCCCGATTGAACGAGACTGCCACCAGTTCCGCGCTTACGGTAGTAGTAGTGTGCCGAAGAGACCAGCGCCACCACGGGGTCTTTGAACTCTAGGAGATACCGAGCCAGCAGCGCCCCATCCTCGAAAGTAGGGCGCACCCGCGCATCGAATTCAAGCCCAGCTTTACGCAGAACCTCAGTCCGTATAAACGCCGTAGCACCCAATTGGATACTCGAAGGAGCCTCAGAAAGGGCAACCAAGCGGTCACCGTTCTTGTACTTGTACCCCAACGGGTGATTGTCACGCGGGCGTCCATCCACTTCATTGAAGGGCATCACGCGGCTTGTGTACATCGCGACATTCTGCCCCGAACAATCGTCCATCAATCGCAAGACGTTGAAGAAGTAGTCCGGATCCAAAATATCGTCAGGGTCGACGGAGGTAACCCATTCGCCGGCCGCGGCAGCGTAACCGCGCCTACGGGCCTCCGCCGCTCCCCCGTTCACGAGGTTTTTCAGAACACGCACGTTACGCTTCCCGTCCGCCCACTGCTGTACCAGCTTGATGGATTCATCCGGGGAAGCATCATCCACGAAAACTATTTCAATCTCTTCGTCAGGGCAGGTTTGCCAGTCGAGAGAGTCAAGGAAGGCGGGAAGGTATTCTTCAACGCCGTAGACCGCAACTACGGCAGTAATCCTAGGTGCGCTCACGTTGACCTAGTCTTTCCAGAAAACAGGGTTAGCTTCCGCCAGGTCACTGCGGAATTGGGACTGTGCAGATTCCGGTAGGAAACGCAACAGGTACTGGATCAGAGCTTTGTTGAGGTTGAGCTTTCGGCCCGACGTTACAAAGGCAAGGAATGCCTCGAAAATAACCCGCCAGATCGGCAACAGGAATTCACCCTGGATGCCACATTTGACCACGAGAGCCTGGAGATATTTGAGGATGCGCTGCGCATAGCTAAAGCGGGCTGTAGCCATGAGCATCTCCAGCTGATAGGCACGCAATGCGACGGCTACGACATTCGGCAGCGCTGCAGTAGCGACGATTTTGTCCGAAAGCTGACCAAATTCATCGACCGAATTAGCTCCTTGTAGCGCATTCTCGCAGCGCTTTACAAAACCATCGCGGACCACATCGGTCGACGCAACGCTTTCCACGATTGCTGCCGCGTCAGCGATAGTGGGCTCGCTTCCGTCCATGAACCGCTTCGGAACCGCGTAGCCCGTGTAGTCGTTAACCAGCCGAATCAGCGTACGAGAAGTTGTAATTTTTTCGGCGTTGCGCTCAATTTCGTTGGATAGCGCGACGAGTGCTGAATCGAGCTCTTGGAGCTCTTCTGATTCGTCCTTGCTTATCCCGACGCTCCCCAGCCCATCCCTCACTAAATCAGCAAATGAATCAAAGACCAGGTTTGCGCAACAGACCTTCGCGGAATCTAGGGATGAAAGTCCCTTGAGCATCAGCTCTTGTGCCTCGATTAGCGTCAGCTCCGGGTGCACGAGGTAAAGCAGCGGCTCCGTGAAACCACGGGCCTGTTGGCTTTTTACCTCTGCGTGATTCATCGACAGGCTAATGGCAACGCTTTGGTAGAGCTCGCCGAGTTCTTCGTCATCAAGGGAGGAAAAATAATCCATTGCCGCGAGCTTCTCGCTTGCCCCCTGCGAGAGCATGTAGCCATCAACCAACGTTTCCCGGACGGAATCTTGGTCATTTGGTTCCAGATCAAGGGCGCGATGGAGGTTGCGCAGCGCAGGAACTACGGACAGATCTAGGAAAAGCTCCAAGACCTTCGGTGATTGTTCCTGACGCACCCCCTCAAGAACGGTTGATGATTCGCGAATAATCTTCACGAACTTATCCTTCACGCCAAACTCCTTGCAGCATATTTAAGAAATGGAACCCGAGAGACAGACTTCTGCGCCGCCGCCCTCACCGACACGGTGACGCCGGCACTACCTTGGGTGGATTCGGTGGGGCCAGCGGGGCTCGAACCCGCGACCAATGGATTATGAGTCCACGGCTCTAACCGACTGAGCTATAGCCCCTCTTTCGCTATTTAAGCTTTCCTCAGTATAGGGGGTGGACGTTAGAAATGCACCATCACTATGTAAGGGGCCTCCACGATGAAGATAAAGCGAAACCCCGCCCAAAACGAACAAATTTTCGAATCGAACCTACAAGAAAAGCCCACCTGACGGTGGGCTATATTTGCTCCTCCAACTGGGCTCGAACCAGTGACCCTTCGATTAACAGTCGAATGCTCTGCCAACTGAGCTATGGAGGAATAAGTTGTGAAGGTTTCCCTTGCAACGTGGATAACTATATAAGCCGCTTGGACACTAAAGCAAATCAACTGGTCACAGGGCGAATCGACGGTCCTTTTGCCCTCTTTTTGCCGACCCAGTTTTACAAACTGTGCGACTCTGCTTTCAGGGTTGGACACAGCTTTGAGTTGTGTGCGAACGAGACGCCTCCCAGGAGCCTGCTGAAACACATCCGGCAAGCGGGTAGCCTAGTGAGATAACACAGAGCTGAGGGCCTGGACCGCCGGGACTAGCAACTAACAATCTCTCGAACACGCACACAGAGGAGAACAATGATTCAATTCGTCGTAGGAGCCGCAGCAGGCTATGTGATGGGCACCAAGGCGGGGCGCAAGCGCTACCACCAGCTCAAGGACGGATACCAGAAGGTCATTAACTCCCCCGCCACCAAATCGGCGCTCACCGCTACGCGGCGGGCAATTGCCAACCGGCTCGACCCGGAGCCGCGCATGCGCGAGATTAAGGACTTAAGCCGCGGGCGTCGCGGCAAGGGCGGTCAGGTAGAGGCCCAGGACAAGATCTACGAGCCCGATAACGACTAGTTATTAGCCGCCCCTGGCACGGTACTTCCACCGCGCTGGGGGCGGCTTATTCGCTACGGAAGGCGCGCTGGTTGAGCTCCCGGCGGGCCTGCTCCAAGGCGACCAAGTCGGAGAAGGTGGCGTTGTAGGCCTGCTGGTCGTCGGAGGGGCGCATGCGCGACAGTTTGGTCTTAAGCTCCGCAATCTGATCGCCCACGCGGGCCTCCTGGAGGCGCGAGAGCACCGAGTCCGCATAAGCCGCGGGGTCCAGGTCGGGGTTTTCGGCCGCGAGGATGCGCTCGACGGCCAGCTCCGAGACAAACTGGCGGCCCAGCAGATCCGGCATGCCGTCGGTGACCTTGGCAATCCAGTCCACGGCCGGCATGCCGGCGCCGGCCACGGCACCGCCGGCACGGGCCACGGCGGCGCGGACTAGGCGGTAGGCCTCATTGGTATAGGCGCCCTCCCCTACCCCGTCGAAGTAGGAGCCGGCCACGCCAGGAAACTGCAGGGCCAGCTTGAGGGACTCGCGCTGCGGCCACAGGTGGGCGCTTTTCGGATCGGGCAGGCGCACCGAGGGCGTGGCCTGCTGGGCGGGCTGCTGCGAGTCATCGAAGCGGCGGATAGGCCGGGACTTCTGCTGCTTCGGGTTGCGCCGGGCCTGGTCCACCATGTGGAGGACCTCCAGCGGGTCGGGCCAGCCCACCCAGTCGGAGAGCTGCCGGGCGTACTCGTCGCGCAGGGGCTTGTCCCGGATGTCGGCCACGACGGGTACCGCGCGGCGCAGGGCCTGCAGGCGGCCCTCGGCGGTATCGGTGCGGTAGTTCGAAATCAGGGATTGGATGACGAACTCAAACATGGGCACGCGCGAGGCGATAAGGTCGCGCACGGCGGCATCGCCACGCTTGAGCCGCAGGTCGCACGGGTCCATGCCTTCCGGGGCGACGGAGACGAAGGACTGGCCGGTGAACTTCTGGTCCCCCTGGAAGGCGCGCATGGCGGCCTTCTGGCCGGCCTCATCGCCGTCGAAGGTGTAGATGAGCTCGCCGGAGAAATAGCTATCGTCGAGCATGAGGCGGCGGATGACCTGCAGGTGCTCCTCGCCGAAGGCGGTGCCACACGATGCCACCGCGGTCTTGACCCCGGCGGCATACATGGCCATCACGTCGGTGTAGCCTTCCACCACCACGGTCTGGTGCTGGCTGGCGATGTTGCGCTTGGCCAGGTCGATGCCGAAGAGGACCTTGGTCTTCTTATAGAGCATGGTCTCGCGCGTATTCATGTACTTGCCCATCGGGTCATCGTCAAACAGCTTGCGCGCGCCGAACCCGATGACGTTGCCGGACATGTCCTTAATCGGCCACAGCAGGCGCCGGTGGAACATGTCAATGGGCCCGCGCTTGCCCATCTTGGACAGGCCAGCGGCCTCTAGCTCCTTAAAGTCGAAGCCCATCCGCAACAGGTGCTTGGTGGTGGTATCCCAGCCCTCCGGGGCATATCCGCATTCGAACTCGTAGATGAGCTCCTGGCTAAAGCCGCGGTCGAGCAAAAAGTCCCGGGCTTTTTGGGCCTGCGGGGTCTCTAGCTGCTGGCGGTAGAACTCGTGGGCGGCGGCGTTGGCCTGGATGAGGCGGCGGCGGGTACCCGGCTTTTCCTGCGTGCCGCCGGTGCTGCCGCCCTCGTAGCGGATGTGGTAGCCGATCTTCTGCGCCACGGACTCGACGGCCTCGGGGAAGGACAGCTGCTCCATCTCCATCAGGAAGTTGAAGACGTCGCCCCCCTTGCCCGTGGAGAAACAGTGGTAGTAGCCGCGTTGCGGGCGGACGTGAAAGGACGGGGTGCGCTCGTCCTTGAACGGGGACAAGCCCTTGAGCGAGTCATAGCCGGCCGGCTTGAGCTGCACGTACTCGCCCACAATCTCCTCGATCGGTGCGCGATCGCGAATTGCCTCAATATCGCTCTGCGGAATCTTGCCCCTTGCCATACTGACAGACTACCGCGTGCTCCAAATCTGAGACGATTTCATTAGATACACAAACTATGTAAAGATTTGCTTCATGGCCGACAAGCCTTCTTCCAAGAAAAACCGCTCTGTAGTATCC
>CAVFKS010000013.1:0-32761 GCA_963623015.1 Clostridia bacterium
GGGTCCGTGGCGTGGACCTTGGCGATGAGCCAGTTCCAGAAATTGGCCGGCTTGGTGTGCGGGTTATCCACGCGGAAGGTGCGCACCCCGGCGTCGACCCAGAGCATCAAGACCTCATAGATGGCCTGGTAGATGCCGTCTGGGTCGTTGTCGAAATTGAGCGGGTAGATGTCCTGGTACTTCTTGGGCGGGTTCTCGGCAAAAGCGATGGTGCCATCGGGCAGCACGGTGAAAAACTCCGGATGCTCGGTGGCCCACGGGTGATCCGGGGTGCATTGCAGCGCGAAGTCTAGGGCTACCTCCAGGCCCAGGGAGGCCGCGTAGTCGACCAGCTCGCGGAACTGCTCCATGGTGCCTAGCTTCGGGTGGACGGCCGCGTGGTCCTGGATGGCCCACGGCGAGCCGACATCGCCCGGCTCTGCCGTCACGGAGTTGTTGCGGCCCTTGCGGTTGATTACCCCGATGGGGTGGATGGGCGGGAAGTAGACGGTGTCAAAGCCCATTGCGGCCACGCGCGGCAGCGCCGCCCGGGTGGTCTCAAAGGTGCCGTGCACCGGGGCGCCGTCTGCGTCCCGCCCGCCGGTGGAGCGCGGGAAGAGCTCGTACCAGGACGAGTACAACGCCTTGGTGCGCTCCACTAGCACCGAGTGAATGTCCCCCTGGGTCAGTAGCTCGCGCAGCGGGTGGGCGTGCAAGATGTCAGCGACCTTAGGGCCGAGGGCCGCGACGGTGCGCTCAGCCAGCGGCAAGGTGGCATCGCGCAGCGCGCGGGCGGCATCGAAAAGCGGGGCGGCCAGATCTGTCGGGGTCTGGAGCGCTGCGCGGTCAAAAAGCTCGGCGCCATGCAGCAAGTCATTATCCAGCTGGGCGGCAGTCTGCCCGGCGTCGAGCTTCTTGTGCACCGCGTTGGCCCACGTAGCCATGGGATCCGACCAGGCGTCGACGCGGAAGTGCCAGAGGCCCGGCGTGGCGGGGGCAAACGTGCCGTGGACGCGGTCCGGGTTGTGGGGGTCGAACGCCATCGTGGCCTCCACCGAGTGGGCCCGCACCGCGGCATCGTCAGCCTCGGCGGCCGGCCAGGCGCTCAACGTGGCAGCCACGGCGTCATGTCCCTCGCGCCAGATAAGGGCTGTGACCGGGACATATTCACCCACCACGGCCTTGGAGGGGCGGGAGCCGGAGACGGTGGGGCGGACGTCATCAATTCCTATGCGCTGCGAGCTGGAAGTCATGCGTTAAGCCTAACCCAGCTGTGTCACTTTCACCGGGGAACCAACGGATGGGGCACTATATAAGGCATGGAAACGGATCCCGATTGGCTCATTGATTTCCGCGGCGTCGAACTGCGCCGCGGCGGCCGCACCCTCGTCGGCCCGGTGGACTGGCACGTCGAATTGGACGAACGCTGGGTCATCATCGGCCCCAACGGTGCGGGCAAGACCTCGCTAGTGCGCATGGCGGCGGCCGAGGAATACCCCTCCAAGGGCACCGCCTTCCTCATGGGCGAGCAGCTCGGCAAGACCGACATGCGCGACCTCAAGGCCGCCATCGGCATCTCCTCGGCGGCAGTCCAGCACCGCATCCCCGACGATGAGCGCGTCGACGACCTGGTGGTCTCCGCCGGCTACGCCGTGCTCGGCCGGTGGCGCGAGGAATACCTCGACGTCGACTTCGACCGCGGCAAGGAGATCCTGGAACAGGTCGGCGCCACCCACCTGGCCGACCGCACGTGGGGCACCCTATCCGAGGGCGAGAAGAAGCGCGTGCTGCTGGGCCGGGCCCTGATGAGCAACCCGGAGCTACTCATCCTCGACGAGCCTTCTGCCGGCATGGATCTCGGCGGGCGCGAGGACCTCGTGGGCTACCTTGGTGACCTAGCGCTTGACCCGGACGCCCCGGCAATTGTCATGATCACCCACCACGTCGAGGAGATCCCCTATGGGTTTACCCACGCCATGCTCCTCGACGAGGGCCAGGTGGTAGCCCAGGGGCTCATCAACACCGTGCTGACTTCAGCTAACCTGACCCGCGCTTTCCACCAGCCCATTCAGGTCGACCGCATTGGCGAGCGCTACTTCGCCCGCCGCCTGCGCTAGCCCTGCGGTAAGTGTCAGCCGCACGGGCGGGTCCGCAGACCCACCCGCAGACCCACCCGCAGGCAGCGCCCAGACCGCAGAACCGACGGCCCGATTGCGGGCCACAAGACGACAAAGGCAGCTACAGTAGCCCGTATGTCCACCCGCCCTGAAGCCGGCTCCGGCGCGCGCACGTCCACCGACCGCGCCGACGCCATCGACCCCACCGAGGTCACCGGCTTCAACGGCGGGAAGCTCGCGGCCACCGTCATCGTGCTGCGCGACGGCCCGGAAGGCCTGGAGGTCTGGGTCCAAGAACGCGTCAACACCATGCGCAACTACCCCGGCCACGTGGTCTTTCCTGGCGGCGGGGTAGACCCGCGCGACTTCCCGCCGCGCACCTGGGACTCCGGCGAGTTGTGGTCGGGCGCATCCACCATCTCGCTGGCCCGAAAGATGGGCGTGACCCGCTACAAGACCCACGCCATCGTCTTCGCCGCCGCCCGCGAGCTTTTTGAGGAAGCGGGCACGCTACTGGTGCGCAACCTCAACGGCGAGGTTCTCGAGGACGCCACGTCCTACCACCGGCAGCGCCTCCAGCTGGAGTCGCACGAGATCTCTTTTACCCAGTTCTTGGAGGAACAGCGCCTCAAACTCGACGCCGACATGCTCCTGCCCTGGGCGCGATGGGTGGGCATCGACCGCGGGCAGTGGTTCGACACCTTCTTCTTCCTGGCCACCATGCCGCCCGGCCAGCACCCGGATGGTGACACGGTTGAGGCCGACGACGCCAACTGGTTCCCGCCCGGCCTGCTGCTGGACGGCTGGCGCGCCGGGCTGGTCCGCCTGGCCCTGCCCACCTGGGCCCAGCTCAACCGGCTGGCCGAGTGCAAAAGCGTCCTCGACGTCGTCCGCGCCGCCCGCCGCAGCGACCTGCGCCCCGTGGTGGGCGATCCAGTCCACGATCCGCGCTACCGTGAATACTTCCTTACCCAACCCGCCGAGAGAATCAAGGGGCTGCGCCCATGAGTTTTACCCCGGAGGAGGTCCGCTTCCTCGCCGCCGGGCACTTCGATCACCCGGAGCTGGAATTTACCCCGGCCAGCCGCCTGCGCGACGTCGAGCGCCTCCGCGCCGAGTACGGGGATCTAGCCCGCGCCGTAGCTGAGCTCCTCAAGGCCCGCCGCTCCGGCAAGCTGCCGGGGCACTGGCTTGCCGATGCCGACTCCGCCCAACAAGCCACCCCGCCCGCCGTGGCCCAGTTTCGCGCCCGCTACCTAGCCAGCCTGGGCGTTGACTGGGCCCACGACGTTACCTGCTCCATTGGCACCGAGGGCCACGCCTTAGCCTCCGCCGGCCTGGGGTACTTCGGCTCCGACCTGGATTTATCCCGCGTGCTCATGGCCCGCCACAACGTCCCCGGCGCGCAATTTGCGGTTGCCGATGCCCTCCGCCCGGCCGCCGCAGCCCCGGCCGGCAGCACCCCGGTCATCATCGCCGATCCCGCCCGCCGCGCCGGGGGACGCCGGATTACCGATCCAGCCAAGCTCCTGCCGCCGCTGCCGGACCTCGTCGAGGCCCACCACGGCCGCGAGATGGCCATCAAGTGCGCCCCAGGACTGGACTTTAGCCAGTGGGAGGGCATGGTAGACATCGTCAGCGTGGCCGGCGGCGTCAAGGAAGCCTGCCTGTATACCCCGGGGCTTTCCCACGGCACCGCCCGCCGCCGTGCCATCATGATCGACCCGCGCCTGCCCGGGGGCATCGACGTGCTCACGCCGCGCTGCAGCGCCGGGGCACAGGGCGACGACGGCCCGGAGGCGGGGGAGCCGGGCAAGTACATCCTCGACCCGGACGGGGCGGTGGTGCGCGCCGGGCTGGTCCGCGACTATGCCGCCCGGGAGGGCCTATGGCAGCTCGACCCCCACATCGCATTCCTGACCGGCCCGCGCCTGCCCGCGGGCACGAGCGGGTTTGAATTCATCGAGGCGGTAAAGCCTAAGCGCCTCAAGTCCGCGCTTGCGGCTTTAGACTGCGGCTCGCTGGAGGTGCTGGTACGCGGCGTGGACGCGGATCCGGATCGGCTGCGCAAGCAGCTCAAGCTCAAGGGCAACCGGGCTCTGACAGTGGTGCTAGCGCGGGTGGGCAACCATCCGGTGGCGTTCATTTGCGGCGCCCGAGTATCATCGAGCGAAGGCTAATTAATTACGCAACATAAATATGACGGAAAGGTGATGGCATGCCCACTATCGTGGCACTGGTCAAGCACGTCCCGGATACCTGGTCGGTCAAGACCCTGGAATCCGATCACACCCTGGACCGGGCAAACGTTGACAACGTCATTGACGAGATCAATGAGTACTCCGTAGAGCAGGCCTTGCAGCTGCGCGACGGCAACCCGGACGCAGGTTTTAAGGTCGTGGCGCTGACCATGGGCCCGGCCGCCGCCGACGAGGCCCTGCGCAAGGCCCTAGCCATGGGCGCCGACGAGGCCGTGCACGTCAGCGACGAAGCGCGGACGCCATCGCCACCGCCTGGACGCTCAACGCCGCGCTCAACAAGATCGCCGCCGAGTTCGGCGACGTCGCCGTCATCACCATGGGCAACCAGGCCTCCGATGCCCAGACCGGCCTGCTCGCCGGCCTGCTGGCCGAGTACCGCCAGGTCCCGGCGCTCACGGGCCTCAACGAGCTGCGCCTGGAGGCCGGCGAGCTCCACGGCGTGCGTGAGGACGCCCGCGGCCGCTGGGAGCTGGCCGCTGCCACCCCGGCGATTGTCAGCTTCACCGACAAGGCCGCCAAGCCGCGCTTCCCGAACTTCAAGGGCCTGATGGCCGCCAAGAAGCACGAGATCGCCGCCTGGTCCGTGGCCGACCTGGGCGTGGAAGCCGTGGCCCCGGCCACGACCGTGACCACCGCCGCCACGCTGCCGCCGCGTTCTTCGGGCGAGGTTATCTCCGGCGTCGATGCCGAGACCGCCGCCCAAGGCATTGTCGAATTCCTGGCCGCACGAGATCTGATTTAAGGAGCCGCACTACATGTCTCACGTATACGTTCTAGTTGAGCACGAGTCCGGCCAGCTGCTGCCGGTGACCGCCGAACTCATTACCGCCGCCCGCCAGCTGGGCACGGTCTCCGCCGTGGTGGTCTCTGAAGGCCCACAGGGCTTCGAGGCCGAGCTCGGTGCCTTGGGTGCCGCCCAGGTGGTCGAGGCCACCGCCGCGGACTTTAACTCCCGCCTCATCCTGCCCGAGGTCGACGCCCTGCACGCCCTGGGCGCGGCCAACCCGGCCCCGATCGTCATCGCCGCCACCGCGACTGGCAACGAAATCGCCGGCCGCGTGGGCGCCCGCCTGGCCTCTGG
Source organism: Clostridia bacterium (assembly GCA_963623015.1). GTDB lineage: Bacteria > Actinomycetota > Actinomycetes > Mycobacteriales > Mycobacteriaceae > Corynebacterium. Next base: position 5,439 of record CAVFKS010000013.1, read on the forward strand.
CGTGCTCGCCGGGGTCGAGGCAATTAACCCGGATGGCTCCGCCGTCCACACCATCTTCGGCGGCTCGGTGCAGGCCACCGCCACCGCCGCGGGTGCCTGCCCGGTCTACACCCTGCGCCCCGGCGCGGTGAAGGCCGCCCCGGAGGCCGCCGCCGGGCTACTTGCTCCGATGCCGCTGCCTGCGGCTACCACCCGCGACGTGCGCGTGGAGAATTTCCAGCCGGCCGTCCACTCGGCCCGCCCGGAGCTGTCCGCCGCCCGCGTCGTCGTGGCCGGCGGCCGCGGCGTGGACGATAACTTCGCCACCGTGGTCGAGCCCCTGGCCGACGCCCTGGGCGGCGCCGTGGGCGCCACCCGCGACTCGGTGGACCTGGGCCACTACGATGCCTCCGCGCAGGTGGGCCAGACGGGTGCTACGGTCTCCCCGGAGCTCTACATCGCGCTCGGCATCTCCGGCGCCATCCAGCACACCTCCGGTATGCAGACCTCCGGGACCATCGTGGCCATCAACCAGGACCAGGACGAGCCGATCTTCCAGATCGCCGACCTGGGCGTGGTGGGCGACCTCCACGAGATCGCCCCGGCCCTGACCCGCGCCCTGCAGGCGCGCAACTAGGTAGGCCGCGCGTGTCTGAGGCGGCAAGTAGCACTGGCGAGCTCTACGTCGACTACGCGGCTACCGCGCCGATGCGCCAGTGCGCCATCGACGCCTGGGTTGCCGCCGCAGGTTCGCTCAACCCGGGCGCGGCCTATGCTGCTGGCCGCCGCGCCCGCAGCGTGCTAGACGATGCCCGCGAGACCATCGCCGAACTGTTAGGTTGTGAGCCCATCGAGGTCATCTTCACCGCCTCGGGCACCGAGGCCGACAACCTGGCCGTCCAGGGCCTGTATCAGCACACAGCCCGTGCGGGGCAGGGCCCCGCGCGCATCGTCAGCACCGACATCGAACACCCCGCCGTCCGCGAGGTCGTTTCCGCCTTGGCCAAGCACGGTGCACAGGTAGACCTTTTGCCGGTGGACGCCACCGGTCACGTCAGTGATTTATCCGCCCTGGATGCGCCCGCGGCCCTGGCGACGTGCATGTGGGCCAATAATGAGACCGGCGCCATCCAGCTGGTAGCCGACATCGTCGCCCGCGCCACCGCCGCCGGCACGCCGGTGCACTCCGATGCCGTCCAGGTGGTGGGCAAGCTGCCCATTGACTTCCACGCCTCGGGCCTGGCCACCCTGGCCGCGAGTGCCCACAAGTTCGGCGGGCCCCGCGGGGTTGGCCTGCTGCTGGCCCGGCGTACCCCGGCCCCGGCCCCGGTCTTGTGGGGCGGCGGCCAGGAGCGCGGTATTAGGCCTGGCACCGTGGACGTGGCAGGGGCTGCGGCCACGGCGGCGGCCCTGCGGGAATCCCTGGCGCAGGCCGCCGGTGAGGAAGAGCGCCTGCGCGGGCTGCGCGACCGCTTGCAGGCAGGCATCGTCGGCGCCATCGATGACGTCGTGGTCAACACTCATGAGCCCGCCCTGGCCGGGCACCTGCACGTGTCTTTCCCCGGCACGGACGGCGATAGCCTCATCATGCTGCTCGATAGCCGCGGGATTGCCGCCTCGGTGGGCTCGGCCTGCCATGCCGGGGTCAACCGCATGTCGCATGTGCTCGAGGCCATGGGGATTAGCGTTGAGCAGGGGCGCGGCAGCCTGCGCTTTACCTTAGGACGGGGCACGAGCCCGGCCGACATCGATAGGCTTGTGGCCCAGCTGCCTGAAATAGTGACGCTAGCCCGCAGCGTTTAGGGTTCATATTCCCAGGCTTCTCGCAGCACCCGCGGGTCTCGGATGCCCTATAATTTACGGGTGCAATCTGTATATGAATCTTTGCGCCAGCTGCCGCTGACCGACCCTATCAATGGGGCAATCTATCTCATCCTGGCGGCGCTGGCCGCGGGCACCGTCATCTGGTGCCTGCTGCGCCCGCCGCGCCGGCGGGGCTGGAAGGCCACCGCGGCGATCTTTGTAGTCGTCGTCGCGGCAGCTGTGGCTGCGGCCGTGGCCGGCTGGTTCGCCCTGCGCCACTGGCAGGTACCCGCCTACCTGACGGCGCTGGGCGCCATCCCGGTCGCCGCGCTGCTAGCCGCACTCGCCGTGCCCGGCCGCCGGGTGCTGCTGGTCATCATGGCCCTGGTGTCGGCCCTGGCCACCTCCGGGATGGCCAATATCGAATACCAGACCTATCCCTTCGTGGCCTCCCTGGACCCGCGCCCGGTAGCCCAAGAGATGGACCTGGGCCAGGTAGCCCAGGCCCAGGCACATGGCTACACGGGGGCGGCCCTGGTGCGCTTTGACCTCCCGGGGACCACCTCGGGGTTTGCCGCCCGTCAGGCGATTGCCTACCTGCCGCCGGCCTATTTCACCCGGCCCGAGCTCGACCTGCCCGTCCTCACCCTCATCCACGGCAACCCCGGCGGCCCCGAGCAGTGGTTCGGGGCAGGCGAGGCCGCGCAGACCGCCGACGCCTTCCAGGATGCCAACGAGGGGGTAAGCCCCATCGTCGTCGCGGTCGATGGCACCGGTTCCGAGTCCGGCAACCCCATCTGCGCCGATTCGCCGGTGGCGAAGGTGATGACTTACCTGGCCGACGACGTGCCCCAGGGCCTCAAGGACACTTTCCGCGTGGACGCGGATCAGTCCCACTGGACCATCGGAGGGCTGTCCTACGGCGGCACCTGCTCGCTGCAGGTGCTCACCAACCGGCCCGACGCCTATGGCTCCGCCCTGGACATTTCCGGGGAGGCCGAGCCGACCATCGGTAACCACCAGGCCACCGTGGACAAATTCTTCGCCGGGGATGAGGCCGCCTACGCCGCCCAGAACCCCGCCCACCTGCTGGCCACCCAGACCTTTCCGGGCGCACAGGCCGTATTCATCGCCGGCGAACAAGACCACGGGTCCGTGGCCGCGTTGCAGAAGCTGGGTGATGCCGCCCGCGCCGCCGGCATCAAGTCCTATATCGGCGTGCGCCCCGGCGGCCACTCCTTCGAGGTGTGGCGGCCAGCCCTGCGCGAGGCCTTTGCCTGGGTGGCCCGCCGCGGCGGGCTAGAGGTTTCCGATCCCTTCGACGGCGTGGAGGATAGCGATGTCACCAAATAGAAGCGACGCAGCAACCGCGGCCGTGCGCATCCTGCGCCGTTACTCGGTTACCTGGCTGCTCATCGCCGTGATGTGGGCGCTGGCCATCTGGGCGGGCATAGACCCGGGCATCGCCAGCTTCGTGCAGGGGATAGGCCTGACCGGGCGCACCTTTGGCGCCGTGGTGGCCCTGACGCTGATGGCGGTGGCCTTCGTGCTGCCGGCCGAGCGCACCCTGGGCTCCGCTCAGACCCTGGCCGTGGGCCTGGCCGCGCAGCTGGCTTGCGTGCCGGTGGCCTATGTGGCCGCGCACGGCATCGAGGCCGCCGGCCTCAACCGCTGGGGCGATGACCTATTGTCTGCCACCGCGCTATCACCCATCGGCTTTATCGTGGGCACCGCCGGCTTTGCCTCTGCCTGGATGCCGCGCCTGTGGCAGCGCCGCGTGCGCCTGGCAGTACTGGCGCTGATGGCCACGCTCGTGCTCTACGGCGGCACCTTCAGCGACGTCCTCGGCATGACCGCGGCGTCCGTCTCCATCTTGGCGGGGATCCTCTGGGCCGTATTTGCCCCGCGTACCAGCGCCGCCCGCCCGCAGGCCCTCCGCCGCTCCTCGGTCCCGGAGCGCCGCGTGCTCACCGCCATCGTGCTGGCTGTGGTGGCCATCGGCCCGCTGTTTGTGGCCCTCGACCCGCGCGCCGAAGGGCCCTTTAGCCAGGTCACCCGCCTGATGTGGGCAGAAAATGCAGCGGCCTACCACGCGGCGGCTGCCTGCCACCACGACGCTATGGGTGCGGCCTGCCACGCCGCCCTCGATGTGGCCCGCGTCCACGGCGTCGGCCCTGCGGTAGCCAGCCTGGCGCCCCTGCTCATCCAGCTGGTGCTCTGCTTCGGGCTGGTGCGCGGCCGGCGCCTGGCCTTCTGGCTCAGCGCTGTGGTTCAGGTGCTCGTCATCGCGGTCCTGGTGGTGCAGCTGCGCGACTTCGGGGAAGAGGGCCTGGTGCTCTACGGAGTCAACCTGGCCGCGGTAATCCTGCCCTGGGCCGGCTGCCTGGGCGTGCTGTTATGGAACCGCCGTGCCTTCCCACTCCGCGAGGCCGCCAGCACCCTCATCCGCGCCGGCGCGCGCATTGCGGTGGTATTCCTTGCCACCGCGGCGCTGTGGTGCCTGGGCGCCTGGCTGTGCAAAGACGGTTTCCTCGTGCCCGCCACGGCCGGGGCCATACTGGCCGAGCTGCCGCTGCGCTTTGTGCCGCCGGTCGTGGCCACCTTGGTCCCGCTGCAGCTGGCCCCGGCCACCTGGGCTACCTGGGCGCTCTACGAGTGGGTGGGCACCATCTTCTGGCTCAGCGCCGCGGGCGTCCTATACCGCCTCTTTGCCACCCCGGCGGACCCGGCGGCCGCCTGCGACCGGGAACGCGCCCGCGCCATCTGCGTCCAGGGCACCGGTGACCACCTGTCCGCGATGACCCTGTGGTCCGGCAACCGCTACTTCTTTGCCAGCCTCGGCGATGCCGAAAGCTACGTGGCCTACCGCGTACACAACGGCATCGCGCTGACCCTGGGCGAGCCCGTTGGCTCCGCGCCGGTTGGCGAGGTCGCCGCGGCCTTCGAGGACTTTGCGCGCGAGCAGGGATGGCGGCCCGCCTGGTATTCGGTGCGCGAGAGCTTTTCCCGGCCTGGGTTCCGCCGGCTCGAAGTCGCGGAGGAGGCCGTGCTGGACACCTCGAACACGGAGTTTAAGGGCAAGAAATTCCAGAACATCCGCACCGCCCGCAACAAGGCTGCGAAGGAGGGCGTGACCACGGTGTGGACCACCTGGGCCGAACTCGATATGGCCGGGCGCAACAAGATTGCCGAGCTATCCGAGGAATGGGTCTTGGACAAGGCCCTGCCGGAGATGGGCTTTACCCTGGGCGGGGTGGCGCAGCTGCGCGAGGAGGGCACCCGGCTGCTGCTCGCCCTGGGGCCGGATGGCACCCTCCACGGCGTGACCTCCTGGCTGCCCGTGCGCGAAGGCGGCGCGGTGGTGGGTTATACCCTCGATGTGATGCGGCGTGCCGACCACGGTTTCAAGGGGGCTATCGAGCTGCTCATCTCGGAGGCCATGGTTGTTGCCGCGGGTGAGGGCTGCGCCTGGATTTCGCTCTCCGGCGCCCCGCTATCGGGCACCCCTGAAGAGCCCGGGCTTCTCGATGCCCTCCTATCCCGCCTAGGCCAGGAGATGGAACCCCTCTACGGCTTCCGCAGCCTGGCCGCCTCCAAGCGCAAGTTCCAGCCCGAAGAGCACAAGTGGTACATCGCCTACGACGACGAACTGGCTCTACCCGCTATCGGCTTGGCCGTAGCTCACGCCTACGTGCCCGACCTGCGCCCCGCCGATGCCGCCCGGGCCGTCAAGACCTGGCTGGCCGAGCGCAAGCAGGCCAAGGCTCAAGCACCCAAATAGGGATCCCAGAGACGCGGCTGCGGGGAGCGCGGCGACCCCTCCACGAGCGGTGGGAAGCGAATGATGAAGGCTAGGTACAGGTTGCAAAGGAAAAGTGTTATAGAATAAATCAACCTTCTGAAGTGGGAGAGTTCACTAAAGGTAGGTTTTCCTACTTGAGGGGATGTGGTGAACTCCTGATAATTGACGCAAGGCGGTAATCCAACCGTCATCTACCAATCGAATGGAGGGATCATGAAGTTTACAATCCGCCGCCGAATCGGCGGCGCAGTAGCGGCCGCACTGCTGGCTTGTGCGGGGACTGGCGTGGCCGGAGCAACCATTGTCAGTATTGACGGAGGCTCGTGGGACTACGGTAGCGACCGGAGTACCGTGTGGTCCCACTACTTCCACAATGGAGTGCGTCACGGCTCGACTGCTGTTGGGACATTTAAGTCGGACAGTGGTTGCGTGAATAAGAATGTGTGGTCACGGGCTACTGCTCCCCGCAAAGCTTTTGGCAATGAGTCCTACTACCGTCACTGTTAGTCAATGATTCGACTAAAAACTGGCCTAATAGCCGTGGGGTTTGTCGCCACGGCTATTTTGGCTCCCATTGTGGCTTTCCTCGGGGCTACGCTTTATTCCACAGTCGACGGACATCTCGGTGGCTATGGGGTAGAGGTTGAATCCGTTGGTAGTGGTGCCGCTCGCGAAAGCTTTTATTCGGACTTGGGATCCTTTGCACGAGAGAATGGTTTTGAGGCTGCAATAACCTATTCTTCGCTAGCCGTTTCCGACGGCGAGTATAGAGTTTACTCGTCATCGATTCCGCAGGGCTCGGGAAGGCTGGAGCGGCCACGCTTTGAACGGGGAAGCTTTGATGTCGTTTACCCGATCGAGGATTTTCCTCAATTGGATCCTCGGCAGACAATACTGGTCAAGGGATCTGAGTCCGACGAACAGGATTTGGTTCGCTGGCTAGAATCTCAGGGACTCGACACTGTCACGCTTACAAATCGAATTCCCAGCATCGTTGCTTCGTCCACCATTCCGGTATTGATAATCTTGTCGGTGCTACTGTGTCTAATTCTAGGAGCTGGTCACGTCCTGTCCCGGTCTAGAGAGATCGGCGTGCATCGCTTATTGGGGCTTAGTCTTTATAGAACAGTCCTTGTGGAATTACAGCGGCAGCGGGTAGCTATGGCGGTTGCATACATCGCCGGCCCGATATCTGTTGCCGGGTTACTCTACCTCTATAACGGCTGGGCAATGGCTCGGGAATTCTGGAGTATGTATTTCTTGGCCAATGCGGTATTGACTGGCGCCTTGGTTTGTGGATATCTAGGCGGCCAACTCCTGGTTCGCCAAACCTCAATTCCTCAATCCATTAAAGGAAAAATTCATTCGAGGCCGGTATTTTACTCGTTGACCCTCGTGCGTTGCATAACCCTTGTGGCAGCCTTGAGTGCAGTTGCAACCTTGGTTGGGGTCGTGGCCGAAGTGGGGGAGAGGCAACGCCTGCAGGCAGCGTGGGATCAACATCGTGGGCCCCAAGAGTTTGCCTTGAACACGAATACCGCTTTTGAAGAATGGGCAAACTCTGAGACGGCGGCGCCATTTCGAGCCGCGGACGTGTCCGGGGAGCTGCTCCTAGTTGATCCCTATTGGTTGACCTGGCCCATCGAGTTAGAGGCGCCAGTCTTGCTAGTGAATCAAGAATACTCACGCCAGGTCGGAGTAACGGACACTGATTCATCGAGCGTGACAGTTTGCTCGCCGAACGACCTTTCTGACCGTTCTAAGAAGACTATTGAAGAATCGCTAGAGTTTGAGGCCTCCTACACCGAAAGTCCCGTTCCTGCCATCGTGTGGCGGGGCGACTGCAAGGTGGGCTCAGTTTTTACCTACGACACTGACTTCCGCCCCGAGGTTGAAGATCCAATTCTCGTTATCCTCCCGCGCGGTTTGGCACCTTTGGGTGACCACAATCTGATGTCAAAGGTCTCGCAGCAGGTTCTTATTTCTACCTCTGATGATGTTCCGGCAGAGCTCCAGCGTGGAAAGACGGGTGAGACCTTGTCGTTCTTGAGGCCACGCGAGGACTCGTGGAAGGAAAGTATTCGGGCGGCCCAGCGCAATGCAATTCTGTGGGGAATCAACACCATAGCCGCAGTGTTGCTGGTGACTGTCCTCATCGGTGCCGCAGTTATTACCTTCAGAGTGGCGTATAGGCGCAAGATTCATGTGGCATATATCTGCGGAAGAAGTCCGTGGTGGTCGGCGAAATGGGTTGTAGCAATAGAAGCCGCGTTCTTCTTGGTAACGATTGGTTGGCTGTTCTACAAGCTTTACGAGCACCGGCATCAGGCTGACTCGCGGGTGCCGTCGACGTGGACTCTGGGCTTCGAGAACCAATGGTCGCCGCATACCATCGTCGCGGTTATTTCATTTGGTGCAGCGTGGCTGGCGGTTTCGTTGTTGCTTACACTGCGCGCAGCATCGCAGTGGAACGCTAGGGAAGAAGTGGATTCGCAATGACAATTTCGGTGCGCAATATATCAGTTGATTTTGGCTCCAGAACAATCTTTAAAGATTTTTCGGAGAGTTTTGAATCTAGTCGAATTACCGCGTTGACGGGCGCCTCGGGCAGTGGCAAGACGACACTCCTTAACATGCTGGGCGGTCTGACAACTCCCGACTCCGGGAGCATCTCGTACGATGGACAAGATATCGCGGCAATGAGCTCCCGCGCACGTCGACACTTCCGGCGCGCAAAGGTTGGATATCTTTTCCAAGACTACGGGCTGGTGCCGGACCTTTCGGTACTGGATAACATCAAGCTTGCCACTCCGCGTGCGGATCGCACTTCGATCGCGGCGGTATTAGCCGAAGTAGGTCTTGGAGGATCAGAGAAACGAACCGTCAGTGAGCTCTCTGGAGGTGAACAACAGCGAGTAGCTTTGTCGCGGGTCATACTCTCAAAGCCTGAAATCGTGCTGGCCGATGAACCCACGGGCGCTCTTGATGGAGAAAACTCGCGACTAGTCCTCACTAAATTGCGACAGTTTGCCCAGAATGGTGCTGTGGTAGTGGTGGCTACCCACTCCTCGTACATTGCCTCGAACGCTGATAGGTCGGTAAAGCTCTAATGTGGCGAAGAAACTTAGCCGGTGGCAGCTGTCTATTTGTCGGCGCTGATGAGAGGGTAATCTCGGCGCTGAAGAACTGTTTCGGCTGGGATGAATTAGGTCGCGTCAATGGTCCTGATGACGTCATGCCCATGGCCGAACGCCTTGCATCGAGCCGGTGCGCTGATGCCCCAGTGGTCGCGGTCTGCTTATTTGAGCAAGCGCAACACGTGTCGAAGAAGATTGATAGCGAACCCGAGTCGAACTTGTTTGGTTACGCGAAACTGGCTCAAGGCGTGTTCGCGGCCGTGAAATTATCTCCCAGAAGGGAGGCGGAGCGCGGGTCTTTGACGCCTAAAATGTTGTATTTCGTAGAAGAATCCCTTCATGCCTCCGACACGCTCGTGGAGGCTATAGGCGTAGGAGCTGACGCCTACTTTGGCTGCGTTCGTGGCGGGGCGGAATCTGCTGTTGATCTGGATATCAGGATCATCTACAGAAAGCGAGGAATTGCTCTTGAGCGGCAACTCCCGGTGTCCGCCGTGATGCAGGCGCAAGGGCTATCCCCCTTCCAAACGCGGGTGATGCACTGTCTTCGTCGAGACATTTTCACCGACAAGACAATAGCTGGAGAGCTTGGCACGACAGAGAAAATGGTGGGCAAGACCATCTGCCAGCTGTTTGAGATATATGGTTGCAACCGGCGTAGTGCACTGGCAAAACACTCTGTCTACCTGTGAAGTTTGCTTCTGAAGTCTCATTATTCTCGCGGCGTGTTGGCGTCCGGAGCGAGGTCGAAGGGTTTTCTTCCTGGCTCACCCGCCGGTGTCGCGAAGCTTATGGAAGGGGAGACTTCTTTTAGTAGGGTTTTCCCCACTGTGATGTGGTGCGGGCGGGGCCGTAGGGCCCCGTGGAAAAAGAGGTTGATGTTGCGTGTGTTGTTAAAGGGGTTTGTGTTAATTGGCGCGTAGTGTTGCGCTCATGATCTCAGCCCGCCGCATTCGCACCGCCGTGCTTGCCACCGTCACCGCCGCCACCACCGCGGCCGCCCTGACCATTACTGCCCCCGCGATTTCCTTCAGCGCCCCCGCCGGCGTGGACGTGTCTGGGCACCAGCACCCGACGCTCAACGGCATCGACTGGGACGCCGTGAAGTCCGACGGCCAGTCCTTCGCCTTCGTCAAGGCCACCGAGGGTTTTGGCTACATCAACGGCCACTTCGTCGAGGACGCCAACCGTGCCGCGGCCGCCGGCCTCAAGGTCGGCGCCTATCACTACGCGCGCCCGTCGGAAGACCCGATCCGGCAGGCCGCGGCCTTTGCCGCGCAGCTGGCGCTGGTGCCCAACCAGACCCTGCCGCCGGTGCTTGACCTAGAGGTTTCCGAGGGACTAAACGCCGATCAGCTGGCCGCGTGGACGCGGACCTTCCTCACCGAGCTGGAGCTGCTCACCGGCCGCAAGCCGATGCTGTATACCTACAAGTACTTCTGGCTGGGTGAGATGGGCAACACCACGGAATTCTCCGAGTACCCGCTGTGGCTGGCGGCCTACCAAGACCAGGCCCCGGAGCCGGTGGGCGGCTGGGACAAGATCGCCTTCTGGCAGCGCAGTGGCTCCGGGCGCGTGGCCGGCATTGCTACCGACGTGGACATGAACCTCTTCAACGGCACCCACGCCCAGCTGGAGACCTTCTCCGCGGGCAACTACATCGACTTCGGCGGGGTGCTCGAGGACCTCGTCATCCCGGGCCTGGACTTGAGCGATGATGCCCGCGCGGCGATCGCCGCCATCCTGGGCGTGGCCGCCGGCGCGGTGGTCCTGCCGGCCGTGGCGCAGGCACTCGGCGACGCCGATGGCGCCGACAAACTCGTGGCCGAGGTCCAGGCGCTGCTCAACGCCAACGCCCTGCCCATCGACGAGCTGCAGCGCATGTTCGAGGTCGGCGGCACCACCGGCGACCTTCTGCTGCTGTTGGACAACGCCGCGCAGGCCGCGGGCATCGACGTCGATACCCAGGCCATCGAGCAGCTGCTGCCTTAGCACAGGCAGCGCAGGTGCCGGCAGGGCTGGCACGGCTGGTGCTGCTGGCGGTTCGGGTGCACCAGACCCCGAAACCAGCCCTTCCGGTTTTAGAGTGCGTTGATTTTGTCCTGTAGCTGTCCGGAGTGGATTAGGCACCGCAAGATGTAGTGGTTGAGGTTTTTGAATCCTAGGGCGATGCCGCGTAGGTGTTCGAGTCTGCCGTTGATTGCCTCGACGGGGCCGTTGGAGGCACCGATATCACAGTAGGCAAGCACATCTTTGCGTCGACGCCACAGGGTGCGTCCCAGTTGGGCGAGCTCTTCTAGGTCTTTCGGTAATCCCTTGGCAGCAGTGTGTGGATGATGCGTTCCATGAGCTTTTTGCCTTCCGATTTCTTCGGATGCACCTACGCTGCGATCATGTCTTGGTAGAGCAGCCACGTCACTTCTAAGACCACGTAGTCGTCATCGGTGGCCCATAACAGTGCTAAGCGTTGCTTTTGCCGCTCGGTGAGATAGTTCGTCCTGGTCAACAGGGTTCGCTGGTGCTTGTACAGCGGATCATCTTTGCGTCCGCGGCGCCCGGTGGTCTCACGTTGGAGTCTTTGCCGGCATGTGGTGAGCTTGTCGGCTGCCAGATGCACCACATGGAAAGGGTCCATGACTTTGTCTGCTTGTGGTAGTTGCTCTTCGACTGCGGTGGCATAACCGGTGAACCCATCCATGGTCACCACCTGTATCTGCTCCCGGAAGCTGGGGTCGCGTTCTTTAAGCCACCCGCTGAACCCGTCGTGCTTTACTTCACCCCGCCACGCACTCCGAAACCGGAAGAGCCGATAAATTGGCAGGGGATATACACCTGATTAGGGGTGATTTCACAACTTGTTGCATTCTTTAGTTTCGTAATAAGAATTATCTGTTACTCTGGGTAAGGAGCATCTAATATGCGCGTTTCCCTCGTCACGGATAATTGTTTTCACGAAAATTTACAGGAGTGGTTATGCGCAATCGCGCCACAAGATTCATCATTGCTTTATCTACAGCAGCAGGTCTCGCATTTGGTTTAATCATTTCACCAAGTGCTGCTGCCCAAAACCTGGGGAATCTTACCCCCTTGCCCGCATCAACAATTGACTTAGACGCTGAAATTCGCGTAGACACCAGTGATGTCACAGATGAGGACATCATGAATGTTCAAGACGAGATCAAGGTGATGAACGAGTCCGCCGACCCGTACGGATACTTCGCATCCCTGTCAGCTAATGAGCAACGCGCAATCATTGCTGCAGTTGAACGTGCCAGGGTCACTGACATCAATCCTCAAGTAGCACCTTTTGCGACCGCCCAGTCGGACCCCTACCGGATATATATCCAGGGTCTTGAAATGCTGTCCTGCATCGCGCTGGTCGATGTAGTATCATGCGGCATCGCCAATCAGGCAGCCACAACCGCGAGTATGGAAGCGCAGAACCGGTTTCCTGGCGCCACATCACTCCGCAATGGAAAGGGCGATGCTTTTCGGCACTGCTCGTGGAATGCCCTGATGACGATGAGAATCGGTGCAGATGCAGCTGAACGCATTGCTACTAACCACGAAACTGTCGCTCAGGGGCCAGCGGATGAGACCAGAATGGACCTGTATAACAATGCCCAAGGTCGATTTCTTGGATCTGCTTTCGCAAGTAGTGGCGACGAAGCTTCTGCTCTCAACCAGTGCGCCCTATGGGCTAGAATTGGACTGCTATCTACACTTTCCTAGGATAGGCACGAGAAGGGAGTTATGTTAATGAGACGCATGATGGCGCGGATAGGGTTCACTAGTATTGTCTTCTTATTACTCTCCTCTTGTAGTTTTGATGACCCATTGGCTTCTCATCTCGCGTCCCTAGGACGATCGGGACATGCAGTCCCCGTTACTGAGTCCATCACACTGGAGGAACTCTACGGACCAGAGTGGACTGAGTTTTCGCTCGTGTGCCCATACACTCCGTATCAAACAGTCAAAGAAACACTTATGGCTGATGATCCCCCTGTTCCAGAACTCGGCTTCTCCGATCACGAAAACTTCCTCTTTCTTAGAGGAAAGGGCGACAGCGAAAAATGGGTGAAGTTCTCTCGACAGGCTCTCGATCTGTGTTCTCCATCAAGTCCGTCTTCTTTAATCATGGAGTCAACGACAGTTGCTCTCAGTTTTTCTCTGGACAATCCGGGTAGTGCTTGGATTCTAACCGGCTTGAACAAGTAGTCATATGGGCTCGCTGCTCCTGGGTAGTATCGGGAACACTCAGATTGGGGTCTGAAGTGCCCCAGGTTTTGTTCCGTTTGAGTAGATGGGAAAACCTGGGATATGCCAAGAAAATTCGATCAGGATGCGAAGGATCGTGTGGTCCGTCTTGTCGAAGACCGCATTTTGGCGGAGAATATGTCGATGCAGGCTGCGTGCCAGGCTGTGGCCCCGAAACTGGGTGTGTCGTGGCATACAGCTCGGCAATGGACGCAGGCAGCTCGCCGCAACGGACACGCCCCCGAACGCCTGCCGGAGGATTTGACCGCCGAAAATTCCAGGCTGCGCCGGGAGAATCAGGAGCTTCGCGACACTAACGAGTTATTGAAAGCTGCATCGGCTTTTTTCGCGTCGGAACCAGACCCAAAACGTTAAGAAATGATCCGGTTCATCGATGAACACCGGGATCGCTTCACAGTCGAGTTCATCTGTACGACGTTGAAGCGCAATCGCGAAGGAGGCTTCATCTCTTCGCGTGGCTACCGCCAATCCAAAGCCCGCGGGCTTAGTTCGCGAAGTCTGCGTGATGCTGCCCTGATTGAGCACATCAGTGTAGTCCATGCTGAAAACTACGGGGTCTACGGTGTACGGAAAATGTGGCACGCCCTTCGCCGCGAAGGTATCGGTACTGGTCGTGAACAGACTGCCCGGTTGATGCGTTTGGCAGGAGTATCCGGCAAAGCTAAAGGTGGAGCGCCCATCACGACCCGCAAACCCAAGGAGCAGGATCTGCGCCCTGATCTGGTCAACCGCGAATTCAAGGCCCAAGCGCCGAACAAGTTGTGGGTGGCCGATATTACGTATGTACGAACGCGTAAAGGATTCGTCTACACCGCATTTGTCACCGACGTGAACTCCCGACGGATCGTTGGGTGGGCGCTATCGGAGGCGATGCGTATCGAAGCGTTGCCGCTGCAGGCACTCAACCAGGCGATCATGTGTGCGAAGGAAACAACTGGTCTCATTCACCATTCGGATCACGGCTCGCAATACGTCAGCATTGTCTACAACGAGCGGCTTGGCCAGCATGGAATTGCCGCTTCTACGGGAACCGTTGGCGATTCCTATGACAATGCTCTGGCTGAAAACGTCAACGGTTCCTACAAGAACGAGCTGATCCATACCCGGACGTTAAGCGACGTAGTTGAGGTCGAGATTGCAACGTTTGAGTGGGTCAATTGGTGGAATGATTCTAGGCTTCATCAGCGGCTGAACTACCGGACGCCGGTCGAGGTTGAATCAGAGTTTTGGGAAAGCCACCCAGCCCAAGAAACAATAGAAAACAAGGCAAATGCCTAGGAACAAAACCCGGGGCACTTCAGGCGGGTCCGGAGTACCGAAACCCGCCCTTGCCTTCAGCTACGAACAGCCGAAGTTGGCTGCAGCGCTACCCAGAGATGAAGTACATCTGTTTGTTGACGAACTCGTCCATGCCCAGCGGCCCCAGCTCGCGGCCGAAACCGGAGCGCTTGACGCCACCGAATGGGACTTCGGGGCCCTCGGCAGCAGGAATGTTGACATTAGCCATGCCGGTATTGAGGCGAGTCGCGATGGCCTGCGCGCGGGCGGAGTCTTGGGAGAACACTGTGCCGCCGAGGCCGAACTTGCTGTCGTTGGCAAGCTTCAAGGCTTCCTCATCAGAGGACACGGAATACACCACGGCAACTGGGCCGAAGAACTCCTCGTAGTAGGAATGGGAGCCGACAGGGATGTCGGTGATGACCGTCGGCGAGAAGTAGGCACCCTCGTCTGTGAGCTCGCCGCCTGCGCGGAGGTTTGCGCCGGCGGCAACCGCACTCTGGATCTGCTCGCTAAGATTCTCCGCAGCGGCGCGGGAGGACAGCGGGCTGTAGGTGTTCTCCCCCTCGGCGTCGGGGGTCGCTGGGGTGGCCTTGTTCGCTAAAGCCACGAGTTCGGCGACGAAGTCCTCGTAGAGATCCTCCATGACAATCATGCGTTTGTTGGAGTTGCAGGCCTGGCCGGTGTTGTACATGCGGGTCTCCCACGCCAGCTGGGCCGCGGCAGAAACGTCGTCGGTATCGAGGAGGATGTACGGGTCGGAACCGCCCAGCTCAAGGACCGCCTTCTTTAGGTGCTGGCCCGCCTGCGCACCAACGATGGAGCCGGCGCGCTCAGAGCCGGTGAGGGATACGCCCTGCACGCGCGGGTCGGCGATGACGCGGGAGACCTGGTCGTGGGTGGCGAAGATGTTGACGTAGGCGCCGGCCGGTACGCCAGCATCGTCCATGATCTTCTGTACCGCGAGAGCCGAGCGCGGGCAGATTTCCGCATCCTTGAGCAGGATGGTGTTGCCGAGTACGAGGTTGGGACCTGCGAAACGAGCGATCTGGTAGTAGGGGAAGTTCCAAGGCATGATGCCCAGCAGCGGGCCCAGCGGCAGGCGGCGAATCACGGCTTTGCCCGAAACGTCGACGGGAATCTCCTGGTCGCGGGTGAATTCCTCGCCGTTCTTGGCGTAGTACTTGATGATGTTTCCGGCGAGCTCGGCTTCATCGGCGCCTTCGGACAGCGGCTTGCCCATTTCCAGCGCAGCGATTTGAGCTAGCTCGTCCTTTCGCTCAATGAACAGATCTCCGACGCGGTCCAGAATGTCCGCGCGCTCGCTCATCGGCAGTTGAGACCAGGATTCGAAGCACTCGGTTGCGGCGGTGACTGCATCATCAAGCTCTGCATCAGTGATAAAAGGGAACGTCTCGACAATCTCGTCGTTGACGGGGTTCTGAACGCGGTACTGGGACATGGTTTCTCCTTAACTAGTAGGAACGTGTAGGAAACTGCTTGAACTTAGACAAAGGGACTGACTTCGTTGTCATGTTGGTGGGCGATCCGCGGCAGGGTCTTACCTAGGAAGAACGCCGGATGATAGATGCGCGTCCACACCATGAGGACCACACCGAGCAGAAGGATGCTCGTGCCCAGGACGAACACCGTGCCAATTCCCAGGATTGAGGAGCCGGAGCCATAGGCCGGATCCATGGAGTCGTAGGCGGTGATGCCGAACATCGCGAGAAGGAAACCCCCTCCGAGCAGCGGGAAAAGGAACTTGAACACGATGTTGTAGACGCTGGAAAAGAGCTCGCCGCGGAAGTACCAGATGCAGGCCACGGCGGTCACTCCGTAGTAGAAGCAAATCATCAGGCCGAGCGCGGTAATGGTGTCCCACAGCGCGTTTTCACTGAGCAAGCGGGTGATGCTGTAGAACAGCGCTGCCGCGATGGCGGAGGCGATGGTCGCAGCCGACGGAGTCTTGTAGCGCGGAGAGATAGATGCGAACAGCGGCGGGAGCGCCTGGTAGTGCCCCATCGCCAGCAGGGTGCGGGCCGGGCCAACCATCGTGGCCTGCAGCGATGCGAACGAACTAGCGAGCACCGCGATGTAGATAAAGATGGACGCCGGGCCCAGCACCGGCTCGGACAGGACCGCGAAGATGGACTCCTGGTTTTCCGGGTTTCCGGCACCGAGACCGGTCTCCCCTGTGCCCGCCCACACCACTACAGCCATCGCGGTGAGGACGTAGAGCGAGATGATGACCAGCACCGTGACGGTGGCCGCGCGGCCCGGCGTCTTCTCTGGGTCCTTGGTTTCCTCGTTCATGGTGAGCGTGACGTCCCAACCCCAGAACATGAAGATGGACAACGAGATACCGGCGGCCACCATGCTGAAGTCCCCAATAGCCAGCGGATTCAGCCACTGCACGCTGATGGGTGTGAAGTCGAAACCACCGCTTTTGTAGGCATTGTGGATAGCAATGATGTCGAATACGACGAGAGCGAGGATTTGTAATGCTACGAGGATGTACTGAAGCTTCTGCGTAGAGTCGAGGCCGCGGTAGGACACCCAACAGGCGATGGCAATAAAGACGATGGTCGTCAGAATATTGACCCACAGGTTGCGCGTCAGATCAGCAATCTCCGGACGCCCCACCAACTGGGCAATGAGCAGGTAGAAGAAGTCAACCGCGACGGCGGCAAGGTTGGAAAGCACCAGGATGGTAGCGGTGATAAGACCCCACCCGCCCATCCATCCGACCCACGGGCCGAAGGCCTTGGACGCCCACGTGAATGAGGTGCCCGAGTCAGGAACTGCGTTGTTGAGCTCGCGATAGGAGAACGCAACGAGAAGCATCGGGATGAATCCCAGCAGCAGCACCGCGGGGACGTACTTGCCCACGGCGGAGATGGTCGGGCCGAGGCCTGAGGTCAGAGTGTACGTCGGGGCGATACAGCTGATGCCGATGACGACGGCGCCGAGCAAACCGACCTGGCCGGTAGCCAGGCCTTTAGTGGACATAGCCGGGTCGCGCGATGGAGTAGTGGGAGCTGCGGCTGCTGCGTTGTCGATGATCTGGTTGGTGGACACGGGGTTCACCACCTTTCTTTATGAGGCTGTGCTAGCTTTCGGTCTGCATGAAGCCGGCGGGAACAACGAGGATCGGAACTGGAATGTTTCGTAAGATGCGGGCTGCGGTTGGCCCGAGGAACAGACGACCTGGAACAGCGAGTCGGGAGGAGCCAAGGACAGCAAGGTCGCCTGGTTCGAAAGAGACGGCGCTCAGTGCTTCTTCGATCGAACGTCCCTGCGCGATCTCCACGCTGGCGGTGCCGGCGCCGAGCATGCGGTGAATGACTGACGTAAGATCTGCGGAAACGACCCGCGACAGAAGCCGCAGCGCAGCGCTTTCACTTTCTGCAGATCCAGCGGCGACGACCGAAGCGTCAGCCACTGCCTCCGATGCGGCCTCATCCTTGAGGATCAGGGACACGAGGCGCAGCGGGATGTCGCGCCGCTGGCAGCGGTCCACGGCGGTGGCGACGACATCAGCGGCGCCGGGCTTGGGGCCGAAGAACGCCGTGAATCGTGTCACTGGACCAGGGTGGGAGAATCCGCTCGGGGCGAGCGCCGCCGGAATAGTCGCGCTATGCAGCAGGGCGTTGACGACGGAGCCCATGTGGAAGCGGTTGAACAGGCCTCCCTGGCGGGCGCCAACCACGATGCCGTCTGCGCCGCATTCGGCGGCGTAGTCCAGCAACGCGCGCACCTCTGATTCGCTTACCAGAATCTTCGCCGTGGCCGCGATGCTTTCCGGCACCATGTCCAGGGCCTCCTTGAGCCAGCCCGCGATGTGCTCCTCCACGATGGATTCGTAGCCACGGTCGTGTGGGTAGGTGCCGCTGTAGGGGCTGCCGAGGGGTTCAGCCATGACGATTTCCAGCGAAATGTTGCGCCCGCGCGCGAGCGCCACCGCCAGGTTGACGGCATCCTTACCGGCGGCGGTGTGCTGGTATCCGACGACGAGCTTGCCCGCCACGGGACGCCGCTCAAGGCCCCCGGTCATCACGCAACTCCTGCGCGCGCAGCAATCGCCAGTGCCACTATCTCGCCCTGGCGGATGGCACCGTCGACGTGCTGGTAGCCCTCGGCCGCGATGTCGGAGCAGGCGTAGTACAGCGGACCAGTCGGCTCATTTTGCAGGTGACCCCAGCGCGACAGTCCGCCCAGGTCGTAGGAGGTGGCGTACGCTCCACGGGTCCATTCCTCGGCCGCCATGTCGGAGAGGTAGAACGCGATCGGCTCCTTCGCCTTCGGGCCGAGGTAGTCGGCCAATGCCTCGAGGATGGCCTCCTTACGCTCCTTCGCCGGCAAGTGCCACATCTGCTCGGCGTAAACGTCGGAAACAAATCCGACGAGGGTGCCGTACCGATCCTCCTCCCTCTCAACAGAGTGCGCGAAGTTTTTGCCGTAGTTGGTGTTGTCGTAAACCTCCTGCACCAGGCGGGCGCCGCCGAAGCCGGTACCAGACAGGCCTTCTTCACGCCAGAACGGCGTCTCATACACGGCGTGTACCTTGATGACCAGACCCATGGAGATGTGCTGGTGCGCAATCTGCTGATCGCGCGGCATCGGCGGCACGTAGGAGATGCGGTGGTAGAGGTTCGGCGGCACTGCGAGCACCACGAAGCGTGCCCGAACGTCGACGAGCTCAGACTTCACGAGGACCGCACCTGGTGCACCGTTGTCCGGCACGCCATTGCGCACGTCGGCAGCCACGTTGTTGAGCGGATCAGCGGTGTCCGGATCGGCCTCGGCCCAGTGGATTTCACGCACCGGGGTGCCGAGGAAGACGTCGTCGCCCAGCTCGCGAGCAATAGTAAGGGAGACGGACTGCATTCCGCCCTCGACGCGGCGGTCAAGGATGAAGTCCTCGTCCACGAGGTTGGTGAAGCTGCCTGCCGATGCCGCCATGAGAACCGCCTGCAGCGCCGAGAAGGTGTGCGCGGGTTTGGTGAGCATGCCGGATGCGATGTAGATGGAGACGTTGTCGATGGCCTCCTGGTCATCGGAAAGTTCCTCGAGCCAGTGGCGGAAGGAGACCGCGTCCAGCTCGGCAGCACGCGGATGGTCCCAGGGATGGGCGGGGTCCATCTCGTGAGCAAGCTGGTCCAGGGCTTCGATGAGCTTGCCCATTTCCTCGATGGTCTTCGCGGAGGCCGGGAATTGCGTGCCCTCGTACTCGTGGCGAGTGCCATCCGGGGCAACGTAGATGGACTTGCCTTCGCGGTAGCGCGGAAAGGTGTTCAGCCCAAGTTCCTCGAGCAGTGCGATGAGTCGGGTCTGATCCGGGGATACCCACTGGCCGCCGAGCTCGATGAAGTGCTCCACGCCATTGGCATCGGCAACCTTACCGTTCCAGGTGCGGCCGCCAACGCGGTCGCGAGCCTCGAGGACGACCACGGACAGTCCCTGTTTCTTCAAAGTACGAGCGGCCATGAGGCCGGCTGGGCCAGCGCCGACCACCACGACATCGCGGTCGATAACGTGCTTGTCGCCACCAGCGGCGAGACCCGCGCCAACCTCGAATTCTTCGGAAATGTGTGCGTGCGGTGTCATGTTCGGAATTCTCCTAAGTTCGGGGATAATACCCCTATATGAAGTGACTAATGAACGAGCAACACTAAATGAATTGCATTCATATTGTGCCTGACGTCACGATACGCGACGACTGTGAGATGGAGAAGAGGTTGGGTGTAAAAAAATCCACGCGCACCAAGGGTCGGCCAAACAAACCCCTGGTCACGCGCAAAAACATTGCGTCGAGTGCGCTGAAAATTATTCATGAACGGGGGTATTCTGGCCTAACTATGTCTGCCCTCGCGCGTTCCCTCGGCGTCGCTCCGAGCGCCCTGTACAACCACATCTCCAACAAAGACGACCTGCTAACCCTTGTGCAGGACGCTGTCATGGAACAGATCAACACCGACGTGCTCGACGACGCGCTCGCAGATACCCTCTCCCCCGTCGCTGCCCTGAGCGCCTGGGCGGCGTCCTACCGCACGGTTTTCGCAGATCACCTCCCCCTCGTTGCCGTCATCGCAACGACCCGCATCACCGGCGCCCCCAACACCATCGCGATGTACGAGAAGATCGCGAAGGTCTTGTCGCACGCAGGCGTCGCAGACGACGCCATCCTCCCGCGCATCGTCGCGATGGAGTCCTTCATCTACGGCAGCGCCTACGACGTCCACGCACCCAACAATATCTTCGACGTCCACGGTGAGCTGCTTCCCGATCCCGGCAGCGCCGACATCGCCGACGAGGACTCCCCTCCTGCACCGCACTTGGAACGCGCCTACGCAGCACTCTGCCAGACGTTCTCCGGCGGCCCGGGAGTCAATCAGCACGCTGACGGCCCCTTCCACCTTGGCATCAGCGCACTCCTCCACGGGCTGACCGATGCCCCGACATCCTCAAGGGATCACTAAGAGGCGCGCCGCACCAATCGCGTCGCGCCTCGCGAACCCGCAGCCCCGCAGCGCCAGTGCTTAATCCTCAAAGCCTAAGCACCAGCTACCAAGCTGCAGTAGATACTGCCACCCGATTAGCGATTGGTGTAGGGGTCGCGCACGCCGATGTACTGCAGAGAGGTGTACTCCTCGATGCCCTCGGCACCACCCTCGCGACCCATGCCTGACTGCTTCACGCCACCGAACGGGGCAGCAGCATTAGAGATAACACCAGCATTAAAGCCCATGAGGCCAAACTCCAAGCCATCGCCCAAGCGGTAGAGACGATCCGCATCCTCAGTGAATACATAGGACGCCAGACCGTACTCAGTCGTGTTGGCAATCTCGATAGCCTCAGCCTCCGTCTTAAAGGTGATGATCGGAGCAATCGGGCCGAAAATCTCCTCCTGCGCCACGCGCATCTCCGGGGTCACACCGGTCAGCACGGTCGGGGTAAAGAAGTAACCCGCGCCCTCGATAGCTCCGCCGCCGGTTACGACGGTAGCTCCCTTGGACACGGCTTCCTCCACCAGGGCCACCATATTATCGCGTGCCTTAGCCTCCACCAGCGGGCCACAGGTCACACCCTCATCCAAGCCGTTGCCCACCTTGAGCGCAGCGATGCGCTCTGCGAACGTCCTTGTGAATTCTTCCGCGACGGACTCGTGCACCAGGAAGCGGTTGGCGGCGGTGCAGGCCTCACCAATGTTGCGCATCTTCGCGCCCATCGCACCCTCAACCGCCTGATCAATATCGGCATCCTCAAACACGATGAACGGGGCGTTGCCTCCGAGCTCCATAGAGGTGCGCAGCACGTTGTCCGCAGCGGCCTTCAACAGCGTGCGACCCACCGGGGTAGAACCGGTAAACGAAACCTTACGCAGACGCGAATCTACCATCAGCGGAGCCGAGATAGCAGACGCAGAAGACGACGAAACCACATTGAGCACACCTGCCGGCAGACCCGCATCAATCATGGCCTGCGCGAAGTACAGGGAGGTCAGGGGCGTCAGCTTCGCCGGCTTGAGCACCATCGTGCAGCCCGCAGCAACTGCCGGAGCCACCTTGCGGGTAGCCATCGCCAATGGGAAGTTCCATGGCGTAATCAGCAGGCACGGGCCCACAGGCTTACGGCGCGTCATCATACGGATATGGCCCTCCGGGGCCGGCAGAGTGCGGCCGTAGTCGCGGGTAGCCTCCTCGCTGAACCAACGCAGGTACTCCGCACCGTAGGTAACCTCACCGTAGGCCTCCGCCAGCGGCTTCCCCATCTCCAGGGTCATCAGAGCCGCGAACTCATCCTTACGCTCAGTCACTAGCTCGAAGGCACGACGCAATATATCAGCGCGCTCACGAGCAGACGTGCGTGCCCACTCATTCTGCACAGCGCAAGCCGCATCCAGCGCAGCCATCGCGTCGTTGGAGGTAGCAGACGCCACCTTCGCGATAACCTTACCCGTCGCCGGGTTGTCCACGTCGAAGGTGGAGCCGTCCGCGGACGCGCGCCACTCACCATCAATCAAGATGCCGGTCGGTACCTTCGCCAGCAATTCAGCAATATTGACAGTCATTGGAAAACCTTTCTTCTTCAGTTACTTAGGAACACACTTACCCTGACTATCTACTGCCAGCTAGCAGGAACGACGCCCAGGATGGAGCCGACGGAGTAAGCGAACGCCAGGCCGTAGACGATGATGATGATCCACTGGATGACCGGGTGCGCGAACCAACCCACGGTCCAACGCGGGGTTACCTCACCGACCTTGCGGGAGGTGCGAAGCAGCAGGACCGGGACAATGGACATGACCATGCCAGCAAAGCCGCCCGCGTAGCTCAGCGCGGAGACGAAGCCACCCAGGCCCGCGAAGGTGATGACCAGCGGCGGTATGACGGTCAGCGCAACGGCGGTGGCGTGCTGCCAGCTGCGCTGCGACCAGTGGAAAATGTCCAGGATGTTGCGCATAGTCGTGAAGCCGATGGCCAGGAACGACGTCAGCATGGCGAAGAGCGCGAAGATGTTGGCCAGCAGGTAGGCCGCCGGACCGAGCTTCTCACCCCAGGAAATGGTGACAACCTCGGAGACCTCGGTGCCCATGAGGCCCAGGGCCGCAAACGGCACTAGGGCTAGAACAAAGCCGGTGACAACCATGCCAACGATGATGGCCTTGGAGATTGCCTCGCTGTGGTGCTCCTGCATACCGCGGGCCAGCTCGGGAACGACGTACTGTGCCATAAAGGTGAACACGGCCAGATTCATGATGGGAACGATGAAGAATGGGTGCAGCACCATGAGGTTGTCCATGGAGATGCCCGGGCCGAATACCGTCCAGCCGCACAGAATGAGGATGATGCCAGCCATCACGGCAGTGATAGCGGTCTCCGCAACACCGGTGGCATGCAGCCCCTTGTACATGACGAAAGTACCCAGAGCGAAGAAGATGAGAGTGCCCACCGCCGGCGGCCAGCCCAGCATGTTCTTAATCAGCTCGCCCGAGCCAGCAGCATACGCGATGAGTGCGCCCGTGCCGTTGACAACGATGGCAACAAACACGCACCAGCGGCCGAGCTGGCCCAGGTACTTCTCTGCCAAGCCGGAAAGCTGGAGCGGCTCCTTCGTGCGCAGGGACACCTCCGCCACGTAGAGCATGGAGATAGTCGTCAGCGTTCCCGCAATAACGAGCGCGAGGATCAGCGCTAAGAATCCACCGTTGCGGCCCGCGTAAGGCAGGCTCAAAATACCGGCGCCGATGTTGGTGCCAAAGATAAGCGCCGCGCCCTGCAGCGGGGTGATGCGAGATGCTGCTGTGTCGTGGCCACCAGCACTTACCGATGCCGCAGTGGGTTCGACGGCAGGAGCGCGAGCGGCGTCAAGTACCTGGGGCTCTTGTGCGGAAGAGCGAGAGGTTGCGGTCATAGACATACCTTTCGAATTCTCAAGTTCAGTGAAAAGTCAACGACTGCACGCGAGTCGCCGGAAAGGTAACCGCGCGCAGTTAGGTGCTGCAGCGCCGCTGCCCTGCTTCACCGCAGGTCAGCAGCCCCGCGTCACTACAGAGCAGCAGCGTGCTCAGCGTTAGGCATGCGCCTTAATGGTCTCAGCCAGAATCTCGAGGCCCTCGCGCAGCAGCGCCTCCGTGATAACAAGGGACGGCAGGAGGCGGATGACGTTGCCGTCGAGACCACAGGTGAGGATGAGCACTCCCTGCTCCTTGCAGGCGGCTGCAACCTTTCCGGTGATGTCGGCATTGGCAAGCTCAATGGCGACCATGGCACCCCGGCCCCGGAACTCAA
Organism: Clostridia bacterium; assembly: GCA_963623015.1. Classification (GTDB taxonomy): domain Bacteria; phylum Actinomycetota; class Actinomycetes; order Mycobacteriales; family Mycobacteriaceae; genus Corynebacterium. The sequence continues at coordinate 29,510 of CAVFKS010000013.1, forward strand.
TGACAGAGTCGAGCTCGGTCAGAGGCTCGAGGAACTCGCGCACGACCTTCTCGATCTCCAGTGCACGGCCAGCGAGGTCGTGCTCCTCCATCTCGCCAATCGCGGCGAGTGCTGCTGCACAGGCGACCGGGTTGCCGCCATAGGTGCCGCCGAGGCCACCGACGACCGGGGCGTCCATGATCTCCGCACGGCCGGTGACTGCAGACAGCGGCATGCCGCCGGCGATACCTTTGGCGGTGGTGACCAGGTCCGGCTCAATGCCCTCGTACTCGGAGGCGAACCAGCGGCCAGTGCGGCAGAAACCGGCCTGAATCTCGTCGGCGATGAAGACGACGTTGTTTGCGTGGCACCACTCGACAATTGCCGGCAGGAAGCCCTCGGCCGGGACGATGAAGCCGCCCTCGCCCTGAATCGGCTCGATGACCACGCACGCCAGGTTGTCGACGCCGACTTGCTGCTCCATCACCTTGATAGCACGGAGAGCGGCCTCAGCGCCGGACAGGCCATCGCGGACCGGGTAGGACATCGGCACGCGGTGGATCTCGCCAGCGAACGGGCCGAAGCCGGTCTTGTACGGCTTGTGCTTCGCGGTCATGGCCATGGTGAGGTTGGTGCGGCCGTGGTAGGCGTAGTCAAATACGACGACGGCATCGCGCTTGGTGTACGCGCGAGCGATCTTCACGGCGTTCTCGACGGCCTCTGCGCCGGAGTTGAGCAGCACGGACTTCTTCTCAAAGTCGCCCGGGGTGAGCTCGTTGAGCTTCTCACACACTTCCACGTAGGACTCGTACGGGGAGACCATGAAGCTGGTGTGGGTGAAGCGACGAACGGCCTCTGAGACAGCCTCAGCCACGCGCGGGTTGGCCGCACCAACGGAGGTCACCGCGATGCCGGACGCGAAGTCGATGAAGGAGTTGCCGTCGGCATCGGCCAGCACACCACCATCGGCATCGACGACGTAGCCCGGCAGGCCCGGGGACAACGCTCGGGCGACGGCCTTCCGGCGGCGCGCATCAAGCGCGGCCGATGCCTCGCCCACCGCACCGGTGAAACGGCGCTCCTGTGCGACGCGAAAATCGAATTCCTTCATTGTCGGGTCCTTTCCGGTCCAGCGATATAAGCAAACGAGTGAACGCACACGTCTGTCTATCCAATGACAGATACTGCGTGTCCCACGCTATTATGTTTCACCGACAGTGACGCACACCATATACACGATGGATAATTTCCAGGCAGATAGTCGCCGAAATGTACAAAAGGAGTCCCCATGTCCACAAACACACTCCCCTTCACCTGGCTCTTTCAGCGCAGCGGCATCCGCCTCCTCCCCGTCCATTCCGGCGCCCACCGCACCTTCACCACCATCCAACCCAGCGAGCTGGAGGACGCCGCCGAATTCATCCAGCAGGGCTCCGTCGTCCTCACCCTCGGCATCGCCTTCAAGGACCGCCCGGAAGAACTCACCGAGTACATCCATCACCTCGCCGACGCCGGCGCCCACGCCATCGGATTCGGCACCGGCGTCCCCTTCGACACCATCCCCGACCAGGTCATCTCCATAACCGAGGAACGCAACCTCACCCTGTTTGAAGTCCCCCGCGAGGTCCCATTCATCTCGCTCGTCACCGCCGCCCACAATGAATTCCAGCGCCAAGAGCTTGCCGAACACAAGCGCCTGTTCGACATGCAGACCAAGCTCACTCGCGTCGCTACCCGCGGCTCGATCGAGGACCTCCTCACCTCCGCCTCCGGCTTCCTCGACGGCGCCCTCACCCTCGAAGACAGCGACGGCCGCACCATCGCCACCACCGCAGCGCTTGCCGATGCCACTCCAGCTTCCCCACTCAGAACCTCCAAGTCCCGCTCAGCTACGCCCAACGCATCAAGCACCGACGCCACAACCCCGGCGCGCCACCGCTCCCGCTACAAGATGACCTCCCACGGCGACCGTTTCCACGAGCTTGTCCTCCACCACGACTCCCCAATGACGAGCCAGCAGCGCAGCCTCCTGCGCCACCTTGCCGGCCTGTGCGACATGCTCCTCTTCCGCCCCGTTGAGCTGCACGAATCCCGCAATGAGCTCAACCGGCTGGCCATGACCGTCCACCTGGGGCTGGACCGCTCCCACGACATCCTGCCCCGCATCTTCTCCGACGCTTCCGACAACGACGGCTTCGTTACCCCTTCCATCATCCACACCGATGACAAGCGCAGCCTCACCCGCGCCATCGCGGCCGTCGACGCCCACCTCTCCACCAGTTCGCTCTGCTTCTTCGCCCTCCCCCTCAGCGACCAGTCGACCCTCATCCTCTCCCCTGGCGGCGCGCGCCAGGAACACATCGTCGCCTCCCTCGGCCCACACCTGCGCACTGCACGCATCGCTCAAGGGTCCCCCATTACCTGGACCAAACTCACCCTCGACCACGTCCACGCCCTAGAGGACCGCGCCCGCACCCTCCCTCTGGGCACCGTCGCCACCCCACAGGATCTCCCACTCACCTGGCTCAACAACCCCGACGTCACCACCGCGCTAGCCGCCCGCCACACCGAGGTCTTCGACCGCCTCGTCGACCACGACGCCCGCACCGGCTCCGACCTCAAACGCACCCTCATCATCTACCTGCGCCACAACTGCCACATCGCCGCGGCCGCCACGACCCTCGGCGTCCACCGCCACACTGTCCGCAACCGGATCGAAAGGATCCAGGAGCTTTGTCAACTCGACCTAGGCGACCCCATCACAGGGGCCGAGTTGCTGTTGGCAACGCTGACCTCGAACGTAGAAACGTCACTTCATCGACACGCCAATCGGAGCAGCTCACATTAGGACTACTAGGGGGTAAGCAACTGTCTTCACTTCAACCTGCGCAACCCCATCGTGAAGCGTCCTGGGTTTAGTTCCTACCTCAGCTAATGAAGGATTGAACTATGCCTAGAAATTATTCCACTGCATTTAAGGAGAAGGCGGTCCATCGGATCATCGAAATGGTCCGCCTGGAGTCCTGTTCACTGCAACGTGCCTACACGGAGGTCGACGAGCTCCTTGGAGTATCTCACCACCCGTTGCGGGCTTGGTACCGTGACAGCGCCTCAGTACGCGATGATTCTGACGCTTCAGGCGGCGAAACAACGGAAGAAGAACTCAAGCGTCTGCCCGCGAGAATCGCGCACTGAAGTGAGCAAACGGGATTCTTAAGGAGAGTGTCAGGAAGTTTGTGTGTGAGGCTCTGATCTGAAGGAGTTTCACTGATA
>CAVFKS010000014.1:0-32371 GCA_963623015.1 Clostridia bacterium
AGAGTGTTGCCCTTGGCGGTCCTTTTCGTCGTTTTCAGGGCCCACACAAACCCCGTACCACACCGGCGTCGTGTGCGGCACGCAGGCCGGCAGGCCGACCGGGGCCAACACCCCTGAAACCCGGCCGACACCGTGGCGGGCTTGACCCAGTCTTCGTGACAAAGGGACTACACAACCCCGACCATCAGATGGTCACTTTCAGATGGTGACCATCAAACGGTGACTCGTAAACGGTGAACACCCCGGCACCACCCACCACTACCTGCCGGGAAGTCACCATCTGACAGTCACCACCTACCCAACAGGCCCGCGGCAGCCAAACACGGGGACCAGGAAACGGGGACCACGAAAAGGGAGACCACGAAAAGGGGGACCACAAAAGGGACATCAACCGACAAGACCCTGAACACCTACCCGGATAGTCCCCCTTACCTGGTACCCCAACCGCGGGACCCCAGGCCCGGTACCCCAACCGCACTACCCCACCCCTGGGCCCAGGCCCGGTACCCCTGTTAGTTCCGCAGCCAGAAGCTAAGGCGTGCTGTATCCGGGCCTACTTGCTGCTCGGATGGCACAGGTGGGGTAGGGGAGCGGATTGGATGAGTGCGGGAGATCTAATGTGTGGGACCGTGTTGGTCGCACGGGCGTGGGTAAAGGTAGAGTAGAGGGGTAATTTTGCCTTCTACCAAAGGATATTTCCATGACACTAGCTGCGGCACGCGCAGTTGATTTGTTCAAGCAGTACGGGACGGGGGACACCGCGGTTACCGCGCTGGACCACGTCAATGTGGAGTTTGGGCGCAACCAGTTCACCGCCATCATGGGCCCCTCCGGTTCGGGCAAGTCCACGCTGATGCACACCATGGCCGGGCTGGATTCGGCCACTTCCGGATCGGCGTTTATCGGTGATACCGACATGTCCCAGCTGACGGACAAGCAGATCACGCAGCTGCGCCGTGACCGCTTGGGCTTCATTTTCCAGTCTTTCAATCTGGTCCCCACCCTTACGGCGGCGGAAAACATCACCCTGCCCAGTGACATCGCAGGCAATAAGCTCGACGATGCCTGGTTCCAAGAGGTCACCACGCGCTTGGGTCTTGCGGAGCGCCTGAATCACCGGCCGGCGGAGCTCTCTGGCGGCCAGCAGCAGCGCGTGGCGTGTGCCCGAGCGTTGGTTTCCCGCCCGGAGATCATCTTTGGCGATGAACCCACCGGTAATTTGGACTCGAACTCCTCGGCGGAGGTGCTGCAGATTCTGCGCACCGCGGTCGATGCAGACGACCAGACCGTGGTCATCGTCACCCACGACGCCAAGGCCGCGAGCTACGCTGACCGCGTGGTGTTCTTGGCCGATGGCCGCCTGGTCAACGAGCTGCTGGACCCGACTATGGACGCCATCCACCGCGTGATGGCGGAAATCGAGGCTTAGTCGATGGCTTCTGGAAATACTATGCGCAAGGTCAGCCTGCGCAACGTTGCCGCGCATAAGCTGCGCCTGGCGCTGACGCTTCTGGCGGTGGTGCTGGGCACGGCGTTTATCGCCGGCTCGTTCATGTTCACCAAGTCGCTGTCGAGCACGCTCGACTCGGCGGTCTCCAGCGCCTTCGATGGCGTTGACGTGGCGGTCTCCTCGAAGGAGGGTGACCCCATGGACGCAGCCGTCCGCGATAAGCTGCGCGAGGACCCGGATGTGGGGCTGGTCAACATCCGATCCTCCCAGACGGTCGTCGTAGCCAGCGAAGACCTCGACGCCTTCCAGACGGGCAGCGGCGGGGCTTCGCTGAGCCCGTATTACCCGGAGGATGAGACCGTCGGCAAGCCGGGCACGTTGGAATCCGGCGCGGCCCCCGAGGGCACAGGCGAGGTCTTGGTCAATGATTCCGCCGCCGAAGACTATGGCATCAAGGTCGGTGACAAGCTCGTCGTCGTCCACCCGGACCACCGGGAGACCTTCGAGGTCTCTGGTATCTATAAGCCCGCGGTGGATCAGGGCACCTCGATCGGTCTGCTCATGGACGCCGTCAGTTTCACCGAGGTCTACGGGGAGCCTAGCCAGCTGGTACTCAGCGCCGCCGACGGCGTCGAGGCCCAGGCACTGGTCGATCACCTCAACGAGGCCTACCCCGACCTGCAGGCCGAGTCCGGTGAGAAGCTGGCCGAGGAGATGACGGACATGGTGGGCGAGGCCCTCAAGTTCGTCAATTACTTCCTCGTGGCCTTCGGACTCATCGCTTTGCTGGTGGGTACGTTCATCATCGCCAATACCTTCTCCATGATCGTGGCCCAGCGCACCAAGGAGTTCGCCCTGCTGCGTGCACTCGGTGCCTCCCGCGGCCAGATCACCCGCTCCGTGGTCGGCGAATCCATCGTGGTGGGCCTTATTGGTTCGGTTCTCGGCGTCATCGCCGGCGTGGGCCTCGTCGCCATCATCAAGGCCGTCATGTCCGCCCAGGGCATGCCCATGGGCTCTTCGCTGGGGCTCTCCCTGAGCGCCGTCGTGGTGCCGGTCTTGCTCGGCACGGTTGTCACCGTCGTGTCGGCCTGGGCGCCGGCCCGCCGCGCGGGCTCGGTCGAGCCGGTCGAAGCCATGCGCTCCACCGAGCAAGCCGCCGGGTCCTCTCTGAAGGTGCGCACCGTCATCGGCCTGCTCATCATGGCCGTCGGCATCGCCCTTGCGTGGGCCGGCGTGGCCTCCGAGGGAACCATCGGTAACCGGGCTTCCCTGGTGGGCGTGGGCGCGTTCGCTCTCATCGTCGGCTTCTTCCTGGCCGGCCCCGCCTTGTCGCTGCCCATCGTCCCGACGCTGGGCCGCATCATCGGTGCGCCTTTCGGGGCCATCGGCAAGCTGGCGGCTACCAACTCCCGCCGCAACCCACGCCGCACCGCGGCCACCGCCTTCGCCCTGACCCTGGGCATGGCGCTGGTAACGGCCATTGGCATGCTGGGCGACACCATGAAGTCGTCCGTGGCGGACACCATGGAAAGCCAAGTTTCCGCCGACTACATCCTCTCGGGCCCGCAGAGCGGCAACTTCCCGACGCCGACCGAGACCCCCGACTTGGTGCGCGACGTCCCCGGCGTCGACCAGGTCATCTCCCTGACCACCGCGCCGGCCACCGTGGACGGCGAGGCCTCCCTGGACTACGGCCCCCAGGCCAAGCTGTCGATGCTTGTCGATGCCGACCCGGCCGTCATGGTCAAATTCGACATGGTCGAGGGCACCTCGGACTTCGACGATGGCTTCATCGCCGCCGAAGGTGTCGCGGCCGACAAGGGCTGGAAGGTAGGCGAGTCCTATCCGCTGGAGGTCGCCGGCCAGCCCGTGGGCGAGCTGACGCTGCAGGGCGTATTCGGCCCTAACCAGGTCATCGACAAGCTGGTCATGCGCACCGACGCTGTGCCGGATGGGGCCCGCGATTTGATGATGGTGGGCGTGACCGGCCAGGGCGACAACCTGCGCGCGGACCTCGAGGACGCCGTCAAGGATCTCGTCATCGTCCAGGTCCAGTCCGCACAGGACTTCGCCGGCCAGGCCGCCGGGATGATCGACCAGATGCTGACCATCCTCTACGGGCTGCTGGCCCTTGCCGTCATCATCGCGGTTCTGGGCATCGTCAACACGCTCACGCTGGGCGTTATCGAACGCCGCCAGGAGATCGGCATGTTGCGCGCCGTGGGCACGCAACGCCGCCAGATCCGCACCATGATCAGCCTCGAGGCCATCCAGATCGCCATCTTCGGCGCGGTCATGGGCGTTGTCCTGGGCCTCGGCCTGGGCTGGGCGTTTATCAAGGTGCTCTCCGGCGCAGGCCTGGAGTCCGCCTCCGTGCCGTGGGGGCAGGTGGTCATCATGCTCGTCGCCTCCGGCGTGGTGGGCTGGGTGGCCTCGCTGTGGCCGGCCTCGCGCGCCGCCAAGACCCCGCCGCTCGACGCCATCGCCGAGTAAACCAGCCGCGTAAGCCACTAAGGGCCGCGCCCGTCGCAGAATGACTTTCGCGACTGAGGCGCGGCCCTTGTTGCGTCTAAAGACCGTGGTAGATGCGGCCTGCCCACACCATGCCCCGGGCTGCGAGCACTAGCCCTAGCGCCAGCGTGAAAAACGCATAGCGCGCGCATCGCCAGTACTGCCGGGCTCGCAGCATCCCGCCCAATTCTTTGGCCAGGGTGGACCAGGTCGACAGTCCACCGGCGAAGCCAGTGACGAAAAACGCATAAGGCAGCGCCGCCTCTGGTACCCCGGTTAAGCGGAAGAACCCCAGGGCCAAGCCGATGCTCGCGGCGCCCACCATGTTGGCGGCAAACGTCCCACCCGGTCCGGGAATGAGGCGGGATAGCTCCCAGCGCAGCGCCCCGCCCAGGAAGGCGCCCGCCGCCACGGCGAGTACCGTAAGCAGGCCGCCGGTCATGACTGGGCCTCCAGCTTCCGGCGGGCGGCATCTCCTACCCACCAGGCGCCGACGCATCCCAGCAGAGTCAGAGCCACGTAGGCGGCCGCGCCGGTGGCGGGCATCGCCAAGCTCAGGGCGGTAAAGGTGGCAAAAGAGGTAAACCCGCCGAGCACACCGGTGCCCCAGAAGGGGCCGGGGCGCAGGTAGCCCATCAGGGCGGAGCCGAAGATATTGATGAGCAATAAGGGAACCGCGCTGCCGCCGAGCAGGCCGAATAGTAAAAGCCGGGCCACGGCGCCAAGGGCGGCGCCGGACCCGACCGTAATTGCTTGCATGAAGAGCTAGTCTAGCGCCACTCCATGCCCTGGGACCGGACGAACTGCTGCACTTCGCTGACGGATTTGGTCAGGCGCGGGTCAAACTTCAGGTAGGCGCGGGTCTCCCGGGCGACCAGACCAGAAAGGATGAGCAGGCCGATGAGGTTTGGCAACGCCATAAGACCGTTGGCCAAGTCGGAGAAGGACCAGACGATACCCAGCTCGGTGACGGCGCCGACGAAAACCACCGCGGTGAAGAACATGCGGTAGGGGACCGTGGCGCGGCGGCCGAGGAGGGACTCCAGGGAGCGCTCGCCATAGTAGGACCAGCCGATGATGGTGGAGAAGGCGAAGAAGATGATGGACAGGGACACGATGGTCCCGCCCCAGTTACCGGGGAGCACGGTGTTAAAGGCGTCCGCCGTCATGGTGCCAGCGGCCTCGCGCCCGCCATCCCAGACGCCGGAGACGACCACGACCAGGCCGGTAATCGTCACGACGATGAGGGTGTCAATGAAGGTCTGGGTCATAGAGACCAGGGCCTGGCGGGCTGGGTGCGGGGTCTTGGCGGCGGCCGCGGCGATGGCGGCCGAACCCATGCCGGACTCGTTGGAGAAAATGCCGCGGGCCACACCCATCTGGACGGCAAGGATGATGGTGGAGCCCACGAAGCCTCCGGCCGCGGCCGTGCCTGTGAAGGCGTCGGTGAAGATGAGGGCCAGGGCCCCGGGGATGGCGGTGGCGTTGAGTGCCAGCACGATGAGCCCGCCGGCGATGTAGATGATGATCATTAGCGGCACGAAGGCCGAGGTGATGCGGCCGATGGCCTGGACGCCGCCCAGTAGAACCGCGCCGACGAGCACGAACATGATGGCACCGGAGGCGATGGGGGAGATCCCGAACGCGGACTCCATGTTGGTGGCCACGGCGTTGGCCTGGGTCAGGTTGCCGATGCCGAAGGAGGCGAACACAGCAAAGATGGCAAAGAGGAAGGCCAGCACCTTGCCCAGCGGGCCGGGGATGCCGCGGCGCAGGTAGTACTGGGGCCCGCCGTTTTGCTCACCCTTGGCGTCGGTCACGCGGAAGCGCACGCCCAGGTAGGCCTCCGAGTACTTCGAGGCCATGCCTACTAGACCGGTGACCCAGATCCACAGCAGGGCGCCGGGCCCACCGATGGAAATTGCCGTGGCCACGCCGACGATATTGCCCACGCCGACCGTGGCGGCCAGCGCGGTGGTCAGGGCCTGGTAGTTGGAAATATCGCCGGCGGTGCCCTTGTCCTCGCCGTCGTTGCCATCCAAGAACGCGTGGCGCATGGCGCGCCCGAGCGTTCGGAACTGGATTCCGCCCAGGCGAATCGTGAGCCAGAGGCCGGTTCCGAGGAGGAGCGGGATGAGGACGAAGGGGCCCCAGACCACCGCGCCGATGGAGTCGAGAATACTGTGCAGCTTGTCCATGCTAGGAATCTACTACGTGATAAAAATGATCTACCTCACTTTTTTGACTTTTACCCCCTACCGGGGGAACAAAAACCCTGCGGCGCAGGCCCTGGAAGGGGAAGATGGGGGTTAGGCAAATCCCCCGAGTCCCCAAAGGAGCACCCACCATGGCTCACGAGCGCGCAGGCCAGCCTGCCGGCCCCTCCGATCTCATCGACATCGCGGAGGTGGTCGCCGCCTACTACACCCGCCACCCGGACGTGTCCGTCCCCGGCCAGGAGGTCGCCTTCGGTACCTCCGGCCATCGCGGGTCCTCCCTGGACACGGCCTTCAACGAGGATCACATCCTGGCTATCACGCAGGCCATCGTGGACTACCGCGCCGAGCAGGGTACGACCGGCCCGCTCTTTATTGGCCGCGACACCCACTGCCTCTCCGAGCCGGCGATGCTGTCCGCGCTGCAGGTACTGCTGGCCAACGGGGTGAAAGTGTACGCAGACTCCGACGGGCGCTACACGCCCACCCCGGCGGTCTCGCACGCCATCCTGACCCACCCGGGCTCCGACGGCATCGTGGTCACGCCCTCGCATAACCCGCCCCGCGATGGCGGCTTCAAGTACAACGGCCCCAATGGCGGGCCGGCGGACACCACCGCTACGGAGTGGATCGCGCGCCGGGCCAACGACTACCTGCGGGTGGGGTTGGACGGTGTGCGCCACGTGCCGGTTGAGGGCGTGCTCGATCAGCGGGTTACGCCCTATGACTTCCGTGCGGAGTACGTGGCGGACTTGAAGAACGTGGTGGACATGGACGCCATCGCCAAGCAGGGCGTGCGCATTGGCGCCGACCCGATGGGCGGGGCCTCCGTGGACTACTGGCAGGCTATCGCCGACGAGTATGGCCTCGAACTCACGGTGGTCAACCCCGAGGTTGACGGCACGTTCCGCTTCATGACGCTGGATACCGACGGAAAGATCCGCATGGACTGCTCCTCGCCGGATGCCATGGCCTCGCTGGTGGCCGCGCGCTATGACTTCGACATCGCCACCGGCAATGATGCCGATGCCGACCGCCACGGCATCGTCACCCCGGACGCCGGGCTGATGAACCCCAACCATTACCTGGCCGTGGCCATCGATTACCTGGTGCAGCACCGCCCAGGCTGGCGCGGCGATGTCGGGATCGGCAAGACCCTGGTGTCGTCGTCGATGATCGACCAAGTGGTGGCCTCCCACGGGCGCGAGCTAGTCGAGGTTCCCGTGGGCTTTAAATGGTTCGTCGATGGCTTGAGCAATGGCCGCATCGGCTTCGGCGGCGAGGAGTCCGCCGGAGCTTCCTTCCTGAGTTTTGATGGCAGCGTGTGGTCCACGGACAAAGATGGCATCATCATGGACCTCCTGGCCGCGGAGATCTACGCGGTAACCGGCAAGACACCCTCGCAGCGCTACGCCGAGCTGGCGCAGCAGTTCGGCGCTCCTGCCTACGCGCGCACCGATGCCCCCGCTTACCGCGAGCAGAAGGCCGTGCTCAAGGCTCTGTCCCCGCAGCAGGTCACCGCCACTGAGTTGGCAGGTGAGCCGATCGTGGCCAAGCTGACGCAGGCGACGGGCAATGGGGCGGCCATCGGCGGCCTTAAGGTGGTCACCGAGCATGCGTGGTTTGCCGCGCGCCCTTCCGGCACCGAGGACAAGTACAAGATCTACGCCGAGTCCTTCCTGGGCGCCGATCACTTGGCCCGGGTGCAGGAGGAGGCCCAGGCCCTGGTCAGCGAAGTTCTCGGCGGCAACGCCTAAGGAGGCGTGGCGCCTTGCGGTCGGTGCCACGCCGGCCGCGGGCGCAATCCTGGCGATTGTGCGCTGACTGTTAACTTTTTCTCAGGCTTTAATAGTAAAGTGGCGGGGGTGAATACCAAGTTGAACAAGGCCCTGGTCTTGGATGTGATCAGTGCCTTCGCCCGCTTCTTTATGGCTTATATCTGGCTCAAGGCGGGCCTCGCGAAGCTGGGGGAGGAGATGGCCACCACGCAGTCTGTGGCGGCCTACCGGATCTTTACCCCGGAGTGGTCAGGCTACATCGCCCAGCTCATCGCGCCGCTGGAAATCGCCGGCGGCGTAGTCCTCCTCCTGGGCCTTTTCCTGCGGCAGTCTTCGAAGCTGTCGAACGTGGTGCTGGTGCTGTTTATCATCGGCATCGCCCAGGCGTGGGCCCGCGGGCTGCAGATCGACTGCGGCTGCTTTGGTATTGACCCCAATGACACCGAGTTTGTGATGGATTATTTGCGGACCATCATCCGCGACATCTTCTTCATCTTCTTAGGCTTCTGGACCATCAAGCGCCCGTTCACTAAGTGGGCTATTTACCCGTAGTAAGCTGGGCTTAACCAGCTAGGTTCAGCCAGCTAGTCGAAACCCAAAAGGAAAGATTCTGTGAGCAATAAAGTCTCCAACCCGAATTCCAAGAGCAATTCCGGTTTCCTCTGGGGCCTGGTGGCCCTGGTCGTTATCATCGCCGTCGTTCTCGTCTACATCGTCTCGAAGTCCCAGGGGGCCAAGACCGAGCACCTGGCTAACTACGAGGTCGAGGATGTTGCAATGTCCATGACCTACGACGACAACGGCATCACCCTGTCTGCACCGGACGCCGGCAAGGACGTCAAGACCGTCGAACTCTACGAGGACTTCTCCTGCCCCCACTGCGGTGAGCTGGCGACTGCTACCGATGCCGACTTCAAGACCGCCGTGGAAAACGGTGAGTTCAACGTCACCATCCGCACCCTCAACTTCCTGGACGGCCAGGACCTGGAGAACCAACAGGGGCACTCCACCAAGGCTGCCGCCGCGATGAACACCATCGCCCAGGCCGGTGACATCAAGACTTACTGGAACCTGCGTGCCTACCTGTTGCAGAACCAGAGCGATGTCTACAACAAGTGGGCCATGGAGGACTTCGCGGCCGCTGCCGAGGAGCTCGGCGCCGACAAGGATGTGGTCAACGCCATCAAGGATGCCGACATCAAGGCCCAGGGCAATGAGCCGGCCGCCGCCAACGCCAAGAAGCTGCAGGATGAGACCGGCGAGCTGTCTTCGCCGCGCGTGGTCTACGACGGCAAGGACATCAACGGCGAGAACGAGTCCATCGGTGACTGGGTCTCCATGGCCGCTGCTCTCTAGGCTAAACCTGACTCAATCCGCGCCGTAGTGGCAGCGGCGACGCCTGCTCGGAAAGCTTTTCGAGCAGGCGATTTGTCAGTTTTATGGGTCCCCGAGTATATTAAGGCGAGTTGCTTCTGAGGCTCACTTCCGTGAGTTACAGCAAGTATTGGGGCTATGGCGCAGCTGGTAGCGCACCACACTGGCAGTGTGGGGGTCACGGGTTCGAATCCCGTTAGCTCCACTTCCACAACTAAACACTTAACCGTTGTGAAACGGGGCTATGGCGCAGCTGGTAGCGCACCACACTGGCAGTGTGGGGGTCACGGGTTCGAATCCCGTTAGCTCCACTTTTTAAGGCTCGTGGCAGAATTTCTGCCGCGGGCCTTCTTCATTCCTTGCCTTAGCCGCCAGCAGTGCGCTGGCGGGTGCTCGGGCGTTAGGCTGGACTCATGGAGACCGATACTTACACCAAGACCGGCCTGCACGGCGACCAGGCGGCCGCGGAGGCCGCGGGCCTGCGGTGGTTGAGCGCGGGGGCTAGCCCGGACAGCGGTACGGTGGCCGAAGTGGTGGCCGTGGGGGAGGATTCAATCACCACGCGGCGGGTACCTCAACGCCCCGCCACTGCGGCAGCCGCCCGCGCCTTTGGCACGGAGCTTTGGCGCATCCACTCTGCGGGTGCCCCGGCCTTCGGCAGCCCGCCGGAGGGATGGGGCGGCGCCAACTATATCGGCCGCGTCGAGCAGCCCTGCCGGCCCACCGAAGAATGGGGCACCTTCTATGCGGAGCAGCGCGTGTTGCCCTTCGCGTTGGCCACCCCCTTGCCGGCGGCTACTGCGGGGGCGGTGGAGGAGGCCTGCGAGCTCATCGCCGCCCGTACCTGGGACGTGGCGCCTGCGCGTATTCACGGCGACCTGTGGAATGGCAACGTGTTATTTCGAGAGGACGGGGCGACGATGATTGACCCGGCCGCCCATGGCGGACACCCGCTGACGGACATCGGCATGCTCGCGCTCTTCGGCGCCCCTCACTTGGACCAGATCATTGATGCCTATGCCGCCGCCGCGGGCCTGAGGGTGCCGGACATCATGCGCAGCTTGCCGATGCACCAGCTGCACCCCTTAGCCGTACATGCGCTGACCCACGGGCCCGCCTACTACCCGGAACTCGACTACGCCGCCCGAGAGACGATTGCCTACCTGCGCGGGCACTAGCCGCGGCTAAACGCGCTCCCCGTGGGGTGCCCTGGGGCCGGGGCCGGTCCCGGCAGGTGCGCTAGAAGGTGACAGGACCGGCTGGCATTCGGCGCTTGTGGGCGCCGGCGCGCCACAGCTGCTCGAGGCGCTGGCGCGCAGGGGATGGGATTTCCTTGCCCTCGAGGTAGTCATCGATGTCCTGGTAGCTGATGCCGAGGGCCTCCTCGTCGGAAACCAGGGGCTTGTCATCTTCTAAGTCCGCCGTGGGAACCTTGCGCCAGGTAGACTCCGGCGCACCCAGGTGGCGCAGCAGGGCTGCCCCCTGGCGCTTATTGAGCCCCTCCAGGGGGAGGATGTCAGCGGCGCCATCGCCCCACTTGGTAAAGAAGGCCGTGATGTTTTCCGCCGCGTGATCGGAGCCCACCACCAGGGCCCCTACCTCACCGGCCAGTGCGTATTGCGCGGTCATGCGCAGCCTGGCCTTCGCATTGCCCCGATTGAAATCCCCCAACGCCGGCTGCCCTAAGGCCCCGGCTGTCGCGGACTCGAGTGCCCGGGTGGCATCCAAGATGTTGATGGTCACCGACTGGTCCGGGGCAATAAACTCGAGCGCTACCTGGGCATCGGCCTCATCGGCCTGCACGCCATAGGGCAGCCGCACCGCGTAGAAGGTGGCACCTTCGACCTCGTCGCATGCCAGCTGCGCTAGCTTGCCGGCGAGAGTGGAGTCCTGGCCGCCGGAGATGCCCAGCACGAAGCCACGGGCGCCGGTGGTGCGCAGGTAGTCAGCGAGGAAGCCGACGCGGCGGCTGATTTCTGCCTGCGGGTCGATAACGGGCTTTACGCCTAAGGCTGCGATGATGTGAGCTTGTAGTTTGCGGGGAGTATCGTTCATGAAAGTCATGCTACCCGTGGCCGTGGACATGTCCGGGTTTGGTCATTTCCTACCCCGTGCGGTAATATTTCCCACCGTGTCATGGCTAGACGCCATGTTTGAATTATCCAGTCGCGTGCAAACGCTGCGCATATAGAAAGGAGCGCCCGATGAAGGTCCGCAAGTCGCTTCGGTCGCTGAAGAATAAGCCGGGCGCCCAGGTTGTTCGCCGCCACGGTAAGGTTTTTGTGATCAACAAGAAGGATCCGCGTTTCAAGGCCCGCCAGGGCTAATCCGCCGGATTGCCATCATCCCGCCACGCAGCAGCGTGAGCGGGATTTTTGGCGTTTTCTACCTGCCGCTCCAAGTGTGCGGGCCGCAGGGGGCCTGGCGATGTCCCTTAATCCGATGTCCCAGTGGCGGGGCATCGGCAAGTACTCCGCAGCCCGGCTGGGGGAGGGGCGGGGTATCCGCGCGCCTTGGACTTGACTTTGCGCGCGGGTTCCGTGCTGCCGCGGGAGTGGATTCCGGGTGCCGCGCCGCAAGAAATTGTGATGTTAATCACGTGCCCTGTGCGATTCTCGCGGAAACCTGTGGATAAGTCTGGGGAATTCCATGTGTGTAACTTCAACGTTGTCCACAGGGGGTCAACATGTGGGGCTGCGGCGGTGGTCGTGCTGGGGATATCTTGGGTTCAACCACTACATGTAGTGCGGTTGCGGCAATATGGCACAAAGTATAGTGTCGTAAACGTTGGCGCGGCCGAGGGCGGCCGCCGCAAATTCTCCGCTTTTATCTCACTAGTTAAGGACTGTGTGCCGCTATGTCGATCACCGTTTACACCAAACCCGCTTGTGTCCAGTGCAACGCCACCAAGAAGGCCTTGGACAAGGCTGGTCTTGCCTATGAGCTGGTAGATATCACCCTGGACAACGAGGCCCGTGACTTCGTCATGGCCCTGGGTTACGTGGCCGCGCCGGTCGTCATAGCCGACGGTGAGCACTGGTCCGGCTTCCGCCCGGAGCGCATCAAGCAGCTGGCGCAGGCGGCGTAGCAGACCATGCTAGTGGTGTATTTTTCCTCCGCCACGGGGAATACGCGCCGCTTCGTGGAAAAGCTTGGCCTTCCTAGCGCGCGCATCCCCCTGCGCAAGACCGATGAGCCCCTCATCGTCAACGAGCCCTACGTGCTCATCTGCCCCACCTACGGGGGAGGGGCCAGCATCAGCCACCAGAACACCCGCCCGGTGCCCGCCCAGGTCATTCGCTTCCTTAATAATGAGCACAATCGCTCCTTCATTCGCGCCGTGATCTCCGGCGGGAACACGAACTTCGGGACAGATTACGGCAAAGCCGGTGACGTCATCGCCGCCAAGTGCAAGGTGCCGTACGTCTACCGCTTCGAGCTGTTGGGAAACGAAGATGACGTTAGAATCTGCCGGGAAGGGTTGCTCGCCAACGCCGAGCAGCTGGGCTTGAGCGCATAGTCGCCGCACAGCGAATAACCCCTTAATTTCCTCGCGGGCCGCTTGCCGGCCTGCGCCTATTTTCTTGAAATCCCCTACACGACCGTGAAATATCGCGCCAGGCGCGGAAAGGCCCATTGACATGACAAATTTGGTTGGTAAGTCCGTACCCGAGCCAGTGCACCAGGAGCAGCAGCTGGATTACCATGCACTCAACGCGCTGCTTAACCTCTACAACGCCGACGGCAAGATTCAGTTCGATAAGGACCGGGAGGCTGCTAACCAGTACTTCCTGCAGCACGTCAACCAGAACACGGTCTACTTCCACGATCTGGAAGAAAAGATCGATTACCTCATCGAGAACAAGTACTACGATCCGGCCGTCATCGAGAGGTATGACTTCCAGTTCATCAAGGACCTGTTTAAGCGCGCTTATGCCTTTAAGTTCCGCTTCCAGTCCTTCCTGGGCGCGTACAAGTACTACACCTCCTACACCCTCAAGACTTTCGATGGCCGCCGCTACCTTGAGCGCTTCGAGGACCGCGTGTCCATGACCGCGCTCTTCCTGGCGCACGGCAACACCGAGATGGCCCAGAACCTGGTGCACGAGATTATGACCGGCCGTTTCCAGCCGGCCACCCCGACCTTCCTCAACGCCGGCAAGGCACAGCGCGGCGAGCTCGTGTCCTGCTTCCTGCTGCGCATCGAGGACAACATGGAGTCCATCGGCCGCTCCATCAACTCCGCCCTGCAGCTGTCCAAGCGCGGCGGCGGCGTGGCGCTGCTGCTGTCGAACATCCGTGAGTCTGGTGCTCCGATCAAGCACATCGAGAACCAGTCTTCCGGCGTCATCCCCGTCATGAAGCTGCTCGAGGACTCCTTCTCCTATGCCAACCAGCTGGGCGCGCGTCAGGGCGCGGGCGCGGTCTACCTCAACGCCCACCACCCGGACATCCTGAGCTTCCTCGACACCAAGCGCGAAAACGCCGATGAGAAGATCCGCATCAAGACCCTGTCCCTGGGTGTGGTCATCCCGGACATCACCTTCGAGCTGGCTAAGAAGAACGATGACATGTACCTCTTCTCGCCCTATGACGTGGAGCGCGTCTACGGCAAGCCGTTCGGTGACATCTCCGTGACCGAGCACTACGAGGAGATGGTGGAAGACCCGCGCATCCATAAGAAGAAGATCAACGCTCGCCACTTCTTCCAGACCCTGGCCGAGATCCAGTTCGAGTCCGGCTACCCGTACATCATGTTCGAGGACACGGTCAACAAGGCCAACCCGGTCAAGACCTCCTGGATCAACATGTCCAACCTGTGCTCCGAAATCATGCAGGTCAACTCGGCCTCCGAGTTCAATGAGGACCTGTCCTACGCCCGCCTGGGCGAGGATATCTCCTGCAACCTGGGCTCCCTCAACATTGCGCTGACCATGGACTCCACGGACTTTGCCAAGACGGTAGAGACCGCCATCCGCGGCCTGACTTCGGTATCTGACTTCACGGCCATCAACTCCGTGCCGTCCATCCGCAAGGGCAACGACGGCTCCCACTCCATCGGCCTGGGCCAGATGAACCTGCACGGCTACCTCGGCCGCGAGCACATCGAGTACGGCTCCGACGAGGCCCTGGACTTCACCAACGCCTACTTCGCGGCGGTCATGTACGAGGTCCTGCGCGCCTCTAACAAGATTGCCCGCGAGCGCGGCCAGCGCTTCGAGGACTTCGACAAATCCGAGTACGCCACCGGCGAGTTCTTCGACCGCTACGACCCGGCCGACTTCGCCCCGCGTACCTCGCGCGTCAAGGAGCTTTTTGCCAACTCCACCGTCCACATCCCGACTGCGGAGGACTGGGCGCAGCTCAAGGCCGACGTGGCCGAGCACGGCATCTACAACCGCTACCTGCAGGCAGTCCCGCCCACTGGCTCGATCTCCTACATCAATAACTCCACCTCGTCCATCCACCCGATCGCCTCCAAGATCGAAATCCGCAAGGAAGGCAAGATCGGCCGCGTCTACTACCCGGCGCCGCACATGGACAATGAGAACCTTGACTACTTCAAGGACGCCTACGAGATCGGCTACGAGAAGATTATCGACACCTACGCGGTGGCCACCAAGTACGTGGACCAGTCGCTGTCGCTGACCCTGTTCTTCAAGGACACCGTCACCACCCGCGACATCAACAAGGCGCAGATCTACGCCTGGCGCAAGGGCATTAAGTCCCTGTACTACATCCGCCTGCGCCAGATGGCGCTGGAGGGCACCGAGATTGAAGGCTGCGTCTCCTGCATGCTCTAGCCTCGGCTCCCTCCGCTAGAGGATGTCGCCGCGGTTTTCTTCCAGGATTTCCCGGGCGATACGCTCGGCATCCTCGCCCCGGTGCATGGTGATGGCATAAGCCAGATCCAGGTGCAAGGACGCGGTCCCAGAAATGGGATCGCGTTTTTTCGATCCAAACACCGACCGCCCCGGCAACATCGCCAGCAGGGAAGGGGCCAGCGCGGCGAACATCTCGTTGCCGCAGGACGCCAGGATCTTGGCGTGGAAACGCAAGTCGGTCTCCAGCTCCTCGCCCACGCGCCGGGAGGGTTCCCGCTCCAAGTGGATGAGCCGACGCGCCAGGTCGGTCAGCTCGCCGCAGTCCGCGGAGCTGGCGTGGCTGGCAGCGAGCCGCGCGGCGATGGGCTCGACTCCCAGGCGCAGCTGGTTGAGCGCGGAAAGCTGGCTCTTCCTGGTCTGCTCGCTACGCAGCCGCCAGGCGATGACCTGCGGGTGGAAGAGCTGCCACTGGCTAGGCGGGGTCACCCGCAGGCCGACGCGACGCGAAGCGACGACCATGCCCAAAAGCTCCAGCGAGCGCATGGCCTCGCGCGCGACGGTGCGCGAGACGCCGAAGCGGTCTTGGAGCTCGCGCAGGGTAAAGACGGCATCGGCAGGCACGGCTTCGGTGGCAATCTCCGTGCCAATCTGATCGAGCACCGGCTCGACCAAAGGCGGCGGCACATCCGGCCGAGTGGGGTGGGACATGAGGCCTCCTTGCAGGTTGGGGTGCCGCTAATTTGCTCACTAGGATAGCCGCGACCCGGCCCGACGGTGGGGCAGGGGCTTGGGTAGACTCGAAGAAGTTCTAAGACATTTCAGAAAGGGGATCCACGCCGTGACGCAGGATTACGAAGCATACGTGGCAGGCCACGAAAAGCCGATCAAGGCTATTAACTGGAACGTGGTTCCGGATGAGAAGGACTCCGAAGTTTGGGATCGCCTGACCGGTAACTTCTGGCTGCCGGAGAAGATCCCGGTGTCCAATGACATTCCCTCCTGGAAGACGCTGACCGACAAGGAGCAGGAGACCACCATGCGGGTCTTCACCGGTCTGACCCTCCTGGACACTATCCAGGGCACCGTCGGTGCAGTGTCCCTGCTTCCCGATGCCGCCACGCTGCACGAGGAGGCCGTCTACACCAACATCGCCTTCATGGAGTCGGTGCACGCAAAGTCCTACTCCAACATCTTCATGACCCTTGCCTCCACCCCGCAGATTAACGAAGCCTTCCGCTGGTCCGAGGAAAACGAGAACCTGCAGAAGAAGGCCAAGATCATCTTGTCCTACTACGAGGGCGATGATCCGCTCAAGCGCAAGGTCGCCTCGACCTTGCTGGAGTCCTTCCTGTTCTACTCCGGCTTCTACCTGCCCATGTACTGGTCCAGCCACGCCAAGCTGACCAACACTGCCGACATCATCCGCCTCATCATCCGCGACGAGGCCGTGCACGGCTACTACATCGGCTACAAGTTCCAGCAGGGCGTTGCCCAGCTCACCCAGGCCGAGCAGGACGAGTACAAGGCCTATACCTTCGACCTCCTCTACGATCTCTACGACAACGAGACCGACTACACCGAGGATCTCTACGACGAGCTCGGCTGGACCGAGGACGTCAAGCGCTTCCTGCGCTATAACGCCAACAAGGCGCTCAATAACCTGGGCTACGAGGGGCTTTTCCCGGCGGATGAGACCCGCGTGTCCCCGGCGATCTTGTCCTCGCTGTCCCCGAACGCCGACGAGAACCATGACTTCTTCTCCGGCTCGGGCTCCTCCTATGTCATCGGCAAGGCGGAAGACACCACCGACGACGACTGGGACTTCTAGCTCCAGCTTGGCGATGCCACAGTATTGCAGCATCGCAGTATCGCAGCGCGCACCCCACGGCCGCTATCAATCGAAGGGTTGATACCTACCGGGGGTGCGTTTTTCGCGTTTTGACCGGGCTATTTGCCCCAGGTTTGTGGCGTGCCCCACATTTCGGGAGGGGGCGGCGCGCCAAAACCCGCAGGGGCCGCCGCGGGGGCGCGGCGCATGCTGGGACAATGAGGCGACAATGAGATCACACCTTTAACAATGCGAGGCTAGAGGGGGTTTCAAACATTCGGATTCGCTGGCAAAAGCCAACTTCAATGGCCTATCATTACTCAGGTAAACCCTAGGACGCGCGTGGGGAGGCCCAGGCACGTCTAAATTTCAGGAGGATTTTATGACCGCTGTGGCGCCACGGTTGGACGATTACGTCCAGCCAACTCGTCCCGAGCCGCAAGGAAACGGCAAGGCCGGCTCCCGGGCTTGGAATATGCTGATTACCACCGACCACAAGCAGCTGGGCCAGATGTACCTCATCATGGCCTTCAGCTTCTTCTTCCTCGGTGGCCTCATGGCCCTGCTGATCCGTGCCGAGCTCTTCGTGCCGGGCCTGCAGTTCCTTTCTAACGAGCAGTTCAACCAGCTGTTCACCATGCACGGCACCGTCATGCTGCTGCTGTTTGCAACCCCCGTTGTGTGGGGCTTTGGTAACTACGTCCTCCCGCTGCAGATTGGCGCGCCGGACGTGGCCTTCCCGCGCCTGAACGCCTTTGGCTTCTGGGTTACCCTGCTCGGCGGCGTTGTTATGCTGCTCGGCTTCGCCACGCCGGGTGGTGCGGCGGACTTCGGCTGGACCATGTACGTCCCGCTGTCTGACGCCGTCCACACCCCGGGCATCGGCGCGGACTTCTGGATCGTCGGCGTCGGCGCCACCGGTGTCGGCACCCTGGCATCCGCCATCAACATGGTGACCACCATCCTGACCATGCGTGCCCCGGGCATGACCATGTTCCGCATGCCGGTCTTTACCTGGTGTATCTTCACCGCTTCCATCATCGCCCTGATGATCTTCCCGCTGCTGACCGCAGCCGCCCTGGGCGTGCTGTACGACCGCAAGCTGGGCGGCCACATCTTCGACTCCGGCAACGGCGGCGCCATCCTGTGGCAGCACCTGTTCTGGTTCTTCGGCCACCCGGAGGTCTACGTTCTGGCCCTGCCGTTCTTCGGCGTTATCTCCGAGATCGTCCCGGTCTTCTCCCGTAAGCCGGTCTTCGGCTACATCGGCCTGGTCTTCGCGGTTCTGGCCATCGGCGCCCTGTCCATGGCCGTGTGGGCACACCACATGTTCGTTACCGGCGCCATCCTGCTGCCGTTCTTCTCCTTCATGACGTTCCTCATTGCGGTTCCGACCGGCGTGAAGTTCTTCAACTGGGTCGGCACCATGTGGAAGGGCCACATCACCTGGGATACCCCGATGATCTGGGCCATGGGCTTCATGTCCACCTTCCTCTTCGGCGGCATGACCGGCGTTATGCTGGCCTCCCCGGCGCTGGACTTCCACCTGGCTGAGTCCTACTTCCTGATCGCTCACTTCCACTACACCCTCTTCGGCACCGTGGTGTTCTCCGCCTTCGGTGGTCTGTACTTCTGGTTCCCGAAGATGACCGGCCGCATGCTGGACGAGCGCCTCGGCAAGATTCACTTCTGGCTGACCTTCATCGGCTTCCACGGCACCTTCCTGGTGCAGCACTGGGTGGGCAACATGGGCATGCCGCGTCGTTACGCGGACTACCTGGAGTCCGACGGCTTCACCGTCTACAACCAGATTTCCACCATCTTCTCCTTCGTCCTGGGTGCCTCCGTCATCCCGTGCGTGTGGAACGTCTTCAAGTCCTGGCGCTACGGTGAGGTCGTCACCGTGGATGACCCGTGGGGCTACGGCAACTCCCTGGAGTGGGCAACCTCCTGCCCGCCGCCGCGCCACAACTTCAACTCGCTGCCGCGCATCCGCTCTGAGCGTCCGGCCTTCGAGCTGCACTACCCGCACATGGTCAAGCGCATCCGCGAGGAAGCACACTTCGGCCACCACTAAAAGTGAGCCGAGCACGCTACCTGTGTGATTAACTCCTGAGCTAAAAAGGCCGCCTCCCTGGGTTCCCCGGGGAGGCGGCCTTAGCCATGCCTAGGTGAACCCGGTCCACGATTGGGGGATGTGGTGGACTTAAGACCGCACGCTGGCCGATAATGGGGCGGTGACTGAAGAAAATGGGGCGCCCGCCGCGGTGGGCCTGGTGTGTTTTGACTGTGATTCCACGTTCATCCGAGGCGAGGTGATCGAGATGCTCGCCGCCCACGCCGGCAAGGAGGCCGAAGTCGCCGCCGTGACCGAGCGTGCCATGCGCGGCGAACTCGACTTCGAGGCCTCGCTGCGCGAGCGCGTCGCCACCCTGGAGGGCCTTCCCGCTGACATCATCGACTCCACGGCGGCGGCGCTCGAGCCGAACCCAGGCGTGGTGGACACGGTCCGCGAGCTCCAGTCCCGCGGGGTGCGCGTCGCGGTGGTCTCCGGCGGCTTCATCCAGGTGCTGCGCCCGCTGGCCGCGCAGTTGGGGCTTGATTACGTGCGGGCCAATACCCTCGAGGTCGCTGAAGGCCGACTGACCGGGCGTGTCACGGGCAAGGTCGTCGACCGGGCGGCCAAGGAGGTTTTCCTGCGCGAGTTCGCCGCGGATTCCGGCCTGGAGATGGCGCAGACGGTGGCCGTGGGCGACGGCGCCAACGACATCGACATGGTCCGCGCCGCCGGACTGGGCGTGGCCTATAACGCCCGCCCCGCGCTGCGCGAGGTCGCCGATGTGGAGATCACCGTCCCCGACATGCGCGCCCTGTTGGAGCTTATCGATGCCACCTGGGGGACCCGCCCATGAGCCTTGCGGTAGCCCACGCCCGCCTGGTCGAGGCCTGCACCGGGCGCAGCTGGCAGGCAGACTTAGAAGACCCCGCCCGGCCGGAGACCGTTCAGGCCATGCAGATTGCGCTCAACCTGCCCAAGTCGAATCCACCGGCGCGCACGCAGGTGCTCGAGGCCGCCGCGCGCGCCGTGGTGGCCGCCTGCCTCGACCCGCGGGCGGGCGAGGGTACTGCCTACGCGCATGCGCTGGGGCAGTGGTACGGCCACCGGATCCGCAAGGTAGCCCGTCGCGCCCGCAACAAAGCCTGGCGCGACGTGCAGGTCCTGCCCGGGGTAACCATCGATGACCGGGCTCGGGCTTTTGCGCCCTCGGCGGTAGGCGAGGTCGATCCGCGCATCGGAAAGCTGCAGATCGGACACACCGACCTGCCCCACGATGACCCGGGCGCCCCAGTCCCCGGCCAGCCGGTAATCTTCATCGATGCTTCGCTGGGCATGTCTGCTGGCAAGGCCGCCGCCCAGGTCGGTCACGGCTCGATGCTGCTAGCCGCCGCCATGCCCTACGAGTGGGTGGAGCAGTGGGCGAGGGCCGGATTTGCGCTGTCTGTGCGCGAAGTCCCCGCCCCCGAGTTTCAGGCCGCCTGCGCGCTAGCCGGAGCCGTCGTCATCCGCGATGCCGGATTTACCGAGGTAGCGCCCAACTCAGCTACGGTGTGCGCGCTGCCGAAACCGGCCGAGCTGTGATTAGCCGACTATTAGCCGCTTACTAGCCGCTGCAACGCGCCCCGCACCACGTCCGGACGGGTGGTGGACCAAAACGACGGCATCGAGGCCTTGAGGAAGCTACCGTAGCGCTTCGTCTCCAGCCGGCTATCGAGCACCGCTACCACTCCGCGGTCGCCCACGTGGCGCAGCAGGCGGCCCGCCCCCTGCGCCATGAGCAGCGCAGCGTGCGTGGCGGAGACCTCCATAAAACCGTTGCGCCCGGCGGCCTTCGCCGCGTCCGCGCGGGCCTGCAGCAGCGGATCATCCGGCCGGGGGAAGGGGATCCGGTCGATGAGCACCAGGGAACAGGCAGGCCCGGGCACGTCGACGCCCTGCCACAGGGTCAGCGTGCCAAATAGACAGGAGTTTTCATTGGCGGCGAATTTCTCCACCAGGGCGCCGATGGTGTCCTCGCCCTGCACGTAGAGGTCAAACGGCAGGCGGGCGCGCAGCTTTTCGGCGGCCTCCGTGGCGGCGCGGCGGGAGGAAAACAGGCCCAGGGTGCGCCCGCCGGCGGCCATAATCAGCTCGTAGATCTCCTCGATGGTCGCCGGCGCCAGCCCGTCGCGCCCCGGCGCGGGCAGGTGGGCGGCCGTATAGAGGATGCCGGACTTGGCGGGGTCGAAGGGCGTGCCGGCATCGAGGGTCTCGTACGTGCCCGTGGGCAGGCCCCACTGCGCGGCCATGGCATCAAACCGCCCGCCGAGTGCCAGGGTGGCCGACGTGAGCACGACAGTCTGCTCGGCAAAAAGGCTATGGCGCAGCATATCCGCGATGGATAGCGGAGCCACCGCCAGGGTGTCCCCGCGGCCATCCCCGCCGCGCTCTAGCCAGACCACGTCCTCGTGATCGGCCGGGTTGCCGGTGGCGAAGACCTCCAGGATGCGGGCGACGGCATCGGCAAGATCGCCCAAGTGATTGCTCAAGTTCTGGCGCTCCGCGGCGCGTTCGGGATCGTTGGCGGCCTCCCCCTCCGGGGCGCGAGAAACGTTGGACTTGACCCGCGCCAGCTCATCGGTGAGCGCCCGCAGGTGCCCCTTGGCCAGCTCGTCCATGTCCGTCCACCGGCCCGGGGCCTGCTCGGCCATGATGGTGGAAAACTCCTCCGCCAGATCCGCCAGGGAGCCCTCGCCGCCCAGGGACTTGGCGCGGTTGGCCGCCATCTTCAGCGCGCGAGCGGTGAGCTCCTCGGTGGATACCGAGGTAATACGGCCGTCAAGCTCGTGGGCCTCGTCGATGATGACGGCGTCATGCTCGGGCAAGATATTGGCGTCGGAGAGCGCGTCGATGGCCAGCAGCGCGTGGTTGGTGACGATGACGTCGACCTTCTGCGCCGCCTGGCGGGCCAACTCCGCAAAACACTCCTCCCCGTGCGGGCAGCGGGTAGCGCCCAGGCACTCGTTGGAGGTCACCGACACGGTGCGCCACACGTCATCGGGCACACCCGGCTCCAGGTGGTCGCGGTCGCCGGTCTCGGTGTCCTCGGCCCAGGCGTGGATCCGCTTGACGGCGCGCCCGCGCCACGAGATTTCGGACTCGTCGATGAGGGATTCCGGATCGTCCGGCGTGGCCGCAATCTTGTTGAGGCACAGGTAGTTGTTGCGCCCCTTCATGATGGCGAAGGTGGGCTTGCGGTCGAGGACCGTGGCCAGGGCATCGGCAAGCCGGGGCAGGTCGCGCTCGATGAGCTGGCGCTGCAGGGCCAGCGTGGCGGTGGAGACGATGACCGTGGTGCGCGACTGCATGGCGTGCCGGATGGCCGGCACCAGGTAGGCCAGCGACTTGCCTGTGCCCGTGCCGGCCTGGACGGCCAGGTGGCGCTCGGAGTCTAACGCGCGGGCGACGGCATTGGCCATGGCCACCTGGCCCGCGCGCCGCGCCCCGCCTAAAGCGCTAACGGCTGCGGCCAGCAGCTCCTCGGTGTCGAGCCCGTCTGTCGATGCCGCGTCAAGCTCGGCGTCTTCTCCTGCGTCAGGTCGGGCGGAATCGGGCTGCTGCGGGCTGGTGCTCATTGCAGCTAGTCTAGCGGGCCGAAGCCCACCATCCGGGTGGGGATGGCGACATCGCCGCGCGACAGGGCCAGGCCCTCCCAGGGTAGGGTGCCGCGGACGGCATCGAGATGCTCACGCGCGGACTCCAAGTCGGGCAGATCCTCGACAAATTTGCCGTCGCGGATGAGGGGGCAGGTCAGCTCGCGCACCTGCAGGTGCGCCGGCAGCTGCGGGCGCGGCTGGTCGAAGGGGTAGACAATCTCCTCTAGGGCCACGCCGGTGGAGCGGTGCGTGCGCAGCGCACGCTTGGCCCCGCCGACGGTCTGCTTGGAGGAGGAGCGCTTGGCCACGGGGTGGCCGTCGACCTCGACGAGCTTGTAGACCATCGACGCCGTGGGCGCCCCGGAACCGGTGACCACGGAAGTGCCCAC
Source organism: Clostridia bacterium (assembly GCA_963623015.1). GTDB lineage: Bacteria > Actinomycetota > Actinomycetes > Mycobacteriales > Mycobacteriaceae > Corynebacterium. The sequence continues at coordinate 23,069 of CAVFKS010000014.1, forward strand.
GCCGAAACCGTCGACGGGATCCCCGCGCAGCCCGGCGATGGTGAACTCGTCGAGGTCGGAGCTGACGATGATCTTCGTGTTGTGCGCGCCGAGCTCGTCGAGTTGCTTGCGCACCTGGCGGGTGACGGCGCCTAGATCTCCGGAGTCGATGCGCACGCCGCCCAGCTCCTTGCCGGCTACCTTGATGGCGGTCTCCACGCCCTTGGTGATGTCATAGGTGTCCACCAGGAGGGTGGTGTCGACGCCGTGGGTGGCGATCTGGGAGCGGAAGGCGGCTTCCTCGTTGGGCGTGCCGTCCGGGTTGACGTGCGCCAAGGTCCAGGCGTGCGCGGCGGTGCCGGAGGCCGGGATGGCGTAGCGGTGGGCGGCCTCCAGGTTGGAGGTGCCCATGAAGCCGGCCAGGTAGGCTGCGCGGGCGGCGGTCACGGCGGCGTACTCGTGGGTGCGGCGCGAGCCCATCTCGATGATCGGGCGCCCGTCGGCGGCGGTGACCATGCGCGAGGCCGCCGATGCCACCGCGGAGTCCGCGTTGAGAATCGACAGCACCACGGTCTCTAGCACCACGCACTCGGCGAACGTGCCGCGCACGGTTAGAAGCGGCGAGTTGGGGAAGTAGAGTTCGCCTTCCCGGTAGCCGTCGACCTGCCCGGTGAAACGGTAGTCCCGCAGGTAATCCAGGGTGACCTGGTCGAGGAAGCCGAGCCGGGCCAGCTGGGTTTCGGTGAAGTGGAAGTCCCGGATGGCGCGCAGTACGCGCGGCGTGCCGGCCACGACGCCGTAGCGGCGTTCCCCGGGCAGGCGCCGGGCGAAGACCTCAAAGGCCACCTGGCGGTCGGCGGTGCCGTCGCGGAGGGCGGCCTGGAGCATGGTCAGCTCGTACATATCAGTAAGCAGGCCGGTGGAGCGGCCTGCTGGTAGAGCGGTAGCGGGAGTGTTATTCACGCCACCCAATCTTACTGGGAATTCCCCGGGAGGAAACCAGGCGGGCCCTTTTGGGGTCAGCGCTCAGCTCCCGCTGCGCGCGCCAACCGCCCCCGATATATCGAAATTGGGCCGGGCATTGATTAGGCTAAAGCACATGAATTCCCCCTTTATGAGTGCCCCACTGCCGGTCTGGCTGGCCTCTCCCATGGCTACCCCGGACTTGGAAGAAGACCTCCAGGTAGACGTCGCGGCCAGCGAGAACCTGCCCTGGATGTGCATCGTGTGGGATGACCCGGTCAATCTCATGTCCTATGTGTCTTATGTGTTTCAGACGGTGTTGGGCTATGACAAAAAGCGCGCCAACGAGCTGATGATGCAGGTCCATACCGAAGGCAAAGCCGCCGTGAGCTCCGGGGAGCGCGATAAGGTGGAGGCCGACGTGAAGAAACTCCAGGTGGCTGGACTATGGGCCACCATGCAGCAGGCGGGATAGGCACACAATGCAAGAGTGGAAAAAGAAGAAGGGCCTGATGCGCCCGGTCAAGTACGTGGCCCGCTTCGAGCCGATTGAGCGCGAGGTCATCGGGGATCTCACCGCCACGGTCAGCGAGGCGATCATCCGCCGCGCCCAGTCCGCCCCGAAGGACGAGCTGGCGGAGATGATGGGCATGTCCGCCGGCCACAAGGAGCCGCCCACGGACCCCTCCCTGGCCCGGTTGTTCCCGGACTTTGAGAAGGAGGGCGACGAGGAGTTCGAGGGGGATAACTCGCTCCTGCGTTCCCTGTATGAAAACGACATCGCCCGCGCCAAGCTGGCTAACCTGCAGGTGGTCAACGAGGCCTTGGGGCCTACCGGCGGGGTAGAGGTCAGCCTCGATGAGGAGCAGGCTCACGCGTTTGTCGCCGGCCTTAATGATCTGCGCCTCTATGTTGCCGCTGGCGATGCCCCGAACGAGGGCGCCCTGGCCGACAAGGAGGCCGTGGTGGAGTGGCTGGCCTTTGCGCAGGACTCCCTGTTGCAGGCCATGATGGACTAGCCCATGGACACCACCCAGCCTGCCGATGCCCCCTGCCTCCAGGTCGGGCACCTAAGCCTCGGCGATACCGGGGTCACCGTGTTATATCCGGGCCCGCACGGGGCGCTGGCCGCCGTGGACGTGCGCGGCGGCGGGCCGGGCACGCGCGAGACCGACCTGCTCGAGCCCCACAACACGGTGGAGAGGATCCACGCCCTGGTGCTGGCCGGCGGGTCCGCGTTTGGGCTGGCCGCCGCCGATGGCGTCATGCGGGAACTGGCCGCCGGCGGGGTGGGCTTTCCCGTCTTCGGGGAAGGAAAACCCGGCCCGCGCGTGCCGATTGTGCCGGCCGCCGTCATCTTCGATCTGGCCGTGGGGGAGGTCCGCTACCCCGAGGCTGCCGATGGCGCCGCAGCCCTGCGCCGCGCCTTGGCCGGCGATGATCCTGCGCGCGGGACCGTGGGCGCGGGCTGCGGGGCCACCGCCGGGCGCCTGCGCGGCGGCTTCGGGCGCGCCCGAAGCCGCCGCCGGCGAGTACTTCGTGGAGGCCTGCGTCGTGGCCAACCCGGTGGGCGAAGTCGTCGATGCCGCCACTGGTGAGCTCTTCGGCGATCGCACCCTGCGGGTGAACCCGGCGGCCTTCGCCGCGGTCGAGCACCCGGCCGCAGCCCACCTCAACACCACCATCGGCGCGGTGGTCACCAACGCCCCGGTCACGAAGGCCCAGGCCAAGCGGCTGGCATTGAGCGCCCACGACGGCATCGCCCGCGCGGTGCGCCCGGCCCACTCGCCCCTGGATGGCGATACCTTGTTCGCGCTGTCGCTGGCCCCGGCCCCGGTGGGGGTGGGTATCCCGGAGATGACTGCGTTGGGGGTTGCGGCGGCGGGGGCCATAGAGGCCGCCATCGTGGACGCCGTGGCCCAGGCCAGCCCGGGCCTGGGGCTGGTCACCCTGTCCCAGCTGACGAAGTAACTAGGACTGAACCCACCCCCGCGATGCGCTAGGGTAAAGGAACTATGACTTATGGCGGTTCCCCCAACAACTATCGCGCCCCGGCGCCCAAGACCAACCGCGGGGCGTCGGTGAACTACACCAGCTCCGGGCGCCTGAAATCCGGCCTGACCTTCGGCCTGGGCTACCTGGTGCTGGTTTGGACCGTGCACCTCATCAACACCTTCATCTTCGCTGGGGGCCTGGATAACTTCGGCATCCGCCCGCGCGACTTCAGCGGCATCTGGGGCATCTTCTTCGCGCCCCTGCTGCACGCGGACTTCAACCACCTCATCGGCAATTCCATCCCCGGCGCCATCTTCTGCTTCCTGGTGGGCCTGTCGGGGCGCAAGGCCTTCCTGGAGGTCTCGACCATCGTCATGCTCTGCGCCGGCCTGGGCACCTGGCTCACCGGCGGGCCGGCCACCGTCCACATCGGGGCCTCCGGCATGATCTACGGCTGGCTGGCTTACCTGATTATCCGCGGGCTGTTCAACCGCTCCTTCTCCCAGACCGTGCTGGGCGTACTCCTAGCGTTTGCCTACTCCGGCCTGGTGTGGGGAGTGCTGCCCACTACGGAGGGCGTGTCCTGGCAGGGCCATCTCTTCGGCGCGCTAGGCGGCATCCTCGCCGGCATGATCATCACCTCCGATGATCCGGCGCCGCGCGCGAAGAAGCGGCCCGCGTCCGGCATCGCGGCGTAGGATGGGCCGCCGTGAACGCACCTAGCCCCAACCCCGCCCGCCCGCTTGACCCGGCGGCGCCCATCGGCGTCTTTGACTCCGGAGTGGGCGGTCTGACCGTGGCCCGCGCACTCATGGAACAGCTGCCGCGCGAGTCCCTGTTCTACATCGGTGACACCGCCCACGGCCCCTATGGCCCGCGGCCCATCGCGGAGGTGCGCGAGCTCTCGGCCCGGATCGCCGACGAGCTGGTCGAGCGCGGCTGCAAGATGATCGTCATCGCCTGCAACACCGCCACCGCGGCCTTCCTCCACGACGCCCGCGAACGCTACGACGTCCCCGTCATCGAGGTCATCCGCCCGGCCGTGCGCCGCGCGATAGCCACCACCCGCAATGGGAAAATCGGCGTCATCGGCACGCAGGGCACCATCCAGTCCGGCGCCTACCAGGATCTCTTCGCCGTCAACCCCACCGTCGAGGCCCACGCCGTGGCGTGCCCGGACTTCGTGCCCTTCGTCGAGCGCGGGATCACCTCCGGCCGCCAGATCCTGGGCGTGGCGGAGAACTACCTGGCGCCGCTGCAGGCCCGCGGCATCGACACGCTAGTGCTGGGTTGCACGCACTACCCACTGCTGACTGGCGTCATCCAGCTCGCGGTCGGCGATCACGTCACCTTAGTCAACTCCGCGGAGGAGACCACCAAGGACGTCCTGCGCACGCTCACCGAGCTTGACCTGCTCGCCCCCGAAGACAACCGCCCCACCCGCGTGTTCGAGTCCACGGGCGACCCGGCCATCTTCGAGCGGCTGGCCGCCCGCTTCCTCGGCCGCGGCCCGGGTGAGTTCGAGCACATTAGCGCCGAAAACTGATTTTCGCTCCCACACCCGGCGAAAACGGGCATTTTCGGGCCAATCGTGGAATCATGGGGCCATGAAGTTGACCGTCCTTGGTTGTTCCGGCAGCGTGCCCGTCCCCGGCAATGCCGCCACAGGTTACTTGGTGTCTTTCGATAACGCGCCCTCTATCGTGATGGATCTCGGCCCGGGCACCCTCGCGCAGCTGCAGAAGTACCAGGACCCCAACGACGCCCACGTGATCTTCTCCCACCTGCACGCCGATCACTGCATGGACTTCCCGTCCCTGGTCATCTGGCGCCGCTACCACGGGGTACGCCCCGCCAAGTCCCGCAACTTGTGCTTTGGCCCGGGGTATACCCCGCATTTCCTGGGCCGCCTGGTCTCGGATGATCACCCGGACGGCGTCGACGATCTCTCCGATACCTTCGCCTTTTCCCCCTGGCGCGCCCGGCAGCGGGAGTTAATCGATGACGTCTATGTCACCCCGTATCCCGTCATCCACCCGGTGGAGACCTATGCGCTGCGCTTGGAGGAGCCGGCTACCGGCCGCGTCATCTGTTTCTCCGGGGATTCCGCCTACACCGAGGAGCTTGTCGATGCCGCCCGCGGCGCCGATCTCTTCCTGTGCGAGGCCGCCTGGGGCCCCAGCAGTGAGGGCAAGGTGGACGGCATGCACATGTCGGGCGCGGAGGCAGGCCGCATTGCCCAGGCCGCCGGCGTGAAGCAGCTGGTGCTGGTGCACCTGCAGCCGTGGGGTGACGCCCGGGCCACTGTGGCCGCGGCGCGCGCGGAGTTTGACGGCGAGGTCACCGTCGCCGCGCAGGACATGCAGTTCGAGCTCTAGCCGGCGCGGTAGGGTTGAGGGCATGAATGATTTTGTACGCGCCGATGGCCGCGCCCTCGATGAACTTCGCCCCGTCCGCATCACCCGCAATTTCACCTCGAACCCCGCCGGGTCTGTCCTGGTGGAGTTCGGCAACACCCGCGTGATGTGCACCGCCTCCGTGGAATTCGGCGTCCCGCGGTTTAAGCGGGACTCGGGGGAGGGCTGGCTGACCGCCGAGTACGCCATGCTGCCTTCCGCCACCCACGAGCGCATGCCGCGCGAGTCCATGCGCGGCAAGGTCAAGGGCCGCACGCACGAGATCTCCCGTCTGGTGGGCCGCTCGCTGCGCGCGGCCGTGGACCTGTCCGAGCTGGGGGAGAACACCATCCAGCTCGACTGCGACGTCCTCCAGGCCGACGGCGGCACCCGCACTGCCTCCATCACCGGCGCCTACGTGGCGCTGGCTGACGCCATCTCCTTCCTCGAGGCCGAGGGCGTGGTCCCGGGTAAGCCTTTGCTGGACCCCATCGCGGCGGTCTCCGTGGGCATCATCGACGGCCGCCCCTCGCTGGATCTGCCCTATGAGGAGGACTCTCGCGCCGAGGTCGACCTCAACGTGGTGATGGCTGCATCCGGTAACTTTGTCGAAATCCAGGGCACCGGCGAGCACGGCCTCTTCGGCCGCGGAGAACTCAATTCCATGCTCGACCTGGCCGAGAAGGGCTGCTACGAGCTCATCGAGGCCCAGAAGGCGGCCCTGGGATGGTAAAGCTCCTGGTTGCTTCCAATAACCCGGGCAAGCTGCGAGAATTGCAGCAGATCTTGGACGCGGCGGGCATCGCCGGCGTGGAGCTGGTGCCCCTGTCCGCGGTGGAGCCCTATCCGGAGCCGCGCGAGACCGGGCGTACCTTTGCCGATAACGCGCTGATTAAGGCGCGCGCCGGGGTGGCGCACACAGGGTTGGCCACGCTGGCCGATGACTCCGGCCTCGCCGTCGAGGAGCTCTCCGGCATGCCCGGCGTGCTCTCCGCGCGCTGGTCGGGCCGCCACGGCGACGACGCAGCCAATAACCAGCTGCTCCTGGCCCAGCTTGCCGATGTCCCCGCCGAGCGCCGCCAGGCCGCCTTCGTCTCGGTGTGCGCGCTGGTCACCCCGGACGGCAAGGAGCACCTGGCCGAGGGCCGCTGGCCGGGGCGCATCGTCGACGCCCCGCGCGGGGAGGGCGGTTTCGGCTATGACCCGCTGTTCCAGCCAGACGGTGAGGATCGCACCTCCGCCCAGTTAAGCCCCGAGGAGAAGAATGCCGCCTCGCACCGGGGGCGTGCCCTGGCGCAGTTGGTGGAGGTCATCGGCGAGCTCGCCCGCGGCTAGTTTTATCGGCCTTCGCCGGCAGGCTAATCTGAGGCGATGAAAAACCGCATTCACGGGTATGACCTGGCCCGCGCCCTGGCCATCGTCGGCATGGTGTTCGTGCACCTAGCGTCCTATTCCTTCCCGGGTGCGGCATTGGCGTCGGGATATTCCTCGGCGCTATTTGCGGTGCTCGCGGGCGTGTCGACGTCGCTGATGATGGCCTCCGGCAACGCCGCGGGTGGGGCGGAGCTTGGTATTGCGCGGCATCGCCTGCTGGTGCGCGGAGTGCTCATCATGGCGTTGGGAATTGCGCTGTCGTCGGTGCAATCGGGCGTGGTCGTGGTGCTGCAGTCCATCGCGTGGATCTTGCTGGCGCTCGGGCCGGTGACGAGGTGGCGCACCGCGCGAGTCTGGGCGCTTCTGGCTGGGCTGGTCGTGGTAGGCCCGGCGGTGGCAGCCGCCGCGAGTTTCGTGGGCTTTAGCGGCCCCGAGCTGGCCGGGGCGTACCCGCTTTTGGCGTGGCTGGCCTATGGCACGGCGGGGATCCTTATCCATCGCCTGCTCACGCACAACCTGGTGGCTCAGGCCGTGGCAGTCGTGGTAGGTTTCGCGGCGGCTGCCGCCTCTTATCCGCTGCGCTATGGCGGGTGGGAGCCGGGTGCTGGCCCCAGCCTGGTGCAGCAGGGCGACTTCGCGCCGCAAGAGCCGAGCCTGGGTATCTTCCTGCTGAGCTACGGCTCGTGGGAGCCGCACTCCGGCGGGGTCATTGACGTGCTGTGTTCGCTGCTTTTTGCGACCGCCATTATCTCTGCGTGCCTGCTTCTGTGCCGCGCGGCCATCGTGTGCAAGGCAGCCTACCCGCTGCGCGCGATGGGGTCGATGGCGCTGAGCGTCTACGTGGCGCATGCCCTTACTGCTGGTTGGCTGGTGGGCGGGTTCGTGCCCGCCCTGCCGGTGGGCGAGGAGACAGACAGCGCCGCCGGCCCGGAACATGAGATGCCGTGGAGCGTCTACCAGGACAAGGTGGCCGGCGCCGCCGACTATGACGAGTACTATGCCGCCGATGCCAAGTGGTGGGACCGCTACTATGCCGAGCAGGCCGAGCTCGCCCCCGGCGAGGAAGAGGCGCTGCCGGCCGCCGGGCATAATCTGGCGTTCTGGCTCACGCTCGCCTTGGGCTCTGCCGGGGCGATGGCGTGGCGAATGCGGTTTAGGCGCGGGCCAATGGAGACTGCCGTTAACCGCACCATCGATGCGGCGGTGCGGCCGGGGGACTTTCGTTAGGAAATATCGCCGGTATACTGGCTGTTATGTCTACTGATAGCCCCACGTCAAGCCCTCCGCGGAAGAGGGTGAAGATTCGCTGGTGGCACCTGCTTGTCATCGCGTTGCTGGTCGTGACCTTCATCTTGCTGGCTCTGTGGCAGTGGGGGCGTTTCCGGTCCGGCTCGGGCTCTTTCCAGAACTTAGGGTATGCCTTCCAGTGGCCCCTGTTCGCGGCTTTCGTTATCTACGCGTATTTTTCCGCCATCCGGCATGAGAATGACCGGCTGGAGTTCCTGGAAGAAAACGGCGACGCCGAGGCCTATGAGCTGGATCGGGAAAAAGACAAGGGCAAGATGAAGAAGATCGACGAGTCCTTCATGCCCGCCCGCCCGCAGCTTAGCGTCGAGGAGTTCAATGACCTCAACCGCCAGACCCGCGGCGGCCAAGACGCAGGCCCTGGCGCCTAGGACACGCCACCGCGCTCATCCGCTAAGCTCGCAGCAGAATACTCGCGCTGCCAATCGCAGCCAAAGTGTAGAAAGTGAAAGTGCAAGCATGACAACTCAGGCCCCGAAGCAGATCCACCCGGAGCGCAAGAAGCGGGTGAAGACGGCCCTGAACTTCTTCTCGATGGCCGCGTGGCTTACCGGTTCGTGGCTGTTGCTGCTGACCGCCCGCATGATTGCCGAATACATCTTCGGCATGGATCTGCCGGGCTGGGCTAGCTATATCGCCCGCATCCACGGCATCTTCTACGTGGTCTACCTCTTCTCAGTTCTCAACCTGGCCCCCAAGGTGTTCTGGGATCCGGTTAAGTGGCTGACCACTGCTTTGTCGGGCACCATTCCGGTGTACTCCTTTGTTATGGAGCACAAGCGCCGCCAGGAGGTCATCGAGACTTTCCAGCTGCAGAAGTAGCCGCAGGCGCGTTCGGTTTAGGGCAGGCGCCGGGGGTTTCCTAAAACCTTCGCCGCCTGCTAATCTATTTCCCAATGCGCCCGTGGCGGAATTGGCAGACGCGCTAGATTTAGGTTCTAGTGTCCTAGGACGTGAGAGTTCAAGTCTCTCCGGGCGCACCACGAAAACGCTGCATAGCAATGCTAGGCGGCGTCTTTTTGCTATAAGAAACAATGTTCCTGAGGAATGCCGCCTGATAATTCTGATTATGGGCTAGTGGATCTTAAAGCTGTTGAAGGTGGCCGTGAGTGCTTAACTCGTGGGGGTATTCATCTGTACCGACCGTGAAAGCGGGAGGGCGACGAGGACGAAATCCATCTGCCGCGTGGCCGTCGTCGGGGCTAAGCGGGACTGACTACCCTCTCTGGGCACGCTGGAGTGCCCGCCGGGGCGGGGTTTAGGCGGCGAGTTTCCATTCTGGTTCTCGCGT